>NZ_CP058990.1:2368789-2727579 GCF_019021925.1 Cellulophaga sp. HaHaR_3_176
CTGGGCCAAAAAACAATGAATAAAGACCTATTAAAACTAAAACAGATGAAAGTATGTAAGCAATTTTACGTTTCCCTAAGAAGTTAATGTGAATATTTTTAAACAAGTTTTTAGTAATACCTGTTGAGAAATCTAATCTTCTGTCTTTTCCTGATAAATACCATTCGATTAATAATCGTGTAATAAATATTGCAGTAAACAATGAAGTAATAATACCTATTATTAATGTTGTTGCAAATCCTTTAATCGGACCAGAACCAAATATGAAAAGTATTACAGCAGTTAAACCTGTTGTTATATTGGCATCTAATATAGAAGACAATGCATTGCTAAAACCATCTGCAATTGCTAAAGACTTTCCTTTACCTTTATCTATCTCTTCTTTAATACGTTCGAATATCAGCACATTTGCATCAACAGACATACCAATCGTTAAGACTATACCTGCAATACCTGGCAATGTCAAAACCGCTTTGATACTTGTTAATACTCCAAATATTAATAAAATATTGAATAATAAAGCTACATCTGCAAAAGCACCTGCCTTACCATAATAAAATATCATCCAAAGCAATACAAAAACCATTGCTATAGCAAAAGAATTAAAACCGCTACTAATTGCTTCTTGACCTAATGAAGGACCAACAATTTCGGATTGTACAATTTCCGCTTTAGCAGGTAATTTACCAGCCCTTAAAACGTTTGCAATATCTTTAGTTTCGTTAATTGTAAATGTTCCTGTAATTTCAGAACGTCCACCAGAAATACCACCTGCTTGAGAAACACCTGGCGCAGTATATACTTTATTATCTAAAACAATAGCGATACCTGTACCATTTACGTTAGCATCACTAGTTAGTTTTTCCCATTCTTTAGCTCCTTTTGTATTCATAGACATGCTAACTGCAGGTCTATTACGAGTATCAAAAACATCACTAGCATCACTAACAACATCCCCACTAATTCTTGGACTAGATGTTCTATTAGATTTTACTGCGTAAAGACCAACAACTTCAGCTCCTTCTGTAGGTCTTTCCCACAAGAATTTTACAAATTGTAATTCTTTAGGCATTAATCTACGAACTTCAGGCATGTTTAAATATGCACTAACCTGGGCAGTATCTTTAGTTTGTGCTCTAACAAAAGAATAACTGTTTGGATCTGCTGGTATCAATAAATTACCTAATGGATTTACTTGACTAGCAAAATCAATTGAATCTTGTGCTACATCAGATAATAAAGAATCTATTTCAGACTCTTGCTTATCTTCAACTTGTGGCTTTTCAATATCAACAATAGTTTTCAATTTCTCATTTGCATCAAATAAGAATTTACTCAAATATTGATTATCTGGTCTGTATGTTTCCCAAAACTCTAATTGAGCTGTACTTGAAAGTAACTCTTGAGCTCTAGCTATATCTTTAGCTCCTGGCAATTCTACTAAAATACGACCCGAAGTTCCTTCTCTTTGAATATTAGGCTGAGTTACCCCGAAACCATCAATACGCTCTCTTAACACTTCAAAAGCAGATATGATAGATTCATCAATTTTAGTTCTAATGATAGGCTTAACCTGATCATCAGTCATCTGAAAATTAATAACATCACTTAAACCTTTATTAGCAAAAATTTCTGGTGAAGCTAATTTTGTATCACCTTTTAAATTTTCGAAAGCTTGAAAAAATAGATCTACATACGTATCACTACTATTTTTAGAAGCAGTATCTGCCTCTGCTAAAGCTTTATTAAAAATTGGATTTTGAGTGTTATTAGCCAAACCTTTCAATATATCTTTTACAGATATTTGAAGCGTTACATTAATACCTCCCTTTAAATCTAAACCTTTATTAAGCTCTTTTTTCTTAGCATCATTATAGTCGGTAAATCCCAAGATGGAATTACTTCCGATAGAGTCTAAATAACTGACTTCCAAATCCTTTCTACGATTCAAATAATCATCTTCAGTACTAGATATACTGTTTGCTGCATATTCCGCAGCTTTCTTCTCTACATTGTTTGTAATGAATGTGTAAGACAATTGGTAAATACTCACCAATCCAAACAAAAAAGCGAAAAGCTTTATAAGTCCTTTATTTTGCATTAGTTACTATATTAATTTCTGGTTTTTTTTGTAAGCGTGCAAATATATCATTTAAGATAAGAATTGACAATATATTTTTACATTTATAAGTAAGGGCAGCTACCGAAGTGATAACTGCCCTTGTCTTTTTTAATTTAATAAAGCATATTAAAGCTCTAATAAACCATTAGTTTTCTTTACGCCTTCTGCGCTTTCTTTAATTTTAGCTTTATCAGCATCACTTAAAGGTATATTTACAATTTCTTCAATACCATCTTTACCTAAAACGACTGGAACTCCGATACAAATATCACTTAAACCATATTCACCATTTAATAATGTTGAACAAGGGAATATTTTCTTTTGATCACAAGCAATAGCTTGAACCATACTCGAAACTGCTGCACCCGGTGCATACCAAGCACTAGTACCTAATAATTTAGTTAATGTAGCACCACCAACCTTAGTATCTTGCGCAACCTGCTCTAATCTTTCTTCTGATAAGAATTCTGAAACTTTAATACTATTACGTGTAGCATGCCCCGTTAAAGGTACCATACCCGTATCACTATGACCACCGATAACCATACCGTCTACATCTGAAATAGGAGCTCCTAACGCTTCTGCCAAACGATATTTGAAACGAGCGCTATCTAAAGCTCCGCCCATACCGATTATTTTATTTGATGCTATACTTGTAGTCTTGTGAACTAAATAAGTCATCGTATCCATAGGATTACTAACTACGATTAGAATAACATTTGGAGAATGCTCTATTAGGCTTGAAGCTACTGTTTTAACAATACCTGCATTTATACCTATTAATTCTTCTCTTGTCATACCTGGTTTACGTGGTATACCTGAAGTAATTACAGCTACATCACTACCAGCCGTAGCAGAATAATCATTAGTAATACCAGTTATTTTAGTATCAAAACCATTTAAAGAGGCTGTTTGCATTAAATCCATTGCCTTACCTTCAGCATAACCTTCTTTTATATCTAACAATACAACTTCTGATGCAAAATTCTTAATTGCTATATACTCAGCGCAACTTGCACCAACAGCACCTGCTCCTACTACTGTAACTTTCATTTTATATAATTTTTATTGAATTTATTTGTCCAAAAATACTGAATTTAAATAGAAAATTAGTGATGAAATTTACTTTTTAAATTCTCTTTTTGTTAATTTTTTAAAGATGCTTCATTCCTACTTAATGTTAAAGAAAAGTGTATTTTAACGAAAATTCTTACATTTTAAAGTGTTTCATCGAAAAAAAATGTTGTGAACACTTCATTTTCGTATGTTTACAGTCCCAAATTAAACCTACTTATTATGAACAAGTACACACCCTACACTGTGCTTTGTGCTGCGCTTTTATTTTTTAGCTGCGCTAAAGCCCCAATTAACAACGACCCTGTTATCGGAATATGGACTAACACTATCGAAACAAGTGTTAGCGGAAAAGCTGAACTTCAAACAGAATATGAATGGATTTTCAATGATGCATATCTTGGAAGACATCATCAATATGAAGGAAACGACATTACCGTGGAAACTGATTTTAGATGGCAACAAGAAGATGGTATATATACCATTACATATCCTGGAACAGATTTCCCTGAAGACACTGTAGAACTTATTAATTCAACACTACAACATACAGACGGAGATATTTTAGCGATTAGAGAAAATTAAAATAACTTTTTTTCAATGCAAAAGCCTGAATTTAAAAATTCAGGCTTTTTTTATTCCCTATATTTTTACAAAAAAAGCACAGTAAATATTACAAATCTTTATAAATCAACCAATTAAAGTAAAAACATATAAGGATTTAAGAACACCTAAACAAAGCTAAATAACACTTCCCTAATCACCTTCTCTTAACCAATATCACACCAAGAAAACTCATTGCAATCATTTTCAACAGCTAACAGCCTCAACATTTCATAAATTACTAGATTAACTAAAAAAAACTCCTAAAAGCTAATTGCCTTTAAGAGTTTTTTTTGTTTTAATAATGTGGTTTTATACTATCTAAACCCAAAATTTAAACCTACTGAAAAACTATTAAATTCAGCTATTGTATAATCTGCATTAAGCCTAAAAAATCCAAGTTTCAATTTTGTTCCGATATTAGCAGTAACACCACTAGCGTCTGTATTTAAAGAAAAAGGATCTTCTATTGTTTGCTGAAAAGGCCCTTCTTGAACTATATAAGTTCCTAAAATATCTGTTTTAGACTTTCCTGTCAAATACCCTATACCTCCATAAAAGTTAATTACAGGAAGCTTTGTTGAAACTATCGCTTGAAAATTCCAAGTATTAACTCTTGTTTCTATTTTTTGATTTTCACCCGCTATAATATCCGTATCAGAAAAATCATAACTACCATTTAAATGCGTATACCCTATAACACCAGAAATCGCAACAGGCCAAATTTTATCTACAGGCAACAAACTAGTAAATTCGTGTTGAATACCTAATCCATAAAAGCCAACTGCAACCTCATCTGTACTAATTTTAGGTAAAAATCGAGCTTTAATTTCTGTTCCCTTAATTACACCTACACTAGCTTGCAAAAAAGCAGAAGGAACAAAATTAACACCTTCAGCAGACAAACCTGATGGTAGTGTAAAATTCTGACGAAACAAACCATCTTCATCCTCTACATACACTCCTATACCTTCTAAGTCTCCTAGAGCACTCGAAACTAGTTTAGAATCACTACCATCAGCAAATTTTATATTCTCATAATCTGATGTATTCAAAACAAATGATTTTTTTTCATCTTTAAAAGGAGAAACATTTCCTATTATAGAAATCTCAAAACCACCTAATGGTTTTGCACTTGCCGAATTGTACCATCCATTTGATATGCTATAAATCATACCTTCGGAAACTGGGTTCATATAATCATTAGTAAATCGCTCGGCATCATTTACACCTGCAGCAAAAATATCATTAATATTTGCCTGTCCGATAACCAACGTTGTACACAACATTGCGAATGATAAAAATAGCTGTTTCATAAAATCTTAATTTTCTATAAAACTAAAAAACTCGTACCGATGGTACGAGTTTTTGTTGTGTAAGTATTAGTTTCTATGCATCAATGTTCGCATAAACAGCATTTTTCTCAATAAATTCTCTTCTCGGAGGAACCTCATCACCCATTAACATAGAGAAAACACGATCGGTTTCCGTAGCATTATCAATAGTTACCTGCCTTAATGTTCTGAAATCAGGGTTCATAGTTGTATCCCATAATTGCTCAGCGTTCATTTCACCAAGACCTTTATAACGTTGAATACCAACACTACCGTTAAAACTTTCTGCAATTTCATCACGCTCTTTATCATTCCAAGCATAACGTTTTTTAGCTCCTTTTTTAACTAAGTATAGTGGAGGAGTTGCAATATAAACATGACCTCCCTCTATTAATTCTCGCATATACCTAAAGAAGAATGTAAGAATTAATGTTTCAATATGACTACCATCGACATCGGCATCACACATGATGACTACTTTGTGATATCTTAATTTCTCAAGATTTAAAGCCTTACTATCTTC
This sequence comes from Cellulophaga sp. HaHaR_3_176, assembly GCF_019021925.1. Taxonomy (NCBI): domain Bacteria; kingdom Pseudomonadati; phylum Bacteroidota; class Flavobacteriia; order Flavobacteriales; family Flavobacteriaceae; genus Cellulophaga; species Cellulophaga sp. HaHaR_3_176. Next base: position 2,374,446 of record NZ_CP058990.1, read on the forward strand.
TTCTGTTCCTATAGAAACACCTAAAGCTGTATAAATATTTTTAATTTCTTCGTTTTCAAAAACTTTATGCCTCATCGCTTTCTCAACATTCAAAATCTTACCTCTTAGTGGCAAAATTGCTTGAAACATTCGGTCACGACCTTGCTTTGCAGTACCACCCGCCGAATCTCCCTCAACAAGGAAAACTTCACAATTAACAGGGTCTTGATCTGAGCAATCTGATAATTTACCAGGCAAACCACCTATACTCATCACCGTTTTACGCTGCACCATTTCACGAGCCTTAGTAGCTGCATGACGTGCTGTAGCCGCAAGAACTACTTTCTGCACGATGATTTTAGCGTCTTCAGGGTTTTCCTCAAGATAATTAGTCAGCATTTCTGATACTGCTTGACTAACAGCTGAAGAAACTTCTCTGTTTCCTAATTTTGTTTTGGTCTGTCCTTCAAATTGTGGCTCTCCAACTTTAACAGAAATAATTGCCGTTAAGCCTTCACGGAAATCGTCTCCTTGAATTTCGAACTTTAATTTATCTAACATTCCAGAAGCATCAGCATACTTCTTTAACGTACCCGTTAAACCTCTTCTAAAACCAGATAAGTGAGTACCACCTTCATGTGTATTAATATTATTCACATAAGAGTGTAAATTTTCAGTGTAAGAAGTATTATAAACCATTGCAACCTCTACAGGTATACCGTTTTTTTCTCCCTCCATAGAAATCACTCCATTAATAAGTGGCTCACGATTTCCATCTAAAAACTTAATAAATTCTTTAAGACCTTCTTCTGAATAAAAACGCTCTTCTACATATCCGTTTGGAGCATCTTTATCTTTTTGTCTTTTATCAGACATTGTAATAGAAACACCTTTATTCAAAAAAGAAAGCTCTCGCATTCTATTTGAAAGTGTTTCATAACTAAATTCTGTAGTCTGTGTGAAAATAGTTTCGTCTGGATAAAAAGTAACTTCAGTACCTCTTATATCAGTTTCTCCTATACTTTTTACAGGATATAATGCTTTACCTTTTTCGTATTCCTGCTCATAAACAGTTCCGTTACGGAATACTGTTGCCTTAAGGTGTTTAGATAGTGCATTTACACACGATACACCAACACCATGCAACCCACCAGATACTTTATAAGAATCTTTATCGAATTTACCACCTGCACCAATCTTAGTCATTACAACTTGAAGAGCAGATACTCCTTCTTTCTTATGAATATCAACAGGGATACCACGACCGTTATCTCTAACCGTTATAGAATTATCTTCATTTATTGCAACAGTAATATTATCACAATGCCCCCCCATAGCCTCATCTATAGAGTTATCAACCACCTCATAAACCAAGTGGTGTAAACCTCTAACTCCGACATCACCAATATACATGGATGGACGCATACGTACATGCTCCATTCCCTCAAGGGCCTGAATACTATCTGCTGAATAATTATTCTTTTTTTGCTCGTCTTTATTTGCTTCTTCGCTCATAAATTAATGGTTTCAATATAAATTTAGCAATCTTACAAATATAACTAATACCGAGCTAAATAAGTGTTTTGAACGCCTATTACAGGTATTAAGTTATCAACAATAATTGTAAAAAATATGAAAGTTAATATTTACGAATTTTTTTAAATAAAAGAAGCACCTTAGTAAGGTGCTTCTTTTTGACTAATTATAATTAAAACTGTGAACAGTGGTAATTCTTATTTTAAAGGCATTAAGCTTTTACGTATGCATCTGAATGCACATTAGCAACGGCTCTACCAGATGGATCGTTCATGTTCTTGAACGCTTCATCCCATTCTAAAGCAATTTTAGTACTGCACGCTACAGAAGCTTCTTGAGGCACACAAAGCGCCGCAGCATCTGAAGGGAAATGTGATTCAAAAATTGCACGGTAATAAAACTCTTCTTTTGAAGTTGGCGTTTGTAATGGGAATCTGAATTTAGCATTTGCTAATTGTTCATCTGATACTTCTTCTGCCACAACTTCTTTCAAAGTATCTATCCAGCTATACCCTACACCATCTGAGAATTGTTCTTTTTGTCTCCAAGCAACACTCTCTGGTATCATATCTTCAAAAGCTTTACGAACAACCCATTTCTCCATGCGTTCTCCGTTAATCATTTTATCTTGTGGATTAATACGCATTGCCACATCCATAAATTCTTTATCTAAGAAAGGAACACGACCTTCAATACCCCATGCTGCTAATGATTTGTTAGCTCTCAAACAATCGTACATATGCAACTTGCTTAATTTACGAACTGTTTCTTCATGAAACTCTTTAGCATTTGGTGCTTTATGAAAATATAAATACCCTCCAAACAATTCATCAGCTCCTTCGCCTGATAGTACCATTTTAACACCCATAGATTTTATAACTCTAGACATTAAGTACATAGGAGTTGAAGCTCTAATCGTAGTTACATCATATGTTTCTAAGTTATAAACTACATCTTTAATAGCATCTAATCCTTCTTGAATTGTAAATTTTATCTCATGATGTATTGTTTTTATATGATCTGCAACTTTACGTGCAGCTGCTAAATCTGGAGAGCCCTCTAACCCTACAGAAAAAGAATGTAATTGCGGATACCAAGCATCAGCAACATCATCAGATTCTATTCGTTTTTGAGCATATTTTTTAGCAATTGCAGATGTTACCGAAGAATCTAAACCTCCTGAAAGTAACACACCGTAAGGCACATCAGACATTAATTGTCTATGAACAGCAGCTTCCAATGCTTCTTTTATTTCTTTTATGCTAGTCTCATTATCCTTAACCGCATCATACTCCATCCAATCACGAGTATACCATTGCTTTAACTCTCCGTCAGAACTGTGCATGTAATGCCCAGGAGGAAAAAGTTCTATTTTAGTACATATACCCTCTAGTGCTTTTAATTCTGAAGCAACATAAAATGTTCCGTTCTTATCCCAACCCATATATAAAGGAATAATCCCCATGTGGTCTCTAGCTATAAAATACTCATCTTTTTCAGTGTCATAAATTGCAAAACCAAAAATTCCATTCATTTCATCAATGAAGCTTGCACCTTTTTCTTGATACAAAGCCAATATAACCTCACAATCAGATTCTGTCTGGAACTCATACTTACCCTCAAACTGCTTTCTTAATTCTCTGTGATTATATATTTCACCATTAGCAGCAAGTACTAACTTATTATCTTTACTAAATAAAGGTTGTTTTCCTGAAGCAGGATCAACAATAGACAAACGTTCATGAGCTAATATTGCTTTATCATTCGCAAAAATTCCACTCCAGTCTGGTCCTCTGTGTCTAATTTTTTTAGACATCTCTAACAACTGAGGTCTTAAGTCTTCTGTACTTTCTTTTACATCAAAGGCGCATACTATTCCACACATAATTTTATATTTTATAAGCAATCTTAAAGCAAAGATGCACTTATTGTTTCTATTAAAAAACATAAACACCAATACTGATTACAATTTAAAACATAAAACCTATAAATTACTAAAAAAAGAAAGTAATCAACAATTCCAAACTATAGTTTCTATTTTTTTGTAAGTTTTAAAAAATGTACCGACTTTAGTACCTTATAATCATATTCACATTTAAGATCTTAATTTAATAACATGAAAAAATTCTTATCAGTAGTATCATTCGCAGCTTGTTTGTTACTTATTTCAACAACTGCAAATGCTCAAAAATTTAGTAGCTTGGACAAAAGTCCTTTAGATGCTGCTGCATACCCTTCTAGTTATAAAGTAGCAGAAAAATTAGTAAAAGTAACGTATAGCAGACCTCAACTTAAGGGGCGTTCAATTTCTGAACTTGCACCAGCTGGAGCTGTTTGGAGAACAGGAGCTAACGAAGCTGTTGAAATTACTTTTTATAAAGATGCAACTTTTGGAGGTAGCAATGTTACTGCAGGAACTTACTCTTTATTTACTGTACCAGGTGCTAAAGAATGGACTTTTATTTTAAACAGTAAATTAAACCAATGGGGAGCTTACACATATGATGAAGCTGCTGACGTAATTAGAGTAAAAGGTACCGTAAGCGAAGGCAAAGATTCTCTTGAAGCTTTTTCTATTGTTTTTAATGAAAGTGATAAGAATGCTGACTTAATATTAGGCTGGGGTAAAACTCGAGTATCTGTACCTGTTTCTGCAAAAATGTAAAAAAACAAACTCAAACTTAAAAATAGCCCTCAATCTTATGGTATTGAGGGCTATTTTTTTTACTATACTTACCTAAAAATCAAAGTAGTTAATTAAAATAGATAAGTACCTTTGCATAATGATTAAGGATTATATAAAAGCAATAATTTTGTTTCTAAAAAGCTCTAATTTCTACAGGGGTGTATTACAAACTATTGCTGTCATAATCCCATTAGCATCATTTAATGCTTTCGGATATATAACTTACGCCATACCAATTGCTATTGGTGTTTTTTTAAACGCCCCTGGAAATACACCAGGAACCTTAAAAAGAAAAACATATAGTATATTAATTGGAACATCGCTAGTAATGGCCGTAACCCTTTTAATGTCTTTTGCTAAAATCAACTTTCTGTTATTAATAGCAACAATAGCTGTACTTTCTTTTCTTTCTGCATTAATTTCCGCTTACGGCTTTAGAGGTTCGCTGATTGCTTTTTCAGGTTTATTAGCCATAGTTTTAAGCTTATCTAAAGATGTTACTGAATTTGGTATTTGGCTACATGTTGGTTTAATAGGTGTTGGCGGACTTTGGTTTTTATTCGTAGTTAGTGTATTTTACTGGTTAGCACCTAAAAAAGATGAAGACCAACTACTTTCAGAAACCCTTTACAGTACAGGAAGCTACCTTAAAATTAGAGGTAAATTATTAGTTGAAAAAGAAAATAGAGAACCTCTTTTAAATGAAATTCTAAAACTTCAAACACAGCTTAATGAGAAACATGAAGTTTTAAGAGAACTACTACTAAGCGAGCGATTAAAATCAGGTCGTTCTCACTTTGACGAAAAAAGAGTGCTGATTTTCATTTCTTTAGTTGATATTCTTGAATTAGCACTAGCAAACACTATAGATTACAACAAGATTGATTTAATATTTGAAAACAGAAAAGCCCTTAAGAAGTTCAAAAAAATGAATATAACTATGGGCAAGCATTTACAAGTGCTTTCTGAAATTTTAGTCCATAAGAAAAAAGTGCAAAGCAAAAAAGATTTACTTGTTGGTTTATCTCAAACGCTGAAATTTATAGAAAAACACATTAAAAATACAAAGCTACCAGAAGGCAGAGAAGGTATTTTAATATTAAGAAATTTGTATGATTACCAAGAGCGCCAAGTTGCTAAAGTAAGAGCAATAAGGCGTATTATGAACAACGTAAGTCAAGAAGAAAAAATTACCTTAAAGCGAACAGAAGTACAACAATTTATTACAACCGAAAATTACTCTATTCGTATTTTATTGCAACATTTTACAATTCAATCTCCTATTTTCAGGCATTCATTAAGACTTACAATTGCTATAGTTATTGGTTTTATTTTCGGAACTCTTGTTGGTGTTAAAAATCCGTATTGGATAATACTAACACTTGTTGTACTAATGCGGCCAAGTTATGGCCTTACTAAAGAAAGAGCTATCAACCGTATTATAGGCACCTTAATAGGCGCTACTTGCGCCACCATAATTATACTTATTACAACAAATACTATTGTATATATGGTATTAGCTGCAATATCATTAACAATTGCCTTTTCTCTATTACAGCAAAGTTACAGGTCTGCCGCTGCTTTTATTACCGTTAATATTATTTTTATCTATGCTTTATTTGAACCTAATAGCTTTATCGTTGTAAAGTATCGAGTTTTAGATACCATAATTGGTGCCATACTAGCTGTAATTGCAAATTATGTTCTTTGGCCTACTTGGGAGTTTATGAATCTAAAACCAATCATCAGTACCACCATACAAAAAAATAGAGCTTATTTATTAGCTATAAAAAACTTATACCACACTAAAGATACTAGTAATTTAAATTACAAAATTGCACGTAAAAATGCTTTTTTAGGTATCAGCAATTTAAATGCTGCGTTTCAAAGAATGACACAAGACCCAAAATCTAAACAAAAAGAAGTTGGCTTAATTTATGAAATTGTATCATTAAATAACACTTTTATTTCTGCTTTAGCTTCTACAGGAAGTTTCATACAAAACCACGAAACTACAACCTCAAGCGAATATTTTGATGCTTTTATTTCTCATATTGAAAATCAATTAGAAAACTCAGAAGTTTTATTAGATAAAGACAGACAAGCCGTTATAAAACAACATTTAAGTATTGAAACTGCTCAAGAAAAACTAAAAAACTCTTATGATATTTTAAGTAATAAAAGAGATCAACAAATTAAAGCAGGCCAAACTATAATTGACAAACAAATGCGTACACAACTACAAGAGGCGCTTTTAATAAACAACCAACTAACTTGGTTAAAAACGTTATCTGAAGACATTCATAAAAGCACAAAAAAATATAATAAAATTTTTATGCCTTAATTACTCTGCAATTTCACCTGATATAAAAACGCTTTGCACATTTGTACTAGGAATTTCAGATTCATCTATAACCATTATATCTCTATCTAAAATCACAAAATCAGCAAACTTACCCGTTTCTATACTCCCTTTTTCTTCTTCTTCAAAATTACTATACGCAGCCCAAATCGTCATTCCTTTCAGCGCTTCACTTCTCGTTAAAGCCTCTTCTTTTTGAAAACCTCCTTCAGGATACCCTTTTACATCTTTACGAGCAATAGCTGCATAGAAAGTTAAAAATGGACTAACCTGTTCTACCGGAAAATCAGTACCCAAAGCAACAATACCTGATTGATTTAAAAGTGTTTTAAAAGCATAAGCACCATGCATACGCTCTGCGCCTATTCTATCTTCTGCCCAATACATATCACTAGTTGCATGTGTTGGTTGTACCGATGGGATAATTCCATCTTTAAAATAATCAAAATCTAATGTACTCAATATCTGCGCATGTTCTACTTTCCAACGTCTATCTTTTTTATTTTTTAAAGCATTTTTATAAGCCCTTAAAACCACAAAATTTGCCGAATCACCTATAGCGTGTGTATTCATTTGATAATCTGTAGCTGCAATTTTATAAGCTAAGCTTTCAATTTCATCAACCGGTGTTACCATTGCTCCGAAATGATTTGGCTTATCAGTATATGCTTTTTTCATTACCGCTCCTCTAGATCCCAATGCACCATCACCATATACTTTTACAGACCTAACATTAAGTTTCTCGGTTTTTACAATTCCTTTGTTCAAATAGTATTTTAAATTTTCAGGGTAATTTGAAACCATAGCATATACTCTAATTTTCATATCTCCAGCTTGTTGTAAACTATCAATTAACTCAATAACTTCTCTAGACAAACCTGCATCATTTACTGTAGTAAGTCCATTTTTAATTGAAATTTGTTCAGCATCTTTTAAAGCGGCAATCATTGTTTCTTTTGATGGTTCAGGAATAATAGCATCGACTAAACCCATTGGACCATCAATTAAAATTCCTGTTAATTCTCCATCTACTTTCACAATTTCACCTCCGATAGCAACTGTTTCATTTGTAATTCCTGCCAGATCTAAAGCTTTCTGATTTACTAAATAAGCATGACCATCAATACGTTCTATAGCTAAAGGTGTATCAGGAAACATTATATCAATTTCTGCTTTAGTCGGAAATTCTTTAATTTCCCAATCGTTTTGATCCCAACCTCCACCATAAATAAATTCTCTTTTATTTTCAAGTTGAAAATCTTTAACACGTTCTAATACTTCAGAAAAACTTGTTGTTGCTACCAAATCAACTGCTTGTTGATTTTGTCCTAATCTATAAAAATGACAATGCGCATCAATTAAACCTGGTACTATTGTTTTTCCTCCTGCATCAACTCTATTTTCAGTCTTATATAATTTCTCAACTTCTTCATCTTTACCTAAAAAAAGAAATTTCCCATCTTTAACCGCAAAAGATTGCGCTTTTGAAAAAGATTCATCAACTGTATAAATATTAGCGTTTAATACAATTAAATCCACCTCTTCTTTTGGAGAGTCACAACTGCAAAAACATGCTAAAATAATTAAGAGTACTTTTTTCATTACTGTAGTTTTAGAAATAAATAGAATATTAACACCACTAAATTACACTTTTTAATTCAACAGTAACAACTGGTGATTATATAGCTAAAACTTCATTTTCATATCTTTATACTCTATTTATAATATGCTTTTTTCACCGATAGAAATATCCATTACTCTAATATATTTATGAATAAAAATCAGGTACCGATTACCAATATTCCGAAAGATTTACAACAGAGAATTGACTCTTTAAAAGCTATTTTAAATACGCTTGAATTAAAAGTAAATACTTTTGAGAATACACTCCGCAATCATTTAGAAGATGCTATTATTGAAGAGCAAGAACTATCTGTACTTTATAAACAACTAAAAAAAGATAAAAAAGAAAAACGCATACTCCAAAAAACAAAAGGAAATAAATTTAAAGAAGAAGTGATTTCTACAGCTAGCGAGACCAAAAATCAAAACAACAAAAATTTCCCTGAAGAAAAAGAAAAAAAACGCTTATACAGAGAAGCTATGCTAAAGGTACACCCCGATAAATTTTCAACAGAAATTGACAAATTAGAAATAGCCACAGAAACCACCACTAAACTTATCGAAATATATTCATCTGGTGATTTAAAAACACTAAAAGCATTTCATCAACATATACTAAATGGCACTATTTTCAACTCTGTTCCTACTATTAAAAGAAACATCGACAATGAATATTTACTTTTAGAAATTGACAAATTAGAACAACAAATACTAGCATTAAAAAACAAACACACTTACAAGGTATTAGAAGAATATGCTAACCCAATGACTTTTTTAGATGAGTTAAAAGCTTATTACGAAGATCGACTTTTTAAACTTCGAAAAAGAACAAGAAAAGGTTAGCAAAGGTTTCTTAACTTTAGAACACTAAATTTAAAAAATGAGTTCTAAACATAATTTTACATTTATAGGCGCCGGAATAATGAGCGCCACATTAGGCGTTCTTATAAAACAATTAATACCAGATGCTCAAATTAATATTTACGAACGTTTAGATAAAGTTGGCGCAGAAAGTTCTGATGCATGGAATAATGCAGGAACAGGGCATTCAGCCTTTTGCGAACTTAATTACACACCAGAAACAGATACTGGTGAAATTGACATAACAAAAGCTTTAAAAATTAGCGAGCAGTTCGAAATTTCAAAACAACTTTGGGCTTATCTAATAAAAAATAATTTAATAGAAACAAACTCTCCTTTTATAAACGATATTGACCACATGAGTTTTGTTTGGGGTGATGGTAATAATGCTTTTCTAAAAAAAAGATATAAAGCGCTTACCAAATTCCCGATTTTTTCAGATATGAAGCACTCATCCGATTTTGATGAAATAGCAAATTGGGTTCCATTGATGATGAATGGACGAAACCCTAATGAAAATATTTCTGCTACAAGAATGCCAATTGGTACTGATGTAAATTTTGGTGCACTAACAAGAGGAATGATAGCTTATTTAGAAAAATGTAATGGAGTTAACATTAATTTAGGGCATCAAGTAGAAGATATTGACGACAAAAAAGACGGTACATGGGAAATAGAAGTTACTGATTTACATACGGATAAAGAAAAAACAATTACAACCAATTTTGTATTTATTGGCGCAGGTGGTGGCGCATTAAAATTATTAGAAAAATCTGATATCCCTGAAGGAGAAGGCTATGGCGGATTTCCTGTGAGTGGGCAATTTTTAAAATGCAATAATCACGAGGTTATTAAACAACATGAAGCAAAAGTATACGGTAAGGCAGAAGAAGGCTCACCACCAATGTCTGTTCCACATTTAGATACCCGCATGTTGAATGGTGAGCGCTCTTTACTCTTTGGTCCGTATGCAGGGTTTTCAACAAAATTTTTAAAGAATGGATCTTATTTTGATTTGCCTTTATCTATTGATGCACATAACATATTCCCTATGCTATCCGCTGGCTTACACAATGTATCGCTCACCAAATACCTTATCGAGCAAGTAATACAATCGCCCAAAGAACGCTTTAATGCTTTATTAAAATATTACCCTGAAGCAAATTTTGATGATTGGGAACTAATTACTGCAGGCCAAAGAGTACAAATTATAAAAAAAGATAAAAAAGAAGGTGGTGTTTTAAAATTCGGTACTGAAATAGTCACTAACAAAAATAAAACATTGGCGGCCTTACTTGGAGCCTCTCCTGGTGCTTCAACATCAGTTTCTATAATATTAAATGTACTAAATGAGTGTTTTCCTGAACAAATAAAAAGCAAAGACTGGGTTATCAAATTAAATGAAATTTTCCCTAGCTATGCCCATTCATTAATAAATGACGGTGCACTTTGCGCTAAAATCAGAAATTATACCACATCCATATTAAAATTAGAAGAATAAATACATTGCTTTTAATTAGTTTTACAACTTCAAATTTTCTGTTATGATTTCTGTTGATAATATTGCCGTTGAGTTTAGTGGAGAAACCCTTTTTAGTGATGTTTCGTTTGTAATAAATGAGACTGACAAAATTGCCCTTATGGGTAAAAATGGTGCTGGAAAATCGACCATGATGAAAATTATTGCTGGCGTACAAAATGCGACACGTGGTAATATTCGTTTCCCTAAAGATGCTGTCATAGCTTATTTACCTCAACACCTACTAACAGAAGACGATTGTACTGTATTTGAAGAAGCTTCTAAGGCTTTTGCTCAAATTTTTGACATGCGAAACGAAATGGATCGCGTTAATAAAGAGCTAGAAACAAGAACAGACTACGAATCTGACAGCTACATGAAGCTTATCCAGAGAGTATCTGACTTAGGCGAAAAGTATTATGCTCTTGAAGAAATAAACTACGAAGCAGAAGTTGAAAAAGCATTAGCTGGTTTAGGTTTTAAACGTGAAGATTTTCATCGTCAAACAAGTGAATTTAGTGGTGGATGGCGTATGCGTATTGAGCTTACTAAGATTTTGTTACAGAAACCAGATTTAATTCTTTTAGATGAACCTACAAACCACGTAGATATTGAATCTGTAATTTGGTTAGAAGATTTTTTATTAAACAAAGCAAAGGCAGTAGTTGTTATATCGCATGATAAAACATTTATTGATAATATTACCAACCGTACCATTGAAGTAACAATGGGCCGTATATATGACTACAAAGCAAACTACTCTCATTATCTACAATTACGTGAAGAACGCAGAAGTCATCAAATAAAGGCATATCAAGAGCAGCAAAAATTTATTGCAGACAACCAAACTTTTATAGACCGTTTTAAAGGTACTTATTCTAAAACTAACCAAGTTACCTCTAGAGAGCGTATGCTTGAAAAGTTACAAATTATAGAAATTGATGAAATTGACAATGCATCATTAAGGTTAAAATTTCCACCTGCGCAGCGTTCTGGCGATTACCCGATAACCGTAAACGAGCTTACGAAAACATATGGAGACCATGTTGTATTTAAAGATGCAAACATGAGTATTTCTCGTGGTGAAAAAGTATCTTTTGTTGGCCGAAACGGAGAAGGAAAATCGACAATGATAAAAGCAATCATGGGTGAAATAGATTTTGAAGGGAAATGTGAATTAGGCCACAATGTAAAAGTTGGCTATTTTGCTCAAAACCAAGCATCTCTTTTAGATCCTAATTTAACAATTTTTCAAACTGTTGATGAAGTTGCAAAAGGAGATATCAGAACTCAAATAAAAAATATTCTAGGTCGCTTTATGTTTAGTGGTGAGGATATTGAAAAAAAGGTAAGTGTTCTTTCTGGTGGAGAAAAAACACGTTTAGCAATGGTTAAACTTTTATTAGACCCTGTTAATTTACTAATATTAGATGAGCCTACAAATCACTTAGATTTAAAATCTAAAGATGTATTAAAGGAGGCTTTATTAGATTTTGATGGTACACTTATTCTAGTTTCTCATGATCGAGACTTTTTACAAGGCTTATCTGAAAAGGTATTTGAATTTAAAGAAAAACGTGTAATAGAACATTTTGAAACTATTGATGCTTTTCTTATACGAAACAGAATAGAAAATTTAAAAGAGATTGATTTAAAATCTTAGCAAACTAGGCACAGTTCTCAAAGCCACTCGGAAAAGGTCGGTATGCATAATACTGCAACACCTCTTCTATTGCTAGCTGTAATGCTTTGTTTACTGGCACAATTACATTTCCTAGTTTAAAATCTATCTGAGAAAGATTCATATAATAATCGGTAAAAATTGGCACGTATAAGCCATTTTTCATCGCTGTTTTAGCATTCTCGTAATTTTCTGCTTGCCCTTCTTTAATAATCTTACAAGTTGCTAAACGTAATTCGCCTAGCTTATCTCTACTTGCACCATAACCAAATAGCCTACAAATTAAACCTCGATATTGATAATCACTACATTTTCCACTAGCAACATCAACAATAGATAGTGGTTGATATATATGACAAGTAGCGCTTGTTTTTAACTTTAACTCTTCTAAAGTTGTATATGCAGTTCCATTTAAAAATAAGTGAAATGCCCATGGAAGAAACTCTAAAGGGGATGCATCCACCTCAGCATATGTACAACATCTACCGCAGCCTGCTTTACAATGTAAATTGGTTTTTGATTGAAATATTGCAATCTCTTTATCTAAATCAGCGTATAATAAATCTACTGCTTTAACTTTCTTTTCTATAGACATTTAAGGGAAGTAATTCGGCGCGAATGTACGCTAAAAACTAATCCGTTAAACATTTAACTATAATATTAAAAATAAGAATTTACAGAACATAAATAATTAATTTACTGATAGTTACATTAACTATCAACTATTACATTTAAAAACAATTAAAAAGATAAATCTGAATACCCTACAGCTTATTGTAACAAAATAAGATACAGCTACTTTACAACTTATAATTTTTCAAAAACAGTTTTAGCATAGCTACTATTTTGCTCTGTAAGCAAAAACTCAACTCTTCTGTTTTTAAACTGTAAATCTTCTTTCTCGTCTGTCACTATTGGTTTTCTAAATCCAAAACCTTTCCATGAAATTCTATTTTCACTTAAACCAGATTTGATTAAAAATTTGGCTACAGTTTCCGCCCTCTTTTGCGATAAATCTTCATTATATTTTAAAGAACCCTTAGCATCAGTATGACCGTATAAATAAACTTTTAATTTAGGGTTTGATTTTAAATGAGAAACTAACTTTTTCAATTGCTCATTATAATTAATCTCTACAACTGTTTCATTAAAATCAAAGTTTAAATTATCAATAACATATAACTCTTCCAGTTTATAAGAATCTACAGCTTTAACAGAAACCATATCTATAAAGTAATAAGCAGACTTACGTGTTGCCTTACGAACAACTTCTTTTTTTGTTCCGCTATTTGTTCTGAAATTACCTAAGGTTAAAAAACGTTCTCCTCCTTTTGCTTTTATAGTTGCTGAAATCTTGGTCCAAGTATCAGAATCTGATATAAATTTAGATTCTATAATTCTTTTGTAATTAGTAGACATACCTGATCTAACATAGTATAAGTCTAAATTTTTGGAAGTATCCATTGTAAAGAGTTTTTTGGTTAATAAAACATCAAACTCATTAATTGCAAACTCTACATTTTCTGCTAAGTTTACCATAAAAGAAATTTCATATGACATCCCTCTCTCTAAAGGAGTAGTCAACTCTGCAGTTATATATTCTCTATAATCATTTGGCGCATATAAATAGAACCCAGCGAACGACTCGCCATCATAAGGTTTTTGAGAACCTATAAAATTGTTTTCAGGAGAAAGTTCTTCACTACATGTTGTGAAATAATCTGTTGTACCTGAAGTTGGTTTTCTCCAGCTTACAGCATCTTCACTTAATGTTCCTAATTCTTTAGGACACCTATTACTAATTTCAAAACTTGGGTTTTTAACTAGGTTTTGACTTTGTAAAAAAAAACAAAATAAATTTGTAATTAAAAACAAGATTCGGGGGAGATTCTTCATTATTTTAATTTTATTATGTAGGTAAAATACTACATAATAAATCGATTTACCCAAAAAACCTGATGAAATGAAATAAAAACCAGTTGAAATGTTAAAATTAGCATTATTTAAGTAAGAATAATGCTAATTTATAGCTTTTTAAAAATCAAATTTATAGGTAGCTCCTAACAATACTTGGAACCCTTGTACTGGATAGTTTGCCCACCTTTGGTAAGAGTTACCAACTATATTGTTTGCTTTTACAAAAGCAGAAAGTTGCGTATTAAATTTATAACCTAGCTGTGCATTTGCATCAAAATAGCTATTTAAAGTAATAATTTCCGAAGGAAATTCAGAAGGTTGCACATTCTGTACTGCATCAGTAGCTAAGTCAGTACGCTCCCCTACATAAAATAATGTTGCACCTAGAAACCAATTATCTAAAAAGTGATAATCTGCAAATAAAGACCCTTTTAGCTTAGGTAAATTCCAAGCAGGATCATCTGTTTCTGTTGTGTATGAAAAAGCTTCTCCATTTACTCCTAAAGTAAACTCTTTTTTAATATTAAAGTTTAATTCTCCAAAAATTCCAATCGTCTTTAAGTCATCATAAAAAACCTCGAAAGAATTTCGATAATAATACCCTTTTTCATCATCCCTAAATTCATTTAAAGGGTTCCACTTAAAAAGAGGTTTTCTATTTTCTGTTTTATATGATGCTTTTACATTATAACTTAAATTCGGTAACAACTGACCTTTTATACCTGCATATGCATTATACTTTTGATCTGTTGGCTGTATTGTTAATGTTGGCGAAACAAAAGAGTTCTCTTCAACAAAATCATGAAACGAGTTTTGTATCAACTCACCTTGAATACCTCCGTAAGCAATAACTGTATCATCTACCAACCTATAACTTGCAGTAATATCTGGGTATATATAGAAATTGCTATCACTGTTTTCTATATCCATGCCGTAAACTAGATTAACACCCAAATTCAATGTTAAATCGTCTCTAAGTATTTCTATACTTGGCCCTATACCTATTTGAAAAAAGCCATAATTTATAGCTGGAGAATTATCAATATTTTTTACATCTGCATTTTTAAAATCTCCCCCTAAATAATCTAGTTTTGTTTTAATAGCTATGTTTTCGTCTCCAATAGGTATTTCTGCAGCACCTTTAAGCATTGCTCTATTTTCGGCAGAATTTGTAGCATCCCAAAAACGACGAATCAGTACTTCTCCTCTTTCAAAATAGCCATCATCTATACTCAAGTGACCAGAAACCTCTGCATTAAAGTAATTTTGTTTAGCATCAATATCGGCTATTTGTTCATCAGTATAGATGCCTATAGGCAATCCGTACCAATTATAAAGCTGATGTTGCAACTCAACATTGGCTCCCCAATCCATATCTCGATCTCTTTTAGAGTATGCCCCTGTCAATTTTGTATCGTAAAAAGCATTATTTAAAGCAACACGATCTACATCTCCTCTAGCTGAATGATGCATTAAACCTATATCTAAACGCTCATCTCTATTAATAGACCTACTTGTATAAAACTCTGCTAAGGCATTATCATATGTTCCAAAACCTAATGATGCATATGAATTAAACAATACAGGCGGTGGTGTTTTTTCAACTTTAGAAGCTTGCCCTTTTTCAGGTGTAAATGTTGATGCTACAGGAACAGAAAATATATTATAGCTAATATTTTTTTTCTTTAAAACTATAGAATCATTAATTACAGGACTAGACTTTATTTTAAAAGCATCTGAAATAGTTGGCTTATATGCCTTAACAACTGTTACCGTTTCTGTGCCAATACTATCTTTATTTTTTTCTTGTGAAACCGCAGTTTGGAAATATCCAAAAAATAAAATTGCGATTAATTTTATGTACTTATGCATATAGTGTCTCTTTTGCAACTTGATATTAGTTTTGTGGATTTACAGACGAATTACTCTTCGCTTCTTTCGATTTAATTCTAAAAGCTTCTTCTTTAGCTTCTTTTACCATTTCAGGATATTGTGCAAAATTGACAATTACACTATCTAAAATGTATGTAGCTTGATAAGCATCGCCTAATGCATCAAAGTTTTTTGCCATAATTATAAGTCCTTTTCCTCCCCACTCTTTATAAGCTGAATAATCTTTAGCTAATTTTTGAACAGAAATATTTGAAGCTTCATAATCTTGTGCCTTATTTTTAAAATATGCATCATAGTACAAGGCTTCAGCTGCTATACCCCCCGTAGCAATTGGTAAAACTTTTTCGTAAGCTTCTTTAGCTTTTTCTTCATTGTTTGTTTTAATAGCAGAACGAGCTATCATAATTTGTGCATCACTCTTAATTCTATTATCTATTTTAGCTGTATTCAACACTTTTTCGGCATACATAATTGTATTATTATAATCTCTTTGCTCAAAATAACCTTTCATTAAGTTAGATTGTGCAAAGGTTACATTCTGTTGAATATTTGCTGTTCTTTCTAATTTTTCTAAAAAGGGAATCGCAGTTGTGTAGTTTGAGTTACCCACATATATTTCGCACACTCTTGCAAGCGCTTGCTCTGAATACTCATTTGCGCCACTTTCAGCAACATTTTTATAATTTTCTAAAGCTTTATTTTTTTCGCCTTGAAAATAGTATAATTGCGCTAAGTTGAAATTTGCTTTTAAAGCATGTATTCCTTTAGGAAACTCTTTTAAATAATTCTGATATCCTTTTATCGCTTGATCTTTTTTTCCTTCTAGATTTTTTTGATCTGCAGATTCATAAGTTGCATTATCTAAATCAGCATCAGTAACCTCAACAAAATCTAAATCTTTAACCCACTCGGCATACTCATTAACCTTACCTAAATCTACATAAATAAGTTTTGCTGTAGTTACTGCCTGTATTGCTTCTTGTGTATTTGGATAATCACGAACAACTGTTTTAAATTTAGTTAAAGCTTGTTCATTTCTATTAGAGTTATAATATACTAACCCTTGCCTAACAATAGTTTCTGGTACTAAAGAACTTCCTTTATATTCATTTATTAATTTTTCATAAATACGAAGCCCTTGGTCTTGACTATTCGCTCTCACATACGAGTTACCTAATTCAAATAAGACATCATCTTTTAATTTAGAAGAAGGATATTTTGTTAAAAATGAATTTAACTCTTCTATTTTAGTTGCTACTCTATCTGTAAATCCATAACAAAGTGCTTTTTGAAAAGCAGCATAATCTTTTTCGCTACCAGTACCTTCTAGTGCACTATTATAAGCCTCAATAGCTGGCCAATATTTACTAGAAGCAAAATAACTATCTCCTAATCTTAAATATGCATCATGTTTTTTATCTGACTCACTTGTTGTACTCGCAAAACGTGTAAAAGATGATGATGCACTATTATAATCTTTTAATTTAAAATAAGTATACGCTAAATTATAATCTAAATTACTATACTCTGGTGTTGATGCCGCCTGAGTATTTTGTTGAAACTCAACAAAACTAATTAAAGCATCAGTAAAGTTATTGCTATTATATTCTGCTTCAGCTTTCCAAAAACTTGCTCTTGCTTTAAAATTAAGATCTTCTGGCTTATTTAAAGATTTTTTAAATGCAATTATTGCTCCTTCATAATCTGCATTTAAAAACAACTCTACACCACGATAAAAAGCAACTTTTTGATATGTGGCATCACTAGCATAAGACCTATTTTTTTCTAAAAGCTCCATTGCTCCTGCAAAATTCTTAGACGTAATATAAGAATCGACTAATAACTCTTGAATCTCATTTGCTCTGTCGTCTTTAGGGTATTTTTCTAAATATTGAGTAAGTACATTTGGCACACTTTCATATGCATTACCAATTTCGTAACTTAATCTAGCATAATTTAAAAAAGCATCTTTTTGAATATCTTTAGAAAACTCCATTTGTGAAGCATTCCTAAAAGCATTTAATGCTTCTGATTTTTTATCTAGTTTTAAATAGCACTCTGCTAGATGGTAGTATGCATTCTGTGAAACGCTATTTGCACCACCTATAATTTTATTAAACTGCTGAATTGCATTAGCAAAATCTCCTTGCTTATAGTAACTATACCCTAGTAAATAATAATCTGTATTACTCCACTTACCATTTTTACCGTTATAATCTAACAGGTAAGGTGTTGCATTATCGTATTGCTTTAAGTTGAAATAACTTTCACCAATAATTTTGTTCAACTCAGATTTTTCTTGTCGTACTGATTTTGGCAATTGTTTTTTTGCTAAACCAATAGCTTCTTCAAATTTCCCTAATTTAAAATTTAAATCGGCCTGGTAGTAAGATAACTTTTCGTCTAAAATTTTCTGATCTGTAATTTGATCAAATCTTTGGTTTGCCCCATCGTAATCATCTTGTTGGTAAGCTATGTAGCCTAAATAATATTTTGCTTGAGAACCATAAGTTTTAGAAGTTGCTACTTTTGTTAAATATTTTTCAGCTTCTTTGCTATTTTTAGAGGTAAATAAAGCGTAACCATAGTTAAAATTATACTTATCTAATTCATTACGAGATAGTGAAGATTGATCTACTTTTTTATACCATTTTAAAGCATAAGGATATTTGCCAGTTTCAAAATAATATTCAGCAACATCAGAATAAGCAGAGTTTCTTTTTGTAGAAGTTGGATATTTTTCAACAAAATCTTCCATTAGCTTATCTGCTCCCAATTGGTTTAACCTAACTGCAGCATTAGCAGCATAATAAGTACTATTTGCTTCTGTTTCAGGATCACTAGTACTATGTTTTACTTTTTCAAATACAGATTGTGCTGCTTGAAATTGTTCATTGTTGTAAAGAGTCAGCGCTTGCTGATACTCCTTTTGATCATGTGTATATATTTTTGATTCTTGTGCGGCTATAAAGTGCAAAGTTCCTATAAAACTAAGCAATAGTGTAGTTTTTTTATTTAGCATAATGTTCTCCAACAATTAAAAAGTACCTTTTTATTATTAATTATAACGGCAAATATTGTACCTAAGTATATTAAAATTTATTTATTTCCTGTATTTCAAGAATGATAATCACCTGTAATTCTATAACTATCTGACTATCAAAATCACTTTAATTTTAAACATAAAAAAAGGTTTAGAATATTTAATTATTATTCTAAACCCAAAATATAATTAGCTCTAAAACTATTGTATAAATGGCAGTAAAATTTTAAAATCACTGCCTTTCCCTTCTTCACTTTCTACCCAAATTTTACCTCCTAATTTCTCTGTAAATTCTTTACACAAAACCAATCCAAAACCAGTACCGCTTTCATTTGCAGTCCCAAATGAAGAATGGCAAAAATCTGATGAAGCATCAAATAACTTTTCCCTAATCCTATCTGGTATTCCTACGCCATTATCTGACACTGAAATTTCTATATAATTATCTTTTGGTTTTGTCAAAATAGAGACTTCACCACCCAAATTCGTGAATTTTATTGCATTAGAAATAAGATTGCGCAAAACTGTTTTTAACATTCTTACATCTGTATGAAAATTAACATCTTCGCAATTACCTATTTTTAGAGAAATACTTTTAGTTTTCGCTATTAAACTAGATTGTTTTATAACTTCATGTACGATACCCGATAAGCTTACTTTTTCTATTTTATGATTAAGCTGCCCAGTTTGCGATTGTGCCCAATTCAATAAATTTTCTAACATTGTTAAACCATCTTTAGCACTCATGCTCATCATATTTAAACACTCATTTACCTTAGCATCATCTCCATCTTTTAAATCACTAGATATAATTTCAGATAAAACTAGAATATTAGAAAAAGGAGTTCTTAAATCATGACCAATTATTGAAAGTAATTTATCCTTTGTTAAATTAAGTTCTCTAAATTTATTTTCACCTTGCTTAAAAGCATCTTCTGCTTTTTTTCGCTTAGTAACATCATTTATTACACCAATTACAAATTTATTACCATCACTATCTATCAATCTCATCTTACGAGTTGATATAACTAATTGCTTGGCTCCTCGTATAGTAAGCGACTCTTCGCTTATATTTTCAATACCATCTGACAAAACTTGTTTATCGATTTTTAAAAAATCTTCTCTTTCTTTTTCTGAAACATGTTCTGCTAAAGTTCTTCCTAGTATGTTTTCCCTTGAAATTCCGAAAACATCACAAAATGAGTCACTAATAAAGACTAGTCGGCTTTGATCATCTTTCACAAAAACAGGGTCACCCATGCAGTTTAATATCGAATGAAAATATTTATTATTTTCTTTTGATCTAATTTCCTCTTGTTGTAACGATTTTAATAATAACTCATTTATTTTTTTTAACTGAGTAATTTCAGTCTCTAATTCTTGACGTGTCAACTTATAATTCATCCCCCATTGATTCATAAATTAAATAATATGAAATACATTTTTTAAGTTTTAATTTAAAAAATAACATCATATAAAATACTGACACTAATATACTTAAATAAAGAGACAAAAGTTTTATTGTCATTAGATTTTTACAATTAATAGTATCTAAACACAACCTGTAACATCATCAATATTTTCAAAATAAGAATTTAACTAGAAAGTTTTATTTAGTTTCGATATTAACTTACTACTTTTATAACGACAATAAAACACCATGGTAGAAAGCGTATTAAAATTAAAAGATGTAGCTGTTTTTCAAAAAGAAAACTTAGTCTTAAATGATATTAATTTAGAAATTAAGAAAGGTGAATTTATTTATTTGATTGGCAAAACAGGTAGCGGAAAAAGTAGTTTTATGAAAACGCTTTATGGAGACCTACCTTTAAATCAAGGATCTGGCAGTATTGTTGATTTTGATTTAAAAACTTTAAAAGAAAAAGATATTCCTTTTTTGAGAAGAAAATTAGGTATTGTTTTTCAAGATTTTAAACTTTTACCTGATCGCACAATTAACAACAACTTATTATTTGTTTTAAAAGCTACTGGCTGGAAAGATAAATCTAAAATGGAAACACAAATAGATGCTGTTTTAGATAAAGTAGGTATGAAAACAAAGGGATTCAAATTTCCTCATGAACTATCTGGTGGAGAACAACAACGTATAGCAATTGCAAGAGCTTTATTGAACGATCCCGAACTTATCTTAGCAGATGAGCCTACTGGCAATCTAGATCCTCAAACTAGTGTTGAAGTAATGAAAGTATTACAAGACATAAATAAAACAGGGCGTACTATTTTAATGGCAACACATGATTATGCTTTAATTTTAAAATACCCTTCTAAAACTTTAAAATGCGATGGCAATAAGGTTTTTGAAGTAGTACAAAAAGCAATGTAAGCAGTATGATCTTAAAAAAACAAACATACCAACCTGATAAAAAAGCGAATCCTTTTATTGGTATTTTGTTATTCTTCTTGTCTATTATTCTATTAGCAATTACTGCTCCTCTTGGTTTCATATATGGTGTTTTTTACAACTTATTTACTAAAAGACTAAGGGGTTTAGGCGAATATTGTCTAAAAATTGCAATTTCAGTAGACCAACTAGGTAATGTGATAATGCAACACTTATTAAACTCTCTTTGGACAAAAACAAACGGTTATAATTTCGGAAATAGAGATGAGACAATATCTAGCGCTATCGGACGAAATAAAAAACTAAAAACATTAACTAAGTCTGGAAAATTAATAGACTATATTTTAGATAAAATAGACCCTAACCACTCTCTAAACTCTATAGATTACTACATAGAACCTTCTGATCAAATTATTGATAAACTAGCTTGGATTCATATTATTGATAAAAAAATTTTAAGCACAAAAAGTAAAGGAAAAACAAAATATTATATTCCTGGAGGTAAAAGAGAAGAAGGCGAATCTGACTATGCTGCACTTTTTAGAGAAATTAAAGAAGAGCTACAAGTTGAACTTGAAATTAAGAATTTAGATTTTGTTGGTATTTTTGAAGCGCAAGCAGATGGACAAAAACCTGGTGTTTTAGTTAGAATGACATGCTTTTCTGGATTATATACAGGTGAATTAGCTCCTGATTCTGAAATTGAAGAAATGGTTTGGCTAACTTATAACGATAAAAACATGGTTTCAGAAGTAGATCAACTAATTTTTGATTACTTACACCATAAACATCTACTTGACTAATAACCGCAAAAGCGGTCCATATATATTTTTCGTTACTTTTGCTTAAACACAAGACTATAATTAATGACATTATTAGGAATTGACATTGGAGGATCTGGAATAAAAGGAGCATTAGTAGATACCATTACTGGAGAGTTATTAACTGAGCGTCACCGAATCGAAACTCCTAAATCTAGAAAACCTGAACATATGGCTAAAGTAGTAGCCGAAATAGTAAAACATTTTGACTATAAAGGACCTGTTGGCTGTGGTTTTCCTACAATTATAAAAAACGGAGTAGCCAGAGCTCATGGAAACCTAAGTAAAAAATGGGTTGGAGTTAATGTTGAAGATCTTTTTAGCGACTTTACAGGCTTACCTTTTACAGTTATAAACGATGCTGATGCTGCAGGTTACGCAACCATGAAGTACGGTACTGGAAAAGATAAAATGGGGCTAGTTTTAATGATTACTATTGGAACTGGCTTGGGCAGTGGTGCTTTTTTCAATGGTGAATTAATTCCAAATTTTGAATTAGGTCAAATTCCATTTAAAAATTATGAGAAATTTGAATTATATGCTGCCGCCTCTATAAAAGAAAAAGAAAAACTTAGTTATAAAAAATGGGGTAAAAGGTTCAATAAATTTTTACAGCATGTTGATTTAATTACTTCTCCTGATTTAATTATACTTGGAGGAGGAACATCTAAAGATTTTGATGAATTTAAAGATTATATCAAAATTGACACCCCTGTGGTTCCTGCAGAATTAAAGAATAGCGCTGGTATAATTGGTGCTGCAACTGCTGCTCTAGTTAAAAAGCCTAGAAAATAAAAACGTATCATTAATTAAAAAGCCTTAAATCTATATGGATTTAAGGCTTTTTAATTTTATGGAATATTTAAATATTTATGTGTTTGCAATGATACTTTCCATTTCGGATTTTTCATCACATAATCAACAATTAGTGGTACCATTTTATCACGTACACTCCATTCTGGTTGTAAATACAGAATACAATCTTTATTAGTCTTAGCAGCTTGTTCTTCAGCAAAAATAAAATCGTGTTTATTAAAAATGATTATTTTTAACTCATGAGCTTCGTCGTATATTCTACCTTCTGGCAATTTATTTTTCTTTGGAGACAAACAAATCCAATCCCAAACACCTGAAAGCTTATAAGCACCTGATGTTTCAATATGTGTTTGTAAGCCTTTAGCTTTCAAACCTTTTGTTAATGGCCCCATATCCCACGTAAGTGGTTCTCCTCCTGTAATAACAATTGTATCTGAATATTTTGCAGCATTATCAATGATAGTGTTAGTGCTTGTTGGTGGATGCGTTTCCGCATTCCAACTTTCTTTCACATCACACCAATGGCAACCCACATCACAACCACCTACTCTAATAAAATAAGCAGCAGTTCCTTTATGAAAACCTTCTCCTTGAATTGTATAAAATTCTTCCATCAAGGGTAACATTTCCCCTTTGTTGACCAATGTCAAAACTTCATTTTCTACCATTCCGCAAAGATACATTATAGTTGCGAGTCTACCTTACACTATACAAAAATGTACAAATACTATCTACAAGCTATTTTCATTTTCTAATTTGATTAAAAAAACCCTTATTTTTATACAAAATAAACTTCCATGAATCCCAAAGATCAATTCATAAAACATATAGAAGAAGGTTACACTACCAAAGGTGATTTTATCACTATGGGTTCTGCTATTTTAGATGGCGAAACCATGACCAATTCTTTTGTAAAAATTCCTTTAAAAACCTTAAACAGGCATGGTTTAATAGCTGGTGCAACAGGTACAGGTAAAACAAAAACACTACAAGTACTTGCCGAAAACTTATCGAATAAAGGCATTCCTGTTTTACTAATGGATTTGAAAGGGGATTTAAGTGGATTGGCACAACCTAGCCCTGGACATGCTAAAATTGATGAAAGACACACAAAAATAGGCTTACCTTTTGAAGCCAGTAGCTTTCCTGTTGAAATTCTGTCTCTATCAGAACAAAAGGGTGTTAAATTAAGAGCTACAATTTCTGAATTCGGCCCTATTTTATTATCAAGAATATTAGATTTATCTGAAACACAAGAAGGTATTGTTGCTGTAATTTTTAAATATTGTGATGATAATAAAATGCCACTTTTAGACTTAAAAGATTTTAAAAAAGTATTGCAATATGCTACTGAAGGCGGTAAAGAAGAATTCACAAAAAACTATGGTAGAATTAGCACAAGCTCAACAGGCACAATACTTAGAAAGGTAATTGAACTGGAACAACAAGGGGCTGACTTATTTTTTGGAGAAAAATCTTTTGATGTAAACGATCTTACACGAATTGATGATAAAGGAAGAGGCTATATTAATATTTTAAGATTAACAGACATACAAGATAGACCTAAATTGTTTTCCACTTTTATGTTAAGTTTACTTGCTGAAATATATGATACATTCCCTGAACAAGGTGATAGCGATAGACCTGAACTGATTTTATTTATTGATGAAGCACATTTAATATTCAAAGAAGCATCAAAAGCATTATTAAATCAAATTGAAAGTATCGTAAAACTAATACGTTCTAAAGGTATCGGGCTATACTTTGTTACTCAAAACCCAACAGATGTTCCTAATGATGTGCTTTCTCAATTGGGGTTAAAAGTACAACATGCCTTACGAGCTTTTACTGCTAGAGATAGAAAAGCTATAAAATTAACAGCTGAAAATTATCCAGAATCTGAGTTTTATGACACCAAAGAAGTATTAACATCATTAGGTATTGGAGAAGCTTTAATTTCTGCTTTAGATGAAAAAGGAAGACCTACCCCATTAGCTGCTACTATGCTTCGCGCACCTATGAGCCGTATGGATGTTTTATCAGACAATGAACTAAATAATCTTATAGACTCTTCTAAATTGGTGAAAAAATATGGTGAAGTAATAGATCGTGAAAGCGCCTATGAAATTTTAACTAAAAAAATAGAAAAGGCTGAAGAAATTGCTGAAGAAGAAAGTAACAAATCAAAAACTTCTAGAGCAAAATCCACTCGAAAAAGTACTGCTCAAAACCCAATTATAAAAGTACTTACAAGTGCTACTTTTATTAGAGGTGTACTAGGTGTACTTAAAAAAGTAATGCGTTAAAAACCAAAATATTAAAAATTGAAATTCTAAAAATGAAAAAAATACTCTTTGTTGTCTGTATCGCAACGTCTTTACTATTTATTAATTGCGAAAAAGAGAACACTAAATTTAAAATTACAAAAGACGCTATTGGTAATTTGACAAAAGATTCGAAAATTTCTGAATTGGAAACTATTTACGCAAACGACTCTATTGTTGCAACTAATGGCTATCCTAAAAACAGAATGAATTACAATCTTAATTCTAATTTAAATGATACTTTAAACGCTGACACAAGTGTTATTAAAGATGATTTCGTTTATCAAAAAATTGAAATATTTGAGAAAGGTGGAACTCATTTATTAAGTTTAACACCTTCAAAAGATACCGTACCTACAATCGAAAACATACGTATTTACGATGCTCGTTTTACGACTGAAAAAGGGATGACGATAAACAGCACTTTTAAAGATCTTAAAGACAAGTATACGATTAAAAAAATAATTACTTCAATGAATAACGTAGTCATTATTTTAAAAGAAAATGGACTTTATTTTACGATTGATAAAAAAGAACTTCCTTCAAGTCTTCGTTATAATTCTAGTGTAAATATTGAAGCTGTTCAAATACCAGATGCTGCCAAAATAAAATACATGATGCTTGCTTGGGAATAACTGATTATTCTTTAAATAGATAATTGAATTTTTATATCTTCTTTTTCATATTACAAAATATAACATAAAATTACTTTTTACAAAATCGTAAATAATAGTAATTTTAATAAAAAAGTAAGAAACAAAAAATGACAGGAGTTAAAAACTTATCAGAGTTAATTAAAAACATGACTCCAGAACTGAATGATGGTATTTATGTTTTTGCAACTGTAAAAAATATTAATACTATTGAACGTTCTAAAGCTATTTGTGAGTTCAAAGAAAAAGAAGGCACAACAGTTATAGTTGATCAAGAATACGCTGATAAATTAGGCCTAGCCTATAATTACACTGCAGCATGGATTACCTTAAAAATTCATTCATCATTAGACGCTGTTGGCTTAACCGCAGCATTTTCTAATAAATTAGCTGAAAGCAATATCAGTTGTAATGTTGTTGCTGGCTATTATCATGATCATATTTTTGTTGAAAAGAAAGATGCCAAGAAAGCTATAGCTGCTTTAAAAAAGTTTTCTATAGAGAAATAAATCTTAAAATAATAAACAATTGATTTTTACTTTGTAAGTAAAAAATGATAATACCTACTTATTACTAGAAGAATAAATGAAGATGAAAAATATGCATACGATACTAGGCGCGAATGGTATTATAGGGGAAGAACTAGCTAAAGAAATTAGAAAAAACTATTCTCAAAACATTAAACTAGTTGGCAGAAACCCTAAAAAATCACATCAAGAAGATTTACTTTTTAGAGCAGACTTACTAAGCTTAGAAAATACTATCGAAGCACTACAAAATACTGAAATTGCATATTTAACTGTAGGTTTACCGTATAACTCAGAAGTGTGGCTCCGAGACTGGGTGCTTGTTATAGATAACGTAATTAGAGCATGTAATCATCATAAATGCAAACTAGTTTACTTTGACAACACCTATGCTTACCCACAAAATATAAAAGTTCAAAAAGAAACTTCACCACTTTCTTCTGATGGAAAAAAAGGAATTGGAAAAAAACTAGCTGCAGAAAGACTTTTAGAAGCTATTGAAAACAATGAAATTAATGCTGTAATATGCAGGGCTCCTGAATTTTATGGACCAGGAAAAACTAAAGGGTTTACAAACAACATGATTTTTGATGCTTTAAAAGAAAACAAAACAGCTAAAGTTTTTTTACGAGATGATGTTTTAAGAACTCTAATATACACACCAGACGCAAGCAAAGCAATGGCATTAATTGCAAATACACCTGACGCCTATTCACAAACATGGCATTTACCTTGCGATGATAACCGTCTTACTTCTAAACAATTTATAAAAGAAATTTCGAACCAATTAGGTCGAGATATAAAATATAAAGTCCTAAATTCTTTTTCACTAAAAATCGCCAGTTTTTTCAACAAAACTATAAAAGAAACACAAGAGTTATTTCCTAGATATAAAATTGATAACATTTTCGATTCTTCAAAGTTTAAAAATCGTTTTCCTGATTTCAAAGTCACTAGTTATCAAGATGGTATTTCAAACATTCTCAGTGATTTTAATTTGAAAAAATAAATTTATACAGATCGGGTTATACCAAACACCAGTCTAAACTAGAAAACCATAGCTCCGCTATGGTTTTTTTATATAATAATTAAAAAATCGCCTTATAAATATGAAAACCATAGAAATTGTATGGTTTTTATATAGTTACCTTTCAATATATTCAAATATATTTGATGATAATTGCAAACGAAAAGCCTTTTTCCCATAAAAATAATAAACGGACTTAGTTAATTAGTTTAGTTACATTTCAAATTTTTGTTATTAAAACTATTGTGAACCAGTATACTTATTATCTTCAAAAATAATAGTATCTGTTATTTACAATAGTTTTTATTTTTTAAACTTATCATTTTTATTATTTTTAAAATAGTGTTCTCAAAAAGTCCCTTACTTTTGCTATACATGAAAAAAATAATTAACAAATATATTCCTCTTGTTTACGGCAGTTATTTTAACTCCTTAGCCTATTTTTCGAGCGAAAAAGCTGCAAAAAAAGCGTTCGCTTTATTTTGCACTCCTAGAAAAGGAAAAATCTTAGAGCATCAAAAAGAGTTTTTAGATAACGCTAAGAGTAACACTATAAAAGTTAATAATTTAGAGCTTCAAATGTACCATTGGAAAGGTACTAAAGATACTATATTACTAATACATGGTTGGGAAAGCAATGTATTTAGATGGAGAAATTTAATCAACTTTCTTGTAAAAGAAGATTATAATATAATAGCTTTCGATGCCCCTGGACATGGATATTCTGAAGGAAAAATACTAAATGTTCCTCTTTACACCATTTGTGCAAATGAAATTATTGAAACTTATAATCCGAAATATATTATTGGTCATTCACTTGGTGGAATGACATCAATGTATAGCCAATACAAAAAACCTTCTGAATCTATTCAAAAAATAATTTCATTAGGTTCGCCCTCAGAATTATCTGAAATTATGGGGCACTACAAAAGTCTTTTAAAATTAAACAGTTCTGTTATGCTTAGCTTAGATAGCTATTTTAAAAAAACATTTAACTTTAATATTGATGAGTTTTCGATATCAAAATATGCTGCGAAATTTACAAAAAAAGGACTTTTAGTTCATGATAAATTCGATTTAATAGCTCCTTATAGTGCTGCTACAAAAATACATCAAAATTGGAGCAATAGCACTTTAATAACAACTGAAGGATTAGGACATTCATTACATCAAGATGATGTAAACAACCAAATTATTGCCTTTTTAAAATCTTAAAAAATAAAATGAATACTGTAACTCCTTTCCACATAGCAATACCTGTTCACAATCTTGATGAATGTAGAATATTTTACAGAGAAGTTTTAAATTGTGAAGAAGGAAGAAGTAGCGATTATTGGGTTGATTTTAATTTATTCGGCCATCAACTAGTAATTCATTACAAACCAAAAGCAGAAACAGATACTTTACACCATAACCCTGTAGACGGACATGCAGTTCCTGTTCCTCATTATGGTGTAATTTTACCTTGGGAGACTTTTCATGATTTCTCAGAGAAACTAACATCGAAGGGAATCAAGTTCGTTATAGAGCCTTATATTAGATTTAAAGGAGATGTTGGTGAACAGGCTACAATGTTTTTCTTAGACCCTGCAGGCAATGCTTTAGAATTTAAATCTTTTAAAGATATGAACCAATTGTTTGCTAAGTAATTAAGATTTAAATGCAATGGTAAACGTAGCCCCTTTATTTATTTGACTATCAACAGTTATAGTCCCTCCTAAATTTGTAATATGACTATTAACTAAATACAAGCCAACACCTTTACTATCGTTATTATTATGGAATTTTTGATGTAAATTAAATATTTTCTCGCCTACTAAATCCATATTAAAGCCTAAACCATTATCCGTAAATATTAGTTTTTTAATATTTTCTTCTATTTTAGTCTTAATAGTAACCTTAGGATTTACACCTGGCTTACTATATTTAATGGAGTTAGTTATTAAATTTAAGAAAATACTTTCTAAATACGATCTATTAAAAGATATGCTTTTTAATTCAGAAAAATCTACTTCAAATTCAATTTTAGAGTCCTGAATTAAAGCAAATATTGATGTTTGAACTTTTTTTAATGATGAAGCAAAACCAACTTTTTCTAAACGAGTTTCCACAACATCTTTTTCAATTTCATCTATATATGTATCTAATGATTTTTTAAGATTATTAGATGATTTTTTAATCAAATTTACAATTTGTATCATCTGAGGATCAACTAATTTTGTTGCGTCAAGTAAGTTACACAACGTAAGTAAATTATTAATAGGTGATCTTAAATCGTGGGAAGTTTTAAAGTTTAACGTCTTTAATTCTTGATTTTTCTTATCAAGAGTTAAAAGATAATTTCGCCTTTCTTCTTCAATTTTTTTCTCATGTGATATGTCTTTAGCAGTAACATACATGAGGTTTTCTTCTACTAAAGGTATTGCGTTCCAGTGCAACCAAATAATCTCGCCTGTTTTGGAAACATAGCGACTTTCAAGATTAACAATTGGTATATTCTCAGATAAGCTCTTTAAAGATGATAGCATTAGATGTTTATCATCAACATGAACCAAATCTATAATTTGAGTTGCATATAAAACATCTTCAGAGTATTGTAGCAAGTTTACAAAAGAAGGATTTAATTTTTTAAAATATCCATCAAAACCAGCAATACAAAGAAAATCTAAAGAAGTCTCAAAAAAAGGCTTCAACTCTAAATTAAGGTTCATTTATGTAGTAGTTAACGACACTAAAATAAACGAAAAAATTTAATCTAGCAAACTAAAATGCTAATCTACTGCTTTTTAGCTCTATGCCTATCTCTTGCTAATAGAGTATTTTTAAGCAACATTGCAATAGTCATTGGCCCTACACCACCAGGTACAGGTGTTATGAACGAAGCTTTTTTACTTACATTTTCGAAGTCAACATCACCCGTAATATAATATCCTTTTTCTTTAGTATCATCAGCAACACGAGTAATACCCACATCAATAATTACAGCACCCTCCTTTACCATTTCAGCTTTTAAAAATTTAGGCACGCCCAAAGCAGAAATAACTATATCTGCCTGAGATATTATTTGAGTAATATTTTTTGTGTGACTATGTGTCAATGTTACTGTAGAATTTCCTGGCCAACCTTTACGCCCCATTAAAATACTCATAGGTCTGCCGACTATATGGCTTCGACCGATAACAACAGTATGTTTTCCTTTAGTTTCAACTTTATAACGCTCTAAAAGCTCTAAAATACCAAAAGGAGTTGCTGGTATAAATGTGCTCATATCTAAAGCCATTTTTCCAAAATTCATCGGATGAAAGCCGTCAACATCTTTATCAGGGTCTACCGCTAATAATACTTTTTGGGTATCAATTTGCGGAGGCAATGGTAATTGCACTATAAAGCCATCTATATCATCATTTTCATTTAGTTCTTTTATTTTTCTTAAAAGTTCTAATTCTGATGTTGTACTTGGTAATTGAATTAAAGTAGACTCAAAACCTATTTTCTCACAAGATTTAACTTTACTACCAACATAGGTTAAACTAGCCCCATCGTTGCCCACAAGTACTGCCGCTAAATGAGGAACTTTTTCTCCTCGCTCGCGCATTTTCGTTACTTGTTCAGTTATTTCTTCTTTTATCTGATTTGATATTTTTCTACCGTCTAATAATTCCATTTTTGTGGCTAGTATTATATCCTTGTTTAAATTAAGGTAAATTGTTTATTGTGTGAAAACTATATGATTGAAAACTTAAATTTATTTCATGCCTTTCATAGCTCCCATCATTTGCATCATTTTTTTACCGCCACCGCCTTGCATCATTTTCATCATCTTACTCATTTGATCAAATTGCTTTAGTAACTGGTTTACTTCTTGTATTGTTCTACCACTACCCTTTGCAATTCTCTTTTTTCTACTAGAATCTAGTTTTGCAGGTGTAGATCTTTCTAATGGAGTCATCGAATGAATAATAGCTTCAACATGTTTAAAAGCATCATCATCAATATCTAAACCTTTTAATGCTTTACCAGCACCTGGAATCATTCCCATAAGGTCTTTAATATTACCCATTTTTTTAATTTGTTGAATCTGACTTAAAAAGTCATCAAAACCAAATTGATTTTTGGCAATCTTCTTTTGAATTTTTCTACTCTCCTCTTCATCGAATTGCTCTTGAGCTCTTTCAACTAATGAAACAACATCTCCCATTCCAAGGATACGTTCTGCCATACGAGATGGATAGAAAACATCAATAGCCTCCATTTTCTCTCCTGTACCAATAAATTTAATAGGCTTATCTACAACAGATTTAATAGAAATTGCTGCACCACCTCGAGTATCTCCATCTAATTTTGTTAAGATAACCCCATCAAAATTCAATATCTCGTTAAAGGCCTTCGCTGTATTAACGGCATCTTGCCCTGTCATTGCATCAACAACAAACAATGTTTCTTGTGGCTGGATAGCTTTGTGAACGTTTGCAATTTCGTTCATCATTTGCTCATCTACAGCTAAACGACCCGCCGTATCAATAATTACAACATTATATCCATTTTCTTTAGCGTATTTTATACCTGCCTGAGAAATTGCAACTGGGTCTGTATTTCCTCTATCTGAATATACCTCAACACCAATTTGATCTCCAACTACATGTAATTGATCAATAGCTGCTGGTCTGTAAACATCACAGGCAACCAATAAAGGGTTTTTAGCTTTCTTAGTTTTTAAAAAATTTGCTAATTTACCAGAAAAGGTAGTTTTACCTGAACCTTGTAAACCAGACATTAAAATAACAGATGGTGTGCCTGATAAGTTGATACCTTCTGCATCGCCACCCATTAATTCTGTTAACTCATCTTTAACCAATTTAACCATTAACTGGCCTGGCTGAAGAGAAGTCAATACATCTTGACCGAGTGCTTTTTCTTTTACTCTGTTGGTAAACTCTTTTGCAATTTTAAAGTTAACATCGGCATCTAATAAAGCTCTCCTAACTTCCTTTAAAGTTTCTGCAACATTAATTTCTGTAATCTGTCCATGTCCTTTTAGAACATGTAACGCTTTATCTAGCTTTTCACTTAAATTATCAAACATAGTAATACTGTATTATCAAGATTTGCAAATTTAATAATAACAACGGGAAGTCTGAAGTTTGATTGAAGATTTTAATGATAAAAAACAGCAAACTTTAAAAAGTTGATTATTTATTCGTATTTGCATACACTAATTTTCATTTTTTACCTTAAATATTCAAGTAAATTTTAATTTGATGTAGGGTTGTAAAAATCAAACTTTAACATATCACCCATTATATCATAAAATTTTGGAAACTCAGCTTTAAATTGAACAGGTGTTTCAACATAATTTTCAGCGGCAACCGCAAAAAATTCGTGCATATTAGTTCGGCTATATGACCTAAAATAGGTGCTATTTTCTAATTGTAAAAGAAATTCAGGAGCATCAAATAAATGATGTACTTTATCTAAATGCTTTTTAAAAAATCGAGATTCACGTGAGTGCTCAAACATAGTATTAAAACTCAAAGCATGTGCAAATTCGTGCACTCCTAAATTTTTATTATCATTCGGAATATCAAAACCTTGTTTCACATGTTCAGCCGAAAAAACAAGTGTTTTTAAACCTAAGTTGTATTCTCCAATATGATTTTGATTGTTTATTACAGAAAAGTATTGGCTTGGATAAATAATGATACGTTCTATTGCTGGAATCTTATATTTCTGTAAGCCCAAGGTGAGCATTGTTGCCGTTGCACTTAACAACAAAGCCATATCTTCTTGCCTTGATATTAAACCATTAAAAACAAATTGTTTGTCTTTTCTAAATCTTAAAATCCGGTATTCAAATTTTTGTTTCTGTTTAACAGAAAGCTTTTTATATACCGGAAAATTATTAAGTATTATTTTCTTCTCTGATAATGATAATGGCTCTAAATCAGAAAAATATATACGGTATGCATAACGAACTATATACAAAAAGTAAGACACAAATACTAATAATACAAGTATAGGTGCTAGCATATATTTTCTATCTTATAATTACATTCTTTCAGGAACTTCAATTCCTAAAAGTTGAAATGCAGAAGCAATTACTGCACTTACTTTTTCAGAAAGCGCCACTCTAAATGCTTTTTTCTGATTATCAGTCTCGCCTAAAATAGATACATTTTGATAGAAAGAGTTAAACTCTTTTACTAAATCATACGTATAATTTGCAATTAAAGCAGGACTATAATTTGTAGCTGCCAGTTGAATAGTTTCAGGGTATAATTGCAATTGCTTGATCAATTCTTTCTCTTTTTCATGAAGTTCTATAAGACCTGCAAAACCATCAAGATTTAAATCTTTCGCCTTTCTTAAAATAGATTGTATTCTAGCAAAAGTATATTGAATAAACGGACCTGTATTACCTTGAAAATCTACAGACTCTTCAGGATCGAATAATATTCTTTTCTTAGGGTCTACTTTTAAGATGTAATATTTTAATGCCCCTAAACCAATCATTTTATATAATCCCTGTTTTTCACCATCTGAATAATCATCAAGCTTACCTAACTCTTCTGATATTTTTGTAGCAGTATCAGTCATATCTACCATTAAATCATCAGCATCAACAACAGTACCTTCTCTACTTTTCATTTTCCCGCTAGGTAAATCTACCATGCCATAGCTTAAATGAAATAAATTATCAGACCAAGAAAAACCTAATTTCTTTAATATTAAAAATAATACTTTAAAGTGATAATCTTGCTCGTTACCAACAGTATACACCATTCCCGAAACATCTGGATTATCTTTTACCCGCTGTATTGCTGTACCAATATCTTGAGTCATATACACCGCAGTACCATCTGATCTTAAAACTATTTTTTCATCAAGTCCATCTTCTGTCAAATCTATCCAAACACTACCGTCTTCTTTTTTAAAGAAAACACCTCTTTCAAGACCTTCTGCAACAACATCCTTACCCAATAAATAGGTGTCACTTTCGTAATACAGTGTATCAAAATCTACTCCTAAGTTTTTATACGTAACCTCAAAACCTTTATAAACCCATTGGTTCATCTTTTTCCAAAGAGAAACAACCTCATCATCACCAGCTTCCCACTTTAAAAGCATTTGTTGTGCTTCTTGTAGAATTGGAGCTTGCTTTTCTGCTACTTCTTTATCTATCCCTTTTACTATTAAATCAGCTATTTCAGCCTTATATGCTTTATCAAAAGCTACATAATAATTACCAACAAGTTTATCGCCTTTTAAGCCTGTACTCTCAGGCGTTTTACCTTCTCCAAATTTTTGCCAAGCCACCATACTTTTACAAATATGAATACCACGATCATTAATTATTTGTGTTTTGTATACTTTTTTACCTGAAGCTTTTAAAATTTCAGCAACAGAATATCCTAATAAATTATTTCTAATATGCCCCAAATGCAATGGTTTGTTAGTATTCGGAGATGAATACTCTACCATTACAGCATTATTACTATTCGTTTTAACATGACCGAAAGTTGCATCACTAGCTATTTCAGTAAAGTAATTTACATAAAAACTATCTTCAATCACTAAATTCAAAAAGCCTTTAATAACATTGAAAGAAGAAACTTCAACAACTTCTTTTACCAAGTACTCACCTATTTGGTTTCCTATCTGAACAGGGTTTCCTTTTATCACTCGTAACATCGGAAAAACTACAATAGTAATGTCTCCCTCAAAATCTTTACGTGTTGGCTGAAATTCTACCGTTGGTAAATCTGCTTTAAATATAGCGCTAACCGCTTCTTTTACTTTGGCCTCTAAAACCGTTTGAATACTCATAGAAATTTAACTTATCGAGCTGCAAAACTAAACATTTTTTACGCTTTTAATAGCACGTTATCCACTAAAACCATCTTGATTTTCTTAACTTTATAGGAAAAGCGCAAAATGAAACACTTTACAAAAGTTGTTCTAATATTTTCTACGCTTCATATTTAAAAAACATCTTCTTTTACTAAAAATAAAATCAGGCATAGCATGATGCCTGATTTTAAGTTAAAATAGTAATATGGAAAACCTTGGTTAAAACTTATAATAATGCTAGTAAACGTATCTTACAACAATAAAAATATAACTCGAAAAGTAGATGATGCTGTTGGCAAACCATTTACTTTAAAAGAACGCTGGAATATGAAAGGTATTGGTTCTCCTAAACTTTTTATTACAGAAACAAGTTCAGAAATTTGGAATCTTTTAATTTTAGATAATAACACAAATTCTTGTAATATAGAAATGCGCCCAAAAGGAATTATTGTCCGTTTTAGATCTCTTTTAGAAACTTTTGCGCTTGTTATACCTTATTACAAACTAACAATTTACAAAGGTGATTTTGCAGTTTTTTCAATATATAAAGATCATTATTTCATAAAAATAACATCTGACACCAAAGCTATTCAAAAATATATTAGAAAAGTACTTGATTATAAAGCTGACAATTTACCAACCTCAATCTCTGATTTATAAATGAAAATACTACTTACAGGCGCAAATGGCTACATTGGTATGCGGTTACTACCCATACTATTAGAACTCGGACATACAGTAATTTGTATGGTTAGAGATGAAAGCAGACTCTCAATAGATAAAGATATTCGTAAAAAGGTTGAGATTATAGAAGTTGACTTATTAGAAAATATAACTCCTAATAAATTCCCAAAAGACATAGATATTGCTTATTTTTTAATCCACTCCATGAGCTCTTCCACGGATGATTTTGACAAGAAAGAAGCCATCACTGCTGAGAATTTTAACGCTTACATGTTACAAACAAACGTACAGCAAGTAATTTATTTAAGTGGTATTGTAAATGACGAAAAACTATCTAAACACTTAAGTTCTAGAAAAAACGTAGAAGACATTTTATACCAGGGTAATTTTAAACTTACCGTATTACGTGCAGGTATAATTGTAGGCTCTGGTAGCTCTTCATTCGAAATTATTAGAGATTTATGCGAAAAACTTCCTTTTATGATTACCCCTAAATGGGTACTTACAAGAACACAGCCTATTGGCATTAGAGACGTACTTAGTTTTTTAACTGGCGTAATTGGTAATAAAAAAACTTATGATGATTCATTTGATATCGCAGGCCCTAATATTTTAACCTATAAAGAAATGCTTCACCAATATGCTGAAGCAAGAGGCTTTAAAAACTGGATAGTTACTGTACCCATAATGACTCCGAAACTATCATCATATTGGTTATATTTTGTCACATCTACATCATATAAGTTAGCTATTAACCTTGTCGATAGCATGAAAATGGAGGTAGTTGCTAAAGATAAAAGACTTGAAGAAATTTTGAATATCAAACCACATTCTTACAAGGAAGCAATTGATAAAGCTTTTATCAAAATTGAACAAAACCTAGTTATCAGTAGCTGGAAGGATAGTATGGTAAGTGGTCGTTTTAAAAAAAATCTTGAAAAATACATTCAAGTACCTAAATACGGCGTGTTAACAGATATTAAAACCATAAAAGTTACAAACCCCGATGTTGCATTAGAAAACATTTGGAAAATTGGAGGTGATAACGGATGGTATTATGCTAATTGGCTTTGGAAAATAAGAGGCTTTTTAGACAAAATATCAGGCGGAGTTGGTTTGCGAAGGGGTCGAACACATTCTAATAAAATATATACAGGTGATGCTTTAGATTTCTGGAGGGTTTTACTTGCTGATAAAAAAAATAAGCGCCTTTTATTATTTGCAGAAATGCGTTTACCAGGTGAAGCTTGGTTAGAGTTTAAAATAGATGATAAGAATATACTGCACCAAACAGCTACTTTTAGACCACGAGGATTAAGAGGTCGATTGTATTGGTACAGTGTTCTTCCTTTTCATTATTTTATCTTTGGCGGAATGTTACGCGGAATAGCAAATAATAAATAAATTTGAAAACAAAAAACCCACTTTTAATTGCACCAGTTACGGTATTACTCTCGCTATCGTTATTTGCACTTATAAAAACCAAAGAAACGTATGATGCTATAGATGCAGCATCTTTATGGGTAAGAACTTATTTCGGATATTTTTATCTATACCTAGGCTTAGGCTGTGTTCTATTTTTACTCATTATAGCTTTTTCGAATTTAGGAAAAATAAGGCTTGGTAAAAAAAATGAAAAACCAGAACATTCACTTTGGTCATGGCTTACTATGCTTTACAGTGCAGGTATGGGGTCTGGTATTTTATTAAGAGCAGTACAAGAACCTGTTTTTATGCAACAAAACCCTCCTTATGAGTCTGACCTGAGTGCCAATACACTAGCTCTTGAGTATACATTTTATCAATGGGGTTTTACGGCTTGGGCTTTTTATGGCTTATTTGCAATGGTTATCGGCTACCATATGTTTGTAAAAAAGAAGAAAACTGCCATCAGCAATACTGTTGACAATATAATACCAAATAAAATAGCATTAAAAAGTATTGATGTACTAACTATATTAACTACAATTTTCGGACTTATTGCTGCTGTTGGTTTAGGCACAACACAAATAAGCGGAGGCATAAATCACCTTTTTAATGAAAACTTTGGAGTAACAAGCAGTCTAACTTTAGCTATTGTGATAACAATAATAGCTGGAATAAGTGCTTGGCAAGGAGTAAATAAAGGAATTAAAATAATATCTAAACTTAATATTTTAATTGCCTTAGCACTATTATTCTATATTTTTTTTATGAGTGATATAAAAGCTATTTTAAGTCAATTTTTAAATAGCAGTTATAATTATATTATAGACTTTGTTCCCATGAGTTTATCAATAGGGAACTACAACCCCGGAATGGCATTCTTATCTGACTGGACTTTTTACTATTGGGCCTTTTGGCTTGCCTGGGCTCCATTTACAGGCATATTTATCGCTAGAATATCAAAAGGAAGAACACTACGTCAAATATTGCTCGGTGTTCTCATAATACCTTCTTTAGGGACTTTCTTTTGGTTTTCTGTATTTGGAACATCTGCTTTTCAACTAATTGAAAATTGGGGTGCGTATAACAATGAATTTGGAAATGTATTCTCTTCTATTTTTGTTTTTTTCGGAAGTTACCCTATGGCTACGCTTTTAAACACAACAACCTTATTTTTATTGGTCAGCTTTTTAGTAACCTCTGTAGATTCTGCTGTTTTTGTTTTGAGTATGTTTACCGATAATGGCAATAAAAACCCTAGTAAAAAACATAGAATACTATGGTCTTCTATAATTCTTATTGCCTCTTGTGCTTTAATTTTTTTAGGTGACGTAAAACCCGAGGTTGATGTTTTAACAGCTGTTCAAAAACTGCTAATTATAACATCTTTACCTTTTGCAATTTTTATACTTGTTATGATTGTTGCCTTTTTAAAAGAAACTGTAAAAAAATAGGGTCTATTTTTTCGGCAAAAACACTTCAGCCATCATACAACGCGCACTACCGCCACCACAAGTTTCAATGGTTTCTAAAGAGCTATGTATAATTTCGCAATGTTTTTCGATAGCTGTAATTTGACCTTGGTTTAAACTATTAAATGCAGAAGAACTCATTACTAAATATCTTTTATCATCAGCACCTAAAACCTGAAGCATGTTTCCTGCAAATTGATGCATTTGTGCTTCGTTTATTCTAATCACCTCTCTACCATCATTTTTAAGATGATCAACAACAGCTTTACGTTCTTTTTTATTGTCTATACTATCTGTACAAATAATAGAAAAAGTTTCTCCTAAAGCCATCATCACATTGGTATGATAAATTGGCATTCTCTTATCATCTACAGATTGGTTTGCTGTAAAAATTACAGGAAAGTAATCAAAATCTTCACAAAACTCAATGAACAATTCCTCATCCGCCCTATCCGATAATGCACAATAAGCCTTATTGTTTAACCGATCTAACAAAATACTACCTGTACCTTCTAAAAAATAACCTTCGTCTTCTGCTGCAGTATAATCAACAACATCTTTTATCATAAATCCATTTTCCTCAAGTGTCTGAAAAATATCTTCTCTACGCTCATTTCTTCTATTTTCTGCGAACATTGGATATAAACCAATTGTACCATTTTCATGAAAAGAAATCCAGTTATTAGGAAAAATAGAATCTGGTGTATCAGGGCTTTTAGTGTCATCAACAACGATCACATGTACTCCCTTATTTTTTAATTCTGAAACAAAAGCATCAAACTCAGCTTGAGCCTTTTCATTAATTTCAGTGTTTTTTATATCAATATCTTCTTGAAAATAATTATTCACTGCCGTTTGTTCGTTCATTCGAAACCCAACAGGCCTAATCATTAAAATGGTATTTGTTACTTGCATTATTTTTTATTATTTAAAGATTAAGCTCTAATTAAAGGCATTGTACTACAGCGAAGCAAACCTTCTTGTTTTGAAATTTCTGCATATGGTATTTCTTCAACAATAAAGCCTTTACTTCTTAACCAATTGTTTAATCTTGTAAAACTCTTCTCTGAAACTACTACTTTTTCGGAAATTGAAAAAACATTACTAAACATAGCATACATTTCATCACCTGTAATTTCAAATACGTTTTCTTTTCCAAAATAATTTACCAACCACTGATACTCTTCTTCTATTAAAAAACCATTTTTATGTAAAATAGCTTTGTCTTTACCTACTGGCTGAAAACAACAATCTAAATGCAATGCATTCTCTTTTGCATTTATTGATTTCCTTAATTCAAAAGACTTCACTTTTTTATTTGGAAATAATTTTGCAATATAATCTACCGCTATTTTATTAGTACGTGCTGTAATTTGATGAGAATAATTTTCTGCTGTATATGTCCCAATAAAGATATGAT
The DNA here is from genome assembly GCF_019021925.1 of Cellulophaga sp. HaHaR_3_176. Classification (NCBI taxonomy): domain Bacteria; kingdom Pseudomonadati; phylum Bacteroidota; class Flavobacteriia; order Flavobacteriales; family Flavobacteriaceae; genus Cellulophaga; species Cellulophaga sp. HaHaR_3_176. Next base: position 2,414,925 of record NZ_CP058990.1, read on the forward strand.
CATTCCAAGGCATAACATCTCCACCCTCTATATGGGCCTCCTCTGGTAAATGAATAACTTTTTTAGGATCAATTTGATCAATAACATTAGAAATTGCCAAAAACTCTTCTTCTCTATCTGGAAGTATATTTGCTTTAAAAAAAATATCATCAATAACAAAAGCGATATCTCTTGAAAAAATTTGATTACAATCTTTTAAAATAGCAGGCCTAAAAACTTGAACATCATACTTTTCCAGTACAGTACAAAAAGCATCCATTTCTACCACCATGTCTTCTTCCTTCGGATACGTTCCTGCTAGAATATGTTCTAATGATTTAGGGTCATAAGCATCTTCAGGTTTTGGTGTTGGTCCACAGTCTTTTGCTGTTCCTAATATAACAGTTTTCAACCTAGAAGTTTCATCCCTAACATTTAATTCAAGCATAAATTATTCTTTTTGCAAATATGGAAAGTATTTTCCTAAATAAAAAACTAGAAATCATTAATAAAAAAAGCCTTTTTGAATGAACAAAAAGGCTATTAAATACTATAAAATGTATGTTTATCTTTTTTCTACGGGAACAAAAGATCTTAAGTTTTCACCTGTATAGACTTGTCTTGGACGACCAATAGGCTCTCCATTCAATCTCATTTCTCTCCATTGCGCTATCCAACCCGGCAATCTACCTAAAGCAAACATTACTGTAAACATTTCAGTTGGTATACCTAATGCACGGTAAATAATACCTGAATAAAAATCTACATTTGGATATAATTTTCTATCAACAAAATATTGATCTTCTAAGGCTTCTTTTTCTAAACCTCTTGCGATTTCTAAAATAGGATCTTCGATTCCTAAATCTCCTAAAACTTCATCAGCTGCTTTTTTGATAATTTTTGCTCTTGGATCGAAGTTTTTGTAAACTCTATGTCCAAAGCCCATTAATCTAAAAGGATCTTCTTTGTCTTTAGCTTTAGCCATGTACTTTTTAGTATCACCACCATCTGCTTCAATAGCTTCAAGCATTTCTAAAACCGCTTGGTTAGCTCCACCATGAAGAGGACCCCATAATGCAGATATACCAGCTGATAAAGATGCAAATAAACCTGCATGAGATGAACCTACGATACGTACTGTTGAAGTAGAACAGTTTTGTTCATGATCAGCATGTAATATTAATAATTTATCTAAAGCATCAATAATTACTTTGTTTTTAGTGTAATCTTGATTTGGTTTTTTGAACATCATTTTATGAATATTCTCTACATAACCTAAAGAGTCATCTCCATAATCTAATGGCAATCCTTTTTTCTTTCTCAAAGTCCAAGCAACAAGAACTGGGAACTTAGCCATAATTCTAACTATAGCCCAGTACATTTCTTTTTCTGAAGTTACATTAACAGATGTTGGATTAAATGCAATAAGTGCACTTGTTAATGAAGATAAAACACCCATTGGATGTGCTGATTTTGGGAAACCGTCCAAAATCTTTTTCATTTCTTCATCTACATGAGATTCTGATTTTATATCAGCATGAAATTGCTCTAATTCTTTTGTATTAGGAAGTTCTCCAAATATAAGTAAGTACGCAACTTCTAAAAAATCTGCTTTTTCAGCTAATTCTTCAATTGAATACCCTCTGTAACGTAATATACCTTTTTCACCGTCTAAGAAAGTAATTGCACTTTCACAAGAACCAGTATTTTTAAAACCTGGATCAATAGTAATAAGACCAGAAGCTGATCTTAGTGTTTTGATATTAATTGCTAATTCTTCTTCCGTACCTTTTACAACTGGAAATTCGTACTTTTTCCCATTGTATTCTAATGTAGCTTTTTCTGACATGTGGATTGTTAACTTTTTAAACTTCGTAAATTTAAGAAAAAGCAATGCGATTAACAATTACTTAAAATCATTTATTGTATTATTAACAAAAATCGATTTTCAATCAATATTATATAAGAATTCGTAATAATTTTTCACTACATCGTTATAGAATAAAGTTGCTTATAGTAAGCATCAACAGATTTCTCCCAAGTAAACCTCATTTTTTTAGCATTTAATTGCAATTTTTTCCATGTGGTTTTATCGTTTTTAAAGATTTCTAATATGTTATCGAAAGAATTTACCATATTATCTATTTTCTCATCATAGGTATTTCCATCGAAACTAAATCCTGTTTTCATATGTTCTACCGTATCTTTCAAACCTCCTGTATGATGAACCAAGCAGGGGTTACCATTTCTCATTGCTAACATTTGACTTATTCCACAAGGCTCAAAAAGACTTGGCATAAAATAGAGATCTGTTTCTAAATAAATAGAGTCTATAACATCTTCAGATTGACCATTAATAAATATAAAATTTTTATGCTCATAACTCACCTTTCTTAACAACTCTTCATATTCTGGTGCTCCTGTACCTAAAAGAACAAAAACTCCATTTACTTCCTCCAATTTTTTTAATATACATATTAAAGCATGCGGAGAACGAGAAAAGAAATAAAATTTTTGCTCAGTCAATCTTGCCACACTCGAACATATAAAACTTGGAGGATTCCATAAGAAATCAGATACTTTCTCGCCTGTATGTGCTAAAAAATCTGCTTTATATTTTTTAGACTCCTCTTGCAGCCATACAAAAATAGCTTTGACAATATTTTTGTAGATATTTTTTTTACTAGCTACACGTATATTTTTATAATTACTACCGTTTAAAATTCCGAATAAACGTCCTTCATTGTCTGCTTTTCTTAAATCATCCTCTAAACCTTCTCCTCCAATAAACTCAGGAGGATTACTACTTTGTAAAATATCATCTTTATACGATGGCGAAACTGTATGTACTGCATCTGCAAAACGAATACCTACAGCCATCAAATTAATACAATCTTGATATCTGTAGTCTTTTAAAGAATCATAATCTAAATGAACTTCAGGAAACCAGTTTCTTAGAGATGAGTAGTTGTTTTCAAAAGGACGAATGCCTTGAATTGCCAAATTATGAATACTATAAACAAAACGCATTCTTTTTAATATTGAAAAATCAGGATGATAAGCTCTTAAATAAAGTAATAAACTTGAATGCCAATCATGTAAATGAATAATATCCAAATCTCCAAATGCATTTTGATTAACGGCCTCTCCTACAGCAGTACAAAATATAAAATACTTAATTGCATCTGTATAAAATGGTTCTCTTGGGTCGTTATGATAAATATGTGCAATATCACCTGGTTCTATTTCAGGATGATGAATTACATAATGTGTTATATTATCAAACTCTTTTTTAGGAGATACTTTATATAGCTCTGCTGTATAATTTATATTTCTCAGTCTAAAGTTAAGAAACATAAGAAACTCTCCATCTTTATGCAGCCTAGAGTATGCAGGAACAACAACGTGAGTAGAATCTCCTCTTTCTGAAATTTGCCTAGGAACATCTCTAACTACATCACCCATACCACCAGCTTTACACTTAGGTATTGCATCATTTTCCGCAGCCACAAAAAGAAAATTATTCATCAGCAAAATTTAAAAATTACAAACTAATCATTTTATGAGTTTAATATAATTATTTAATTTCTGCTTTGACTTAAAAAATCCAAAAAATCCAAAAAAAAAGCCTTTCTAAAAAATAGAAAGGCTTTTAAATCTTTAAAAAACTATTACTTTATTTTAAAAGCTTTTTCTTGAGGATAATATGCCATACTACCCAATTCTTCTTCAATTCTTAATAATTGGTTATATTTTGCCATTCTATCTGATCTTGAAGCAGAACCAGTTTTAATTTGACCAGTATTCAAAGCAACTGCTAAATCAGCAATTGTATTATCTTCAGTTTCTCCAGAACGGTGAGACATTACAGATGTATAACCTGCATTTTTAGCCATATTAACAGCTGATATTGTTTCTGTTAAAGTACCAATTTGATTTACTTTTATTAAAATAGAATTTGCAATTCCATTTTCAATACCTCTAGACAAACGCTCTACATTAGTAACAAATAAATCATCCCCAACTAATTGAACCTTATCACCTACTTTTTCTGTTAAAGATTTCCATCCATCCCAGTCATTTTCATCCATACCATCTTCAATAGAAATAATAGGATATTTAGCAGATAAATCGGCTAAGTACTGAGCTTGCTCTTCAGATGTTCTGATTTGTCCTTTATCACCTTCAAATTTTGTATAATCGTATTTACCGTTTACATAAAACTCCGCTGCAGCACAATCTAAAGCGATCATAACATCGTCACCTAATTTATAACCTGCATTATCTACCGCTTTTGCAATTGTATCAAGAGCATCTTCAGTACCACCAGCTAAATTTGGAGCAAAACCACCTTCATCACCAACTGCTGTACTCAAACCTCTATCATGTAATACTTTTTTAAGGTGATGAAAAATTTCAGTACCCATTTGCATTGCATGAGAAAAAGTTTTTGCCTTAACTGGCATAACCATAAATTCTTGAAAAGCAATAGGAGCATCAGAATGCGAACCTCCATTAATAATATTCATCATTGGCACTGGCAAAGTGTTTGCGCTTACACCACCAATATATCTATATAAAGGCATTCCTAACTCTTCAGCTGCAGCTTTTGCTACCGCTAAAGAAACACCTAAAATTGCATTAGCACCTAATTTAGATTTGTTTGGAGTTGCATCTAATTCAATCATCGTTTGATCGATAAGATTTTGCTCAAAAACAGACATACCAATAATTTCTTCAGCGATGTCTGTATTAACATTAGCAACAGCTTTTGTTACACCTTTACCCATAAAAGCTTTCCCCCCATCACGAAGTTCAACAGCCTCATGCTCACCTGTAGAAGCACCAGAAGGAACCGCAGCTCTTCCCATTACTCCATTTTCAGTAATCACATCTACCTCTACAGTAGGGTTACCTCTTGAATCTAAAATCTGTCTTGCATGAATGTTAATAATGATACTCATATATATTTTTATTTATGTTGTAAAAAATCACCGTAAATATACAAAAGTAAGCTGTTAGAAAATTGCCTTACCTTCTTAAAAACTGTGACAAATAACCTTTATTTAAACTATAACGTTTTAGTTAAGCTTTGTTTTTATTAAATCAAAAAATTGATCGAACAAATAGTCAGCATCATGAGGTCCAGGACTTGCTTCTGGATGGTATTGTACAGAAAAAACACTTTTATCTTTCATTCTAATACCAGCTACAGTATTATCATTCAAATGAAGATGAGTAATTTCTATTGCTGAATTAGATTCAGCCTCTTCTCTATTTATAGCAAAACCATGATTTTGAGAAGTAATTTCACCTTTGCCTGTTATCAAATTTTTAACAGGGTGATTAATCCCTCTATGCCCATTATGCATTTTATAAGTTGATATTCCATTTGCAAGTGCAATAACCTGATGCCCTAAGCAAATACCAAATAAGGTTTCATTATTTGAAATAATATCTTTAGCTGTATTGATAGCTTCTTTTAATGGTTCTGGATCACCAGGTCCATTAGAAATAAAATAACCATCAGGATTAAAATCCTTCATTTCATCAAAAGTAGCATTATAAGGATACACCTTTATATATGCATCTCTTTTTGCTAAATTTCTTAATATATTTTTTTTAATTCCAATATCTAAAGCTGATACTTTATAAGTAGCATTTTCATCTCCATAAAAATAAGGCTCTTTTGTTGACACTTTTGAAGCTAATTCTAACCCTTGCATGTTAGGCACATTCTCAAGCTGTTCTTTCAAACCTTCAATATTATCAACATCAGTTGATATAACAGCATTCATAGCTCCATTATCTCTTATATAGCTAACTAAAGCTCTCGTATCCACATCTGATATTGCAAATAAATTACTTTTATTTAAAAATTCTTCTAAACTTGAATCCGCTCCTACTCTAGAATAATTATAACTAAAATTTTTACAAATTAAACCTGATATTTTTACTGAATCAGATTCAACTTCGTTTTCATTTGTTCCATAGTTCCCTATATGGGCATTAGTAGTTACCATTAACTGTCCAAAATATGAAGGATCTGTAAATATTTCTTGATAACCAGTCATACCAGTATTAAAGCAAACCTCTCCAAAGGCTGTGCCTTCCTTATCACCAACAGCTTTACCATAAAATATGGTACCATCTGATAATAATATTAGTGCTTTTTTTCTAGTTTGATATTTCATTTTTTAATTTTTTTTTAAAAATAATACAACAAAATTTATACAAAAAAAAAGATAAGCTTTTCAACTTATCTTTAAATATATATTAAAATTAAAACATTAAATATGTTCTAACAATAACAAAATTAAATAATTTATATTTATTCATAATATTAGATACTAGTAAAGTAATCAAATATTTCGACTAAATCACTTTCTTTTTTTGCTGAAAATTTATTTTCAGAAATAAATTTTTGCAATTCAGAGGACTTAGAGTTTGTTAAAAATTTAATAAGCTTACGATTATTCATAGGTAGTTTACGAAGTAAATTATTAGAATTTGTCATAAAATAATCTACCTCAGATAAATACTTACTTGGAGACTCTTTTTGGGTCATCGGATTAAAAACACCATCTTTTATCTGTTTGCGATATCTCTTTAATAAGATTTTACCTTTATTATTTGAAATAATTTCAAAAAAATTATTATCACCATATTCTGGATCTAAATATCTCTTAAAAGTATGGCTACCTAATCTAACCTCATTAATACCTGATGGATTAAATGAATAAACTGAATCTTTAGAAATTCTAGCAATCATTCGATCTAATACAATATTATAATTTAAACCTTCTAGCTTATACTGCTTTCCTTCAGTTGTCGAAATAACTGAAATAGTATTCCAATTATCTAACAAATATGGACTACCTTTAATTTCAGTTGCTTGATTTGAATTACTAATCCAAGCACCAGTAGTATAACTAGACAAACTACGAACATCATCAACACCACTACCTTGACCTAAATTCCCACCTTGTGCAGAAATGTAACAAGTAGTAAAAAAAAGATAACAACAGATAAAATATTTACTCATAGTTTTTAAAAACAAAAATAGGATAAACTTGTTAGTTTATCCTATTTTTTAATATTTACAGTAATAAATACATTTTACTCTTCAGTATTTTCTGATTTAGTTTCTGCAGGAGCTTCTACAACAGGAGCAGCATCATCAGTTTTCTTTGATCTACTTCTTCTTGTTGTTTTCTTAGCAGGTGTCTTAGATGCGTTATAGATTTCATTGAAATCAACTAACTCAATCATTGCCATGTCTGCGTTATCACCTAAACGAGTTCCTAATTTGATAATTCTAGTATAACCACCTGGTCTATCTGCAACTTTTTCAGATACAGTACTGAATAATTCAGTAACAGCATACTTATCTCTAAGGTTTTTGAAAACGATACGTCTATTATGTGTACCTTTTTCAGTTGTCTGATTGTTTTCAGTTTTCGATTTAGTGATCAATGGCTCAATAAACTGCTTCAAAGCTTTTGCTTTTGCAACAGTAGTATTAATCCTTTTATGCTCAATTAGGGAACAAGCCATGTTTGCAAGCATTGCAACTCTATGTGCTTTTTTTCTACCTAAATGATTAACTTTTTTACCGTGTCTCATTACTTTATACTATTTTCTTCCTTATCAGAGTTTATCCCTTCTAATAGAAGTAAAATTAATCTTTATCTAATTTATATTTTGACAAATCCATTCCGAAACTTAAACCTTTATTGATTACAAGTTCTTCTAATTCTGTCAATGATTTTTTACCGAAGTTTCTAAATTTCATTAGATCATTCTTGTTGAATGATACTAAATCACCTAAAGTATCAACTTCAGCAGCTTTTAAACAATTTAGTGCACGAACCGATAGATCCATATCTACTAATTTTGTTTTTAATAACTGACGCATGTGTAATGATTCCTCATCATATGTTTCAGTTTGTGCAATTTCATCAGCTTCTAATGTAATACGCTCATCAGAGAATAACATAAAGTGATGAATTAAAACTTTAGCACCTTCTGTTAAAGCATCTTTTGGAGCAATTGACCCATCAGATTCGATTTCGAAAACTAATTTTTCGTAATCAGTTTTTTGCTCAACACGGAAGTTTTCAATACTATATTTTACATTTTTTATAGGTGTAAATATAGAATCAATAGCTATCGTACCTATTGGAGCTCCAGATTTTCTATTTTCTTCTGCTGGTACATAACCTCTACCTTTTTCAATAACCAACTCCATGTTGACATTTACTTTAGCATCCATGTTACATATAACTAAATCTGGATTTAAAACTTGAAATCCAGAAATAAATTTTTGAAAATCGCCTGCTGTAAGTTGATTTTTACCACTAACTGATATAGAAACAGTTTCAGAATCAACATCTTCAATCTGTCTTTTAAAACGAACTTGTTTTAAGTTCAATATAATTTCAGTTACATCTTCTACAATACCAGATATTACAGAAAATTCATGTTCTACCTTGTCAATTCTAACAGATGTTATAGCAAAACCTTCCAAAGACGAAAGCAATACTCTTCTTAATGCGTTCCCAACAGTCAATCCATAACCAGGTTCCAAAGGGCGGAATTCAAACTTCCCTTCGAAATCGGTAGAATCAATCATTATAACTTTATCGGGCTTCTGAAAATTAAATAATGCCATAATTGGATCAGTGTTGTTTATTTAGAGTATAACTCGACGATTAATTGTTCTTTGATATTCTCTGGAATCTGAAGTCTTTCAGGAACAGCAATAAAATTACCTTCCATTTTTTCAGTATTCCAAGTAATCCATTCATAAACACTGCTACTAGCAGCTAATGAATCTTGTATTGTTGAAATAGATTTAGATTTTTCTCTAACACCTACTACATCACCAGCTTTTAAAACATAAGATGGTATATTTACCAACTCACCGTTTACTGTAATATGTCTATGAGAAACTAATTGTCTAGCACCACTTCTTGAATTAGAAACACCCATTCTGTAAACAACGTTATCTAAACGAGATTCACATAATTGAAGTAAAATTTCACCAGTAACACCATCTTTTCTTTTAGCTGTTGCGAAAATATTTCTAAATTGCTTTTCCAATATACCATAAGTATATTTAGCTTTTTGCTTCTCCATTAATTGGATTGCATATTCAGATTTTTTTCCACGACGTCTAGCGTTTCCATGTTGTCCCGGAGGGAAATTTCTTTTTTCGAATGACTTATCGTCTCCGAATATTGCCTCGCCAAATTTACGAGCGATTTTTGTTTTTGGTCCTGTATATCTTGCCATTTTCTTTAAGTTTGAAAGTATGATTATGAATTAAGGCTTATCCTTCGATAATCGTATCAATACTTTCTGTGAAATATCCGTTGATCGGACAAATATTAAATGTAATTAAACTCTTCTTCTTTTTGGAGGTCTACACCCGTTATGAGGCATTGGAGTAATATCGATAATCTCTGTTACTTCGATACCTGCATTATGCAAAGATCTCATTGCTGATTCTCTACCATTTCCAGGGCCTTTAACGTAAACTTTAACCTTTCTTAATCCAGCTTCATGTGCAACTTTAGCACAATCTTCTGCAGCAATTTGGGCAGCATAAGGGGTATTCTTTTTAGAACCTCTAAAGCCCATTTTACCTGCTGAAGACCAAGAAATTACGTCTCCTTTTTTATTTGTCAAAGAAATAATAATGTTGTTAAAAGATGCAGTTACATGAGCTTCTCCTACTGATTCAACAATTACTTTACGTTTCTTTGTGACTTTTGAATTTGACTTTGCCATAAATTTTTAGTTTCTAGTTGTTAGTTCTTAGTTATTGGAATCCTAAACTTTTAAATTTCAAACAGATTCTTCTAACGTCCAAATACTAATTGACTAATGTCTATTTATTATTTAGTTGCTTTCTTCTTGTTAGCAACAGTTTTTCTTTTACCTTTTCTAGTTCTAGAGTTGTTCTTAGTTCTTTGACCTCTTAACGGAAGACCAGATCTATGACGAATTCCTCTGTAACAACCAATATCCATCAAACGTTTAATGTTTAATTGAGTCTCAGATCGAAGTTCTCCTTCAATAGTAAAAGTCGCAACAGCTTCACGGATACGGCTAATTTCATCATCGTTCCAATCAGATACCTTTGTATCTTCGCTTACTTGGGCTTTAGTCAAAATTTCTTTTGCTCTACTATTACCTACTCCGAAGATGTAAGTAAGAGAAATAACCCCTCTTTTCTGTTTTGGTATATCTACACCTGCAATTCTTGCCATAATTACCCTTGTCTTTGTTTAAATCTAGGATTCTTTTTGTTTATTACGTACAATCTACCTTTTCTGCGAACAATCTTGCAGTCGGCACTTCTTTTCTTTAATGATGTTCTTACTTTCATCCTATTAAATCTTAATATCTATATGTAATTCTTGCTTTACTAAGATCATAAGGGCTCATTTCTAATTTAACCTTATCACCTGGAAGTAATTTTATATAATGCATTCGCATTTTACCAGAAATGTGTGCTGTAACAACATGACCATTTTCTAATTCTACACGAAACATTGCATTTGATAATGCCTCTATTATGCTACCATCTTGCTCTATTGCTGCCTGTTTAGCCATACGTTATGCTACTTTTCTATTTTTACCTGTCTTCATTAAACCATCATAATGACGATTTAACAAATAAGAGTTAACCTGTTGTACAGTATCAATTGCAACACCCACCATAATAAGTAAAGATGTTCCACCATAAAATATTGCCCATCCAGCTTGTACATCCATTAATTTTACAATTATAGCTGGAAGTACAGCTAATAATGCAAGAAAAACAGAACCTGGTAAGGTAATCAAAGACATAATCTTATCTAAGAAATCACCAGTCTCTGCACCAGGTCTTACTCCCGGTATGAAACCACCACTTCTTTTTAAGTCATCTGCCATTTTATTAGTCGGTACAGTAATTGCGGTGTAAAAGTAAGTAAAAACTATAATTAAAAAAGCAAATAATAAATTATATGCTAATCCGAACATATCTTGAAACTGAACTTCCATCCATTGACCCCAAGATGTTTCATTAAAAGTCTTACCTATTAGACCAGGTGCAAACATAATTGCTTGTGCAAAAATGATAGGCATAACTCCTGATGCATTTAGCTTTAAAGGTATATACTGCCTTGATCCCATAATATCCTTTTCATATCCACCAGAGGCAGATCTTCTTGCATACTGAACAGGAATCTGTCTAGTTGCCATTACTAGCAACACACATAACAATATAACCACAAACCAAATAATAACTTCTACAATAACCAACATTGGACCACCAGTACCACTCCATCTAGACAAAGCTTCTTGAGCAAATGCTTGAGGCATATTAGCAATAATACCAACCATAATTAATAGTGAAATACCATTACCAATACCTTTATCAGTAATTTTTTCACCTAACCACATAGCAAATACTGTTCCTGTAACTAATATAATTACTGAAGGAATCATAAAATCTAAACCCTTACCTAATAAAAAAGCACTATCAGGTACACCAAACTGGCTCAATCCTAATAAATAAGTAGGTGCCTGTAAAATACAAATACCAATAGTTAACCACCTAGTTATCTGATTGATAGTTTTCCTTCCACTTTCACCTTCTTTTTGTAACTTTTGTAAGTAAGGAATTGCTATTCCCATTAATTGAACTACAATAGATGCAGAAATATAAGGCATAATACCTAACGCAAAAACAGAGGCTTTCGAAAAAGCTCCGCCTGTAAATGCATTTAAAATACCAAAAATTCCATTTTCCGTACCAGAAGACAACGCTCCTAATTGTGCTGTATCAATACCAGGCAAAGCAATTTGTGCTCCAAAACGATAAACCAACAACAAACCAAGAGTTACAAGGATTCTTCCTTTTAATTCTTCTATCTTCCAAATATTAGATAATGTCTCGAAAAATTTCTTCATAGTATATTTCTTATAAACTTATTGCTTCACCACCTGCAGCTTCGATAGCCGACTTAGCAGTTGCAGTAAATTTATGTACAGATATTTTTAATGAAGTTTTTAATTCACCTCCACCTAAAATTTTAACTAAATCGTTTTTATCTACCAATCTGTTTTCAATTAAAACATCTAAAGTAATAGTATCTTTAACAATACCATTATCTACTAAAAGTTGTAATTTATCTAAATTGATACCAGCATAATCTTTTCTATTGATATTCGTAAAACCAAACTTAGGAACACGACGTTGCAAAGGCATTTGACCACCTTCAAAACCAATCTTTTTAGAATAACCAGATCTAGATTTAGCACCTTTATGACCTCTAGTAGCTGTACCACCTTTACCAGTACCTTGTCCACGACCTACAATTTTACCTGCACGGTGAATAGCTCCTTCAGCCGGTTTTAAACTATTTAAATTCATCTTTTATATTTTTTAAGCTTCCTCAGTAGAAACTAAGTGATTAACTTTAGAAATCATACCCATAATATTAGGGGTATTTTCGTGCTCTACAACTTGACCTATCTTCTTCAAACCAAGAGCTTCAAGAGTCCTCTTCTGATTCTGAGGCTTCTTTATAGCACTCTTAACTTGTTTAACTTTAACTTTTGCCATAATACCTTTAATTTATCCCTTAAAAACTTTTTCAAGAGAAATTCCTCTTTGACTAGCAATTGTCTTAGCATCTCTAATTTGCAATAAAGCATCAAAAGTAGCCTTAACAACGTTATGTGGATTTGAAGATCCTTGTGATTTAGAAAGCACATCATGAACCCCAACAGCCTCTAGAACTGATCTTACAGCACCACCAGCAATAACACCAGTACCATGAGAAGCAGGCTGAATATAAACTCTAGCCCCTCCAAATTTACCTTTTTGTTCATGTGGTATAGTACCTTTATTTAAAGGTATTCTAACTAAGTTTTTCTTAGCATCTTCAATAGCCTTTGCAATAGCTGTAGCAACTTCTTTAGATTTACCTAAACCTTGTCCGACAACACCATTTTCATCACCTACAACAACTATAGCAGAAAATCCAAATGCTCTACCACCTTTTGTTACCTTAGTTACTCTTTGTACACCAACCAAACGATCTTTTAAATCAAGACCTCCTGGTTTTACAACTTCTACGTTTCTGTATTTTTGGTACATATCTTATTTAGAATTTAAGTCCTGCTTCTCTAGCTCCTTCAGCTAATGATTTTACTCTACCATGGTATAAACAACCACCTCTATCAAAAGCTACAGTTTCCACCCCAGCTTTTTGTGCTTTATCAGCAATAGTTTTCCCTACTAAGTTTGCGATTTCAGTTTTAGTTCCTTTTGTTTTTGCAATTTCCTTATCTCTAGAAGATGCAGATACTAAAGTTACTCCACTATTATCATCTATAACTTGTACATAAATCTCTTTGTTACTTCTAAAAACCGATAATCTTGGTCTTTCAGCTGTACCAAATGATACTTTACGTATTCTTCTCTTAATTCGCTGTCTTCTTTCAGTCTTTGATAATCCCATAATTCTACTTATTATGCTGACTTACCAGCTTTTCTTCTTAATTGTTCACCTACAAACTTGATACCTTTTCCTTTGTAAGGCTCAGGTCTACGGAAAGATCTAATTTTAGCAGCCACTTGACCAACTAATTGCTTGTCGAAAGACGTTAATTTAATTATTGGATTTTTTCCTTTTTCAGATATTGTTTCGATTTTAACCTCTGGAGCTAAATCAATTACAATATTATGAGAAAAACCTAAAGCTAAATCTAATTTTTGACCTTGGTTACTTGCACGATATCCTACTCCTACAAGTTCCAATTCTTTAGTCCACCCTTTTGAAACACCATCAACCATATTCCTAACCAATGATCTATATAAACCATGTTTAGCTTTATGATCTTTAGAATCAGATGGTCTAGTTACAAAAACCTGACCTTCTTCAACCTTTATTTCAACAGCGCTATATTCTTGAGTTAACTCACCCAACTTACCTTTAACAGTAAGTACATTATCTTTAATTTCAACGGTAACCCCTTCAGGAATCGTTATTGGATTATTACCTATTCTAGACATTTTTCTAAATCTTTATAGTATTAATAAACGTAACACAATACCTCGCCACCAACTTTTTCTAACTTAGCTTGCTTACTAGTCATAACTCCATGTGAAGTTGAAACAACAGCAATACCTAATCCGTTAAGTACTCTTGGCAAATCTGCAGAACCAGCATACTTACGTAGACCTGGTTTACTTACGCGCATAATTTTTTTAATTATCGGTTCTTTTGTTAGCTTATCATATTTCAAAGCTATTTTAACCGTTCCTTGAACTTTATTAGGTTCAAATTTATAACTTAATATATATCCTTGTTCGAATAATATTTTAGTTATTTCTTTTTTTAGATTAGATGCAGGAATCTCAACGATTCTATGCCCAGCACTGCTGGCATTTCTAATTCTAGTTAAATAATCCGATACTGGATCTGTTACCATATTTATTTATTTACGGAATTGGTTTTTAGCAAAACTACTAAACCTGAAACCTGTTTATACTAATAATTAATTACCAGCTAGCCTTTTTAACTCCAGGTATTAAACCTTGGTTAGCCATTTCTCTAAAAGTAACCCTTGATAATCCAAAAGTTCTCATGTAACCTCTTGGTCTACCAGTAAGCTTACATCTATTATGTAAACGAACAGGAGATGCATTTTTAGGTAATTTCTGTAATGCTTCGTAATCACCAGCTTCTTTCAAAGCCTTTCTTTTCTCAGCGTACTTAGCTACCGTTTTTTCTCTCTTAACCTCACGGGCTTTCATTGATTCTTTAGCCATACTAGTTCTTTTTGAAAGGTAATCCTAATTGAGTTAATAATGATTTTGCCTCTTTATCTGTCGGCGCAGAAGTTACAAAGGTAATATCCATTCCGTTTATTCTATTGATTTTATCAATATTTATCTCAGGAAAAATAATTTGCTCAGTAACACCAAGGTTATAATTACCTCTACCATCAAATCCAGTAGCTTTAATACCTTGAAAATCCCTAACACGTGGCAAGGCACTAGTAACTAAACGATCAAGAAATTCATACATTCTTTCACCCCTTAATGTTACCTTACAACCAATAGGCATTCCTTTTCTAAGTTTAAAAGACGCAACATCTTTCTTAGATATTGTAGTTACAGATTTTTGACCTGTTATTGTTGTAAGCTCCTCAACCGCGTGATCAATTAACTTTTTATCAGCAACAGCAGCACCAACTCCTCTACTTACTACAATTTTCTCTAGTTTAGGGACTTGCATAATGTTCTTATACCCAAACTCTTCTTTAAGAGCGCCAATAACACGCTCATTATATTCTTTCTTTAACCTTGTAACGTAAGCCATAACTATATTACTTCATTAGATTTTTTAGAGAATCTTACTTTTTTCCCATCTCTAACCTCGTAACCTACTCTCGTAGTTTCACCAGATTTTGAATCTATCAAAGATAAATTAGAAATATGAATAAGTGCCTCTTTTTTTACTATACCACCTTGAGGGTTTTTTGCACTAGGCTTTTCGTGTTTAGAGACCATATTAGCCCCTTCTACGATAGCTTTATTTTTGTCAAAATCTACCTTCATAACCTTACCTTCAACACCTTTATGGTCTCCAGCTACGATTCTTACGATATCTCCTACTTTTATTTTTAGCTTTTTCATCTGTTCTAAATGTTATAGCACCTCAGGAGCTAATGATACAATTTTCATGAACTGTTTGTCACGAAGTTCTCTAGCTACAGGTCCGAATACACGAGTTCCTTTCATTTCACCCGTTGGGTTTAATAAAACACATGCGTTATCATCAAAACGAATATAAGAACCATCTTGTCTTCTTACTTCTTTTTTTGTTCTAACAACAACCGCAGTAGAAACAGCACCTTTTTTCACAGTACCATTTGGAGTAGCTTCCTTAACAGCTACTACAATTTTATCTCCTACAGAAGCGTATCTTCTTTTTGTACCACCTAATACTCTGATTGTCAAAACTTCTTTTGCACCAGTATTATCAGCTACTTTTAATCTTGATTCTTGCTGTAACATAATTATTTAGCTCTTTCAATGATTTCAACTAATCTCCAACATTTGGTTTTACTTAATGGACGGGTCTCCATTATTCTCACAGTATCACCTATGTTGCAATCGTTTTTTTCATCGTGTGCAACATATTTTTTAGTTCTTAAAACGAACTTTCCGTACATAGGATGCTTTACTCGCTTAACTTCTGAAATCACAATTGATTTCTCCATTTTATTACTAGTAACAACTCCTACTCTCTCTTTTCTTAAGTTTCTTTTTTCCATAAAGCAGAACCAGTTATTGGTTATCCCTTTTAGTTAATTCTGTCGCTATTCTAGCCACTATTCTTCTCGCTTTTCTTATTTGAAGCGGGTTCTCAAGTGGTGTTACACTGTGAGCTATTTTCATATCTGAATGTTGCTTTTTAGCTTCAGCTAATTTCAAGCCTAATTCTTCAACAGATAATTCCTTTACTTCTGATTGTTTCATGATTCTTTACAATTAAAAATTAAGCTGAATAATCTCTAGCAACAATGAATTTTGTTTTTACTGGCAACTTCTGCGCCGCAAGACGTAAAGCTTCTTTTGCGATCTCTTGAGATACACCACCGATTTCAAACATAATTCTACCTGGCAATACAACAGCAACAAAGTACTCAGGAGCACCCTTACCTTTACCCATACGAACCTCTAAAGGCTTTTTGGTAATTGGCTTATCTGGAAATATTTTAATCCACATTTGCCCTTCTCTTTTCATATATCTAGTAGCTGCAATACGTGCAGCTTCTATTTGTCTAGACGTTATAAAACTTGTATCCAAAGATTTTATACCGAACATACCATTGGAAAGTTGGTGACCTCTACCAGAGATACCTTTCATTCTTCCCTTTTGCGTCTTACGAAATTTCGTTCTTTTTGGTTGTAACATTTTTTCTTACTTCTTTAAAAAATTACTTTCTACGACGTGGCTTCTTGTTACCATCCTGCTTCCCTCCTTTAGATGATTGACCTTTTTCCATGCCAACTAAAGGTGATAGATCTCTCTTACCATATACTTCACCTTTCATGATCCATACTTTTATACCTAATCTTCCATAAGTAGTATGAGCCTCGTGTAAAGCATAATCAATATCAGCTCTAAATGTAGATAATGGTATTCTTCCATCTTTATAAGACTCAGAACGGGCCATTTCAGCTCCATTTAAACGTCCAGAAATTTGAACTTTGATTCCCTCTGCATTCATACGCATTGCAGCTGCAATTGACATTTTGATAGCACGTCTAAACGAAATTCTATTTTCAATTTGACGAGCAATACTAGCCGCAACTAAATTTGCATCAACTTCAGGTCTCTTAATTTCAAAAATATTTATTTGAACCTCTTTATCAGTAATCTTCTTAAGCTCCTCCTTCAACTTATCTACTTCCTGACCACCTTTACCGATAATAATACCAGGTCTAGCAGTTGTAATAGTAATAGTTATAAGTTTTAGAGTACGCTCAATAATAACTCTTGACACACTCGCCTTAGCTAAACGTGCATGAACATATTTTCTGATTTTATCGTCTTCGGCTAATTTATCACCGTAATCATTTCCACCATACCAGTTAGATTCCCATCCTCTGATGATACCTAAACGAATTCCTATTGGATTTGTCTTCTGTCCCATACTCTAGCTTTGTACGTTATTGTTAGAATCCAATACTAATGTAACATGATTGGAACGTTTTCTAATTCTATGTGCTCTACCCTGCGGAGCAGGTCTAAGTCTTTTCAACATAGCCCCACCATCAACTCTAATCTCCTTAATAAAGAGAGCAGCATCTTCAACACTAGCGTCTTCATTTTTAGCTTGCCAGTTAGCAATTGCTGATAAAAGCAATTTCTCTAATTTACGAGAAGCCTCTTTAGAATTGAATTTTAAAATAGCAAGTGCTTTTTCAATTTCAACACCCCTTACCAAGTCAGCAACTAAACGCATCTTTCTTGGTGAAGTAGGACAGTTATTTAACTTAGCAAAAGCAATCTGCTTTTTCTCTGCCTTTATTCTTTCGGCCATTTGTTTTTTACGAACTCCCATAGCTTACTTTTTTCCTTTATTTTTCGTACCTCCATGACCCCTAAAAGATCTAGTTGGTGAAAATTCTCCTAATTTATGACCAACCATGTTTTCTGTAACAAATACAGGAACAAATTGCCTACCATTATGAACAGCTATAGTTTGACCAACAAAATCTGGTGTTATCATAGAAGCTCTTGACCATGTCTTAACGACTGCCTTTTTACCAGAATCTACATTCTGTTGAACTTTCTTTTCTAAACTAAAGTGAACATAAGGTCCTTTTTTCAGTGAACGTGCCATTTCTTTCTACTTTTTATTTCTTTCTACGTTCTAATATATATCTATTTGTAGCCTTAGTCTTAGAACGAGTTCTATATCCTTTAGCAGGAATACCGTTCTTAGATCTTGGATGACCACCCGAAGCTCTACCTTCACCACCACCCATTGGGTGATCGACAGGGTTCATTGCTACCGGTCTAGTTCTAGGTCTTCTACCTAACCACCTACTTCTACCCGCTTTACCAGATACCAATAACTGGTGATCAGAATTAGATACCGCACCAATTGTAGCTAAACACAAAACTAAAATCAATCTAGTTTCACCTGATGGCAATTTAACTGTAGCAAATTTACCATCTCTCGCCATTAATTGAGCGAAAGTTCCAGCACTTCTAGCCATTACAGCTCCCTGACCAGGACGCAACTCTATACAAGAAATAATAGTACCTAAAGGAATAACACTTAAAGGAAGTGCATTTCCTATTTCAGGAGTTGCATTCTCGCCAGAAGAAATCTCCTGACCTACCTGCAATCCATTTTGAGCTACAATATACCTCTTTTCATTATCTGCATATTTCACTAAAGCAATAAATGCAGTTCTATTTGGATCGTACTGTATTGACTCAACAACACCAGCAACATCTTGCTTGTCTCTTTTGAAATCAATAACACGATACCTTCTCTTATGACCACCACCTCTGTGTTGGATAGTCATTTTACCTTGACTGTTTCTACCTCCAGATTTTTTTAACGAAGAAAGCAAGCTTTTCTCCGGCTTATCAGTAGTAATGGCGTCAAATCCATTAACTACTCTAAAACGCTGACCTGGAGTGATTGGTTTTAATTTTCTAACTGACATTTCTTGTCTTTATAGATTATTGTAATAATCAATTATATCTCCTTCAGCAACATCTACAATTGCTTTCTTAAAAGCATTTGATTTACCGTGTTGCACTCCGGTTTTTGTATAACGGGTCTTTCTTGAAGGACCGTAATTCATTGTTCTAACTTTATCAACCGAAACTCCATAAGTAGTTTCAACAGCTTCTTTTATCTGTAGTTTGTTCGCTTTTGGATTAACAATAAATCCATAACGATTATACAACTCACTATCTGAAGTCATTTTTTCGGTAATAATAGGCTTTATTAACACACTCATGTCTCTACTATTTTGTTAAGTTAGACTCTATTCCTTCTAAAGAACCTTCTAGAAGTACAATATTATTAGCATTTAAGATCTTATAAGTGCTTAAGGCTGAGTTGGTTACAACTTCAGTCCCTTTTAAATTGCGTGACGACAAATATACATTATTATTTGAATCACCCAACACAAATAGAGATTTTTTATTTTCCAATCCTAAAGACTTTAAAACATTTTTAAAATCTTTCGTTTTTGGAGCTTCAAAATTGAAATTTTCAACAACTAAAATCGACTTTTCATTTGATTTTATAGTTAAAGCTGATTTTCTAGCTAAACGTTTTAAATTCTTATTCAATTTCTGCTTATAATCTTTAGGTCTAGGGCCAAAAATACGACCACCACCTCTAAAAACTGGAGATTTAATACTACCCGCACGAGCAGTACCTGTTCCCTTTTGTTTTTTAATTTTTCTTGTACTACCAGCTATTTCAGCTCTTTCTTTTGCCTTATGCGTACCTTGTCTTTGGTGCGCTAAATACTGTTTTACATCCAAGTAAACAGCATGCTTATTTGGCTCTATCGCGAATACAGAATCAGAAAGCTCAACCTTTCTACCTGTTTCTTTTCCTTTAATATCTAAAACTGCTACCTTCATTACTTCTCAATAGTTACGTAAGCGTTCTTATGACCAGGTACACAACCTTTTAAAACTACAAGGTTTTTTTCTGGAACTACTTTTAAAACTTTAAGGTTTTGAACAGTTACTCTATCACCACCCATTCTACCTGCCATTTTCATTCCTTTGAAAACGCGAGCAGGATAAGAAGCAGCACCTACAGAACCTGGAGCTCTTAACCTGTTATGCTGACCGTGAGTAGCTTGACCCACACCCGCAAAACCATGTCTTTTAACAACACCTTGAAAACCTTTACCTTTTGAAGTGCCTATTGCATCAACAAATTCACCTTCTGCAAACAAATCAGCACCAATGGTGTCTCCTAGTTTGTAATCACCTTCAAAATCTCGGAATTCAACGACTTTTTTCTTAGGAGAAACACCTGCTTTTTTAAAATGGCCTGATTCAGCCTTATTAGCACGTTTTTCTGCCTTGTCATCGAAACCAAGCTGAAGGGCACTATACCCGTCCACCTCTAAGGTTCTGACTTGGGTAACTACACATGGACCAACTTCGATTACTGTACATGGCATATTTTTACCATTTTCATCGAAAATACTAGTCATGCCTACTTTCTTTCCTATTAACCCAGACATATTTAATTTAATTAATTAGTATTAACTTTTATTATTCACTTTTATTCAAAAAATCAGGGCCAAAAATAAATCGACCCTGATTTTATTTTTTTCCGTTTTTCCTTTGCGAAACGCTTAGGACATGTATATCGTAATTACATAAATTACGACAAGATAATTAAACCTTGATCTCTACCTCAACTCCACTAGGAAGCTCTAATTTCATAAGAGCATCAATAGTTTTCGAAGAAGAACTATAAATATCCAAAAGTCTTTTATAAGAACTTAATTGAAACTGCTCTCTCGATTTTTTATTAACGTGAGGAGAACGTAGTACAGTAAATATTTTCTTATGCGTTGGTAATGGAATTGGACCAGTTACAACAGCACCTGTAGTTTTTACAGTTTTTACGATTTTTTCAGCAGATTTATCTACTAAATTATAATCGTATGATTTTAGTTTTATTCTAATTTTTTGACTCATTTTCGTAAAATTAAGCTGTTAAACCTTTTGCCGCTTTGATAACTTCTTCAGAAATATTAGAAGGAGTCTCAGCATAGTGTGAAAATTCCATTGTTGATGTAGCTCTACCTGAAGACATAGTTCTTAATGCCGTAACATAACCGAACATTTCCGATAATGGAACTTCACCTTTTATCACTTTAGCACCAGCTCTATCACTCATATTAGTAATAGTACCCCTTCTTCTGTTTAAATCTCCAACAATATCACCCATGTTTTCCTCAGGTGTTAAAGCTTCAATTTTCATAACAGGTTCCATAATTACGGCTCCAGCAGCTTTACCAGCAGCTTTATAACCCATTTTAGCAGCTAATTCAAAAGAAAGTGCATCAGAATCGACAGGGTGAAAAGAACCATCTGTCAAAACAACCTTCATACGATCCATTTCATAACCCGCTAAAGGACCAGCCTGCATTGCAGATGTAAACCCTTTTTGAACAGCAGGAATAAATTCCTTAGGAATACGACCACCTTTAATTTGATCAACAAACTGTAAACCAGTTCCTTCGAAATCATCATCAGCAGGACCCATTTCAAATACAATATCACCAAACTTACCACGACCACCAGATTGCTTCTTGTAAGTTTCCCTATGACTAGCCGTTTTAGTTAAAGCTTCCTTATACTCAACCTGAGGCTGACCTTGACTTACTTCAACTTTAAATTCACGTCTTAAACGATCTACAATAATATCTAAGTGAAGCTCACCCATACCCGATATAATTGTTTGACCAGAAGCCTCATCAGTTCTAGCTGTAAATGTAGGGTCTTCTTCAGAAAGTTTAGCCAAAGCCATTCCTAATTTATCAACATCTGCTTTAGTTTTAGGCTCTACAGCTATACCAATAACAGGATCAGGAAAGTCCATACTCTCTAAAACAATTGGATGCTTCTCAGAAGACAATGTGTCACCAGTTTTAATATCCTTAAAACCTACAGCAGCACCTATATCTCCAGCCTCTATATAATCAATTGCGTTTTGCTTATTAGCATGCATTTGATAAATTCTAGAAATACGCTCTTTATTACCAGAACGATTATTTAAAACATAAGAACCCGCATCTAATCTACCAGAATACGCTCTAAAAAATGCTAAACGACCAACAAACGGATCAGTTGCAATTTTAAAAGCTAAAGCAGCAAACGGCTCCTTAACATCTGGCTTTCTAGTGATTGGCAATTCAGTATCAGGATCTGTACCCGTAATTGCTTCCTTATCCAAAGGAGAAGGCAAGTAACGACAAACAGCATCTAACAAAAACTGAACACCTTTATTTTTAAATGACGAACCACAAATCATAGGTATGATACTCATATCCATAACCGCAGCCCTTAAAGCAGCATGCACCTCATCTTCCGTAATAGAGTTTTCATCTTCGAAAAATTTCTCCATCAAAGTATCATCATATTCAGCAACTGCCTCAATAAGATTAGCTCTATACTCTCTAACTTCTGCCTTCATTTCTTCAGGAATATCAACTACATCAAAAGTTGCCCCAAAGTTATCTTCATGCCATATAATAGCTCTATTTTTAACTAAATCAACGACACCTCTAAAGTCCGCTTCATCACCTATCGGTAAAACTATTGGAACAGCATTTGATTTCAACATCTCTTTGATTTGCTTACAAACCATTAAAAAGTTAGAACCCTGTCTATCCATTTTATTCACAAAGCCCATTCTTGGAACTTTGTAATTATCAGCAAGTCTCCAGTTAGTTTCAGACTGAGGCTCTACACCATCAACCGCACTAAACAAGAAAACTAAACCATCAAGAACACGTAAAGAACGGTTTACTTCAACCGTAAAATCAACGTGGCCAGGAGTATCAATAATATTAAAGTGATACGGCTTAGTTTCATCAATTTTCTCCCCATTTTTCATTGGAAAATTCCAAGTACATGTAGTAGCCGCAGAAGTAATTGTAATACCACGCTCTTGCTCCTGCTCCATCCAATCCATCGTAGCAGCACCATCATGCACTTCTCCAATTTTATGACTTACACCCGTATAAAATAATATACGTTCAGTTGTTGTTGTTTTTCCCGCATCAATATGAGCAGCAATACCTATATTTCTAGTAAATTTTAAATCTCTTGACATTTCTGATAATTAAAATCTAAAGTGAGAGAAAGCCTTGTTAGCCTCTGCCATTTTGTGAGTATCTGTTCTTTTCTTGACTGCAGCACCCTCTTCTTTAGCAGCTGCTAGTATTTCACCAGCTAACTTCTGTGACATAGCTTTTTCATTTCTCTTACGAGAAAAACTAATTAACCACTTCATAGCTGTTGATATTTTTCTATCCGGTCTAATTTGCATAGGAATCTGGAATGTAGCACCCCCAACTCTTCTACTTCTAACCTCTACATGAGGCATAACATTAGAAAGAGCATCTTTCCAAATCTCTAAAGCCGTCTTTTCTTCGTCTGTTTTCTTTTCCTCTACAATATCAATTGCATCATAGAATACTTTGTATGCTATAGACTTCTTACCATCCCACATCATCATGTTAACAAAACGCGTCACTAACTGATCATTAAATCTTGGATCCGGTAAAAGAGGTCTCTTCTTAGCCTGTTTTTTTCTCATTGTTTCTGTTTAAAGCTTGATTACTTCTTAGGTCTTTTAGCACCATACTTAGATCTACGTTGAGTTCTCCCAGCAACACCTGCTGTATCCAAAGCACCTCTAACGATATGATACCTAACACCTGGTAAATCTTTAACTCTTCCGCCCCT
Source organism: Cellulophaga sp. HaHaR_3_176 (assembly GCF_019021925.1). Lineage (NCBI taxonomy): Bacteria > Pseudomonadati > Bacteroidota > Flavobacteriia > Flavobacteriales > Flavobacteriaceae > Cellulophaga > Cellulophaga sp. HaHaR_3_176. The sequence continues at coordinate 2,438,963 of NZ_CP058990.1, forward strand.
TACTAATACTATCGAGTGCTCTTGAAGATTATGTCCTTCTCCAGGGATGTATGCATTTACTTCCTTACCATTCGTCAACCTAACCCTTGCAACTTTACGCATTGCAGAATTTGGTTTTTTAGGCGTCGTAGTGTAAACACGAGTACAAACCCCTCTTCTTTGAGGACAAGAATCCAAAGCAGCCGATTTACTCTTCTTAGTAATCGTGGCCCTTCCTTTTCTTACTAATTGTGAAATTGTTGGCATACTATAATTGTATCTTATATATAACTTACCCTATTTTAAGGGTCGGCAAATGTAGTGATTATTACTTACAATTCAAACACTCAAGCATTTATTTTAAAAAATAGTTTAAAACTCGTAAAGAAAATAAGTTTTGAAAAAAGAACATTACGCCGATTTGCATAATAATAATTTAGGATGCTCTAAATTAATAATACAGCAAAATAAAACTGTCAAAAAAGAGAATTAACAATCCATTAACAGTCCTTTAACAAGTTCATAAAATATTCTTAATTTTTATTAGGAATATTAACTTCTAATTAAGACTTTCGCTTTAACTAATTCAAATAAATTAATAATGAAAACAAATTTAAAAGGAATTTTCACGCTTCTTTTAGCGTTTGTTGTGCATTTAACATTTGCGCAAGAAAAAACAATTTCCGGTACGGTCTCAGACCAAGATGGCCTCCCTCTACCCGGTGTAAACATCTTAGTAGTTGGAACATCTAACGGTACTCAAACTGATTTTGATGGAAACTATACTATCAAAGCTGATACGGGCACAACAATCTTATTTTCCTATGTTGGACAAAAAGATAATAAAGTGGTTGTAGGTTCTAGCTCAACTATTAATATTCAAATGACTGAGGATGCCGAAGCACTTGAAGAAGTTGTTGTTACCGCTTTAGGTATCAAAAAAGCTGAAAAATCGATTGGTTATGCTGTTCAAAATGTTAAAGGTGATGATATCGCTCAATCACGAGAAGCTAACTTAGTAAATGCATTAAGTGGTAAAGTTGCTGGTGTACAAATTACTAATAGTAGTGGTGCAGCGGGAGCATCTTCACGTATTGTTCTTCGTGGAGCTTCTTCTATTACAGGAAATAATCAACCATTATTTATTATAGATGGTATTCCTATAGATAACAGTAACCAAGGTGATGCTGACGCATTTGGTGGAATTGATTTACCAAATGGAGCTGCTGATATTAACCCTGATGACATAGCATCTGTTTCTGTTTTAAAAGGACCTAATGCAGCTGCTATATATGGATTAAGAGCATCTAATGGTGTAATTGTAATTACAACAAAAAGAGGGACAAAAGGAAAAGCTTTAGGAGTTACGATTAGTAGCTCAGTAAGCTTCGAAAACCCACTTCTTTTACCAAGTTTTCAAAATTCATACGGACAAGGTAATGTTACTAATAACTTTGACTGGATAGATGGAACAAATGGAAATGGTGGTGTGGATGAAAGCTGGGGCCCTCCAACTGATGTTGGATTAGAATTTGTTCAGTGGAATTCTTATACTGTAGATGGAGCTCCATTACCATGGGTATCTCAACCAAATAACGTTAAGGACTTTTACCAAACAGGTGTTAGCTTAAATAATAACGTTTCTTTAAGTGGTGGTAGCGAAAAATCATCTTTCAGACTTTCTTTTTCTGGTTTTGACCAAAAAGGTATGGTTCCATTTACTGATTTCAAACGTTATACAGTTGGTGGTAACTTCACTCACGAATTATCTTCCGCAATAAGCGCAGGTTTAAATGTAAGATACATAAAATCAGGAAGTGACAATGTAGTAACTCAAGGGTATAGCAATGACAACCCTACACAACAGATTAATGGTTTCGCAGGTAGAAACGTTGATTTTTCTGCATTACAAGACTGGCGTAATCTGCCACTTGCAGCAGTAGGTACAAATGCAGAAGGAACTCCAATAAACTGGAATACAGTTTACCAAAACAATGTTTACTGGCAATTAGAAACTAATACGAATGCTTTTAATAAAGATAGAGTTATTGGTGGTGCTAATGTATCTGTTAATCTTACTGATAAATTAACGGTAACTGGTAGAACAGGTATTGACTACTGGACATCTAATGTAACTGTTAAAAGAGCTCAAGGAAGTAATGCTGACCCTGAAGGAAGATTTAGCCTTGATACTCAATCAAGATATGAGATTAACTCTGAAGCTCTATTTTCATATAGTACAGAGATAAATGACGATTTTGATTTATCTTTAAATGTTGGTGGAAATAGTTTAGTCCGCACATTTGACCGTGTACAGATGGAAGCTCCTCAATTAGAACTTCCTGGAATATATAATATCAATAATGTGAAGTCAGGTATTACACCTGTAATTTCTAATTACACTAGTGAACAAAGAATTAATAGTGTATACGGTTTCGGACAATTAGGTTATAAAAACATGTTGTTTTTAGACTTTACTGCAAGAAATGATTGGGCTAGTATTTTACCTGTTAATAATAATTCATTTTTCTATCCTTCAGCAACACTTAGTGCTGCTTTAAATGATATATTCAAGATGCCTAAAGATAAAGTATCTCTTTTAAAACTTAGAGGTGGATGGGCTCAAGTTGGTAGTACAGGAGTATTAGATCCTTACCAATTACAACCGGTATATCAATTTAGCGACACCCCTTTTGGAAGTACATCTTTAGCATTTTTCCCTAGTTCATTAAACAACCCTAACATTGGTCCTGAAACTACAACCAGTATCGAGGCTGGTATAGATTTAAGATTGTTTAAAAACAGATTAAGATTTGATGCTACATATTATGACTCTACCAGTGAGGATTTAATTGTTGATGTACTTGTTAGTGGATCAAGTGGTATTACTTCTACAATTCAAAACATTGGAGAACTAAACAATAAAGGTATTGAAATACAATTAGGAGGTACCTTAGTAAGGACTGATAATTTATCTGTAGATTTAGATTTAAACTTCGGAAAAAACAACAACAAAGTTGTTTCTCTTGGAGATAATTTAGAAACTTTAGTTATAGGTTCTCAATGGAATGTAAATACAGAAGCTAGAGTTGGCTTACCATATGGCTCTTTATTTGGCCCTGCTTTTGAAAGAAGTCCTGATGGTGAAGTAGTTTACGTTAATGGACTACCTCAGATTGCTGATGAAAATAAAGTTTTAGGTGATATTCAACCTGACTGGACTGGTGGTGCTAATTTAACTGTAAATTATAAAAACTTCAGTTTTGGAGCTCTTGTTGATGCTAAAATTGGAGGTGACATTTACTCTATTACAAATACTTGGGGTAGATACGGTGGTATATTAGAAGAAACATTAATTGGTAGAGAGACAGGTGTAGTTGGCGATGGTGTTAAACTAAACTCAGAAGGTGTTTATGTACCTAATGATGTTGTTGTATCTGCTAAACAATATAATCAAAATGCTTTTAGTAATTCAATTGCTGAAAGTTCTGTTTTTGATGCTTCTTATGTTAAATTAAGACAAGTATCTGTAGGCTATAGCATACCTAGTAAAATGCTTTCAAATACACCTTTACAGTCATTAACATTTTCTGTAGTTGGTCGTAACTTAGCAATTTTACATAAAAATGCTCCACATATTGATCCTGAAAGTGCTTTTAGTGATTCAAATGCAAGTCAAGGACTAGAGTCTGGACAAATACCTTCTGCACGCAGCGTTGGTTTTAATATTAATGCTAAATTCTAAAAAATATTATGAAAAATAAAAGTATAATACTTGTAGTTCTTTGTACTCTACTCACATTCTTCGTAGGTTGTGATAGGGATTTCGAAGAAGTTAACTTAAACCCTAACGACCCTACAGAAGTTCCTGCAGATTTATTGTTAGGTAATCTTTTGTTCAATACAGCAAATGCACTATATTCTGTTCAAGCTTCAATTGACCAAGGAGCAGGATGGGCACAACAAATGGCTAAAGTTCAGTATAATGACGAAATGCGTTACATACCAAGAGAAGGTACAATCCTAGGTGCTTGGAATAATTTCTATGTAGTTACAGCCTCTGATGGTAAAAAAATGGCTGACTTAGCTATAGAGCAAGACAATACCGCTATTCAAGGTGTAGCTTTAGTGATGCAAGCTTATGGTTTTTTAATGTTAACCGATTTATTTGGTGATGTTCCATTTACTGAAGCTTTATCAGCTGAAGAAGGTAATACCTTAGCTGCTTACGATGAACAAGAAGTTGTTTATGCTGGATCAATAGCTTTCTTAGATCAAGCTATAGCATTACTTTCTTCAAGTTCAGATGAAATCAGTTCAAGTCAAGATTTAATTTATTCTGGTAATAAATCTTCTTGGATCAAGTTTGCTGCCTCATTAAAATTTAGAGCTTTAATGCGCCAATCTGGTGTAGTTGATGTTTCTAGTCAATTACAACAATTAGTTAATAGTGGTAACTTATTCACTTCAAGAGATGATGAAGCTAAATTTCCATATTTAGAAGCAGATCCTAGTGCAAATCCATTATTCGAAACAGTAGATTTTGGTGGTAGAGGTGAATATAAAATAAATCAAGTTTTAGTTGAGTATATGGATGGTACTAATGCTATTACAGATGCTAGACTTGCTGTTTATGCGGAACTTAATGATGACGATGAATACAGAGGAAAACCTTCTGGATTATTAGATTTACCAAGTGATGAATTTGGTTACACTAATGTTTCTGATATTGGCGCTAAGTACTTAGATCCAACAGCTCCTGGTTACTTTGTTTCTTATACTGAATTACAATTTTTATTAGCAGAAGCTGCTAAAAAAGGATTTATCAGCGGAGGAGATGCTGCTGCTGAAGCTTACTATTTAGCTGGTATAAGATCTTCTTTAGCAGAAAATGGAGTTGAAGATTCTTTCGACACTTATGTAGCTCAAGGTTCAGTAACTTATACTACAACTGCTGCAATAGAAAAAATTGCTTTACAGAAATGGGTTGCTCTTTACGGACAAGGAATGGAAACATGGATTGAATGGAGAAGAACAGGTGTTCCTGAATTAACTCCAGCAATAGGAAGTACATTAGGCTCTATACCTGTAAGATTTACTTATCCAAATTTAGAATCATCATTAAACGGAACTAATTATGATGCTGCGGTTTCAAGTCAAGGTCCAGATGCATTAACAACCCCAGTTTGGTGGGATAACAATTAAAAAAAACAGAAATGAAAAATATAAAATTTTTAACCTTAATTTTATTTCTAGCTTGTTTCGTACAATCATGCGATAATGACTTAGAAAAAAATGAATCTATAGTTCCTGAAGCTGTTGGTGGTTTGTTAACTGTAAACAATCAGGCAATATCTTATGTTGCTGGCTCTGATGGGACTTACACTTCAACTGGAAGTGTTTATCAAGGTGATGTATCTACAACTAAGATTGATGTATATAAATCATTCAGTACAACTGATGCTGTTAGTAATGAAGTATTGTTAACTTCATTAGATATTGAGCAAAACAGTGGCGCTACAGTGCCTTACAGCTTTAGTTTCACTTATGAAGATTTAGCTAGTGATTTAACTCTTGAAGGTGCTCCGCTACCAGCAACAGATTCATCATTGAATATTGGAGATTTCTGGACACTTAAGTATGTTGCAACAACATCAGAAGGCACTGTTCATGAAAATTCAGTAATAACTAAGGTTGCTGTTGGTACTAGATACGCAGGTGTTTATACCGTTGTTGAAAGTGCTTATTGGAATTCTGGAAGTAGTCAAGGTGGATGGAATGGAGATGAAGTAATTATTGAATCTGTTGATGCTTCAATTTACAGACATGTAGGTTTAGGTGCCTTCCCTGAAAACGAATACTATTTTACTGTTAATAATGAAACAGGCGTTATCACTATTTTACCAACAGACCCTGAAGGAAATGCTGTTTTACTTAATGATTCTCCAATAATGACATGTGCTGGAGCTAATGCTTTCGAAAGTCTTATTTGTGATGATACTACTAACCTAGCAACACCTGATGATGTAAATGGTGAAGATCAATTACAATTTACGACAGGATACTTTAGAGGCGTAGGTGCTACAAGAGAATTTTACGAGAAATTGGTGAAAAAGGTTGACTAATTAATATCCAAAAAATACAAAAATGAAAAATAAATTTTTAAAATATACTTTGGGCTTGGCAATTACAGCTTTCACGTTAGTGAGTTGTGATGACGACCAAAATGTTGATCAAAGTACATTGGTTCCTACAGATCCAACAGTGAGCGTAGCGTTATCTTTCGAAAATTCTACTACATTAATAGAGCAAAATATAGACTATACTTTTACGGTTTCATTAAGTGAGCCTCAGATAGTCGATGTAAAAGTCTATTTAAGCCAAACAGGTGGAGATGCTACTCTTGGTGAAGATTACGACATGCCAGATAGTGTAATTATTCCAGCAAATTCAAATTCTACTACAGGAGTAATTTCAATTTTAGAAGATGATGTAATTGAAGATTTAGAAACTGCAGTAATTACTATTGGTGCAGGAGTAAGAACAGCAAATGCAACTGTAAACTCTACAACTGTAACATTTAACATTGCCAATTTAACAACAGGTGATTTAATGGCTAACTTATCATGGGCTGCATCAGAAATTGCTACTAACAGCTTTGGTGAAGAAATAGAAGCTACTGATCTTGCAGATTTACGTCTTTTAGTTACAGATGCTCCTTACACTACTATCATCGAATCAGAAGATGGAGCAGGTTTTGAAACATTAACGTTAGGAGCTGATACTCCTGATGGTGAGTACTATGTTGTTGCTGATTTTTTCCAAGCTTCTGATATTGTACGTGATTTAGATTTAACTTTATCTATTGATCAAATTGGAGTTATTAATGGACAATCTTTCACATTCCCAGCTGCTTTAAATACTGGGTCTACTTGTTCTGCTGTTTACGCTATACTTGTAAAAGTTATTAAAAGCGGAAACACATATGAAATCGAAGAGGTAGGTCAGACAGTTACTGCTACTGATCTTAGTGCTTTTGTTGGCACTTGGTCTGGTACAGATTCGTTTGGATATGAAACGCAAGTGATAACTTCTTTAGATATTAATGGACAACTTCAAATCACAGGAATGGGACTTGGATGGATGTTAGATTATTGGGGAGAAATAGTAACTAATCAAGAAGTATTACCTGTTACAGTGAATGTTGAAACTGGTGAATTTACTATCGATGAGGCTTATTATTTAACTACAACTTATAATGGTGCTATTCAAGACGATTACAACTTAAGTGCAACGGGTACATTAAACCCTTGTTCTGGAGGAATGTCTATTGTTTACGACTTTATTCAAGCTGGAATATCGTATACTGAACAAGATTACGGACCAGGAGAGTTTTCTGAAAACATTACTGTTGATTAAAACAAATAGTATTAAATAAAAGAAAGGCTAGTTAATTAACTAGCCTTTTTTTATACCTTTACCCCAATGGAAAATACAACCCAAATTTACGGTATAAGAGCAATAATTGAAGCAATTAAAGCTGAGAAGCCAATTGATAAAGTTTTTATTCAAAAAGGCCTAAAAGGTGACTTATTCAAGGAACTAGAAACTGTTATTCGTAAAAATGGAATTAACTCTTCATATGTACCTATTGAAAAATTAAATAAATTAACTAGGAATAATCACCAAGGTGTAATAGCCAACATTTCTCCAATTCGTTTTTATGAATTAGAAGAACTTGTTGAAGGTGTAATTGCTAAAAAAGAAACTCCTTTATTTTTACTTTTAGATCAATTATCTGATGTTAGAAACTTCGGTGCAATAATAAGAACAGCTGAATGTACTGGTGTTGATGGTATTATTATACAAAAAAAAGGTACAGCTCCTGTTACCGGTGATACTATAAAAACTTCTGCAGGTGCTGCTTTCAAAGTTCCTATAGCAAAAGTTGACCACTTAAAAGATGCTGTGTATTTTTTACAATCTTCTGGAATAAAAATTATAGCTGCTACTGAAAAAACAGAATCTTCAATTTATGATGTTTCTTTCAAAGAAGGTTGCGCCATTATTATGGGTGCTGAAGATGTTGGTATCTCCCCTTCTATCCTTAAAGCTGTAGATGCCAAAGCAAAACTACCCTTGCTAGGTGAAATCGGATCTTTAAATGTTTCTGTTGCTTGTGGTGTATTTTTATACGAAACAGTAAGACAGAGAAGTTAATTTAATCTTTTTTATCTGTAGGTTTAATTTCTGGTTTAAAAACGTAATTATATAGAATCTCATCCTGGCTTTCAATTTCAGGCGATTTTTCTATAAAATTACCATCAGCGTCAAAATGCTGAAGAAACTCATCATCTTCTTCATTAAAATCATCTCTCTCCCAATCGTACTTTTTTTGTATTGGTAGCGACATTTTAAAAATTGAAGCAAACAACAAACCCGTCAAAAAACCAGCTAAATGTCCTTCCCATGATATATTTTCTTCAATTGGGAAAATATACCAAATTAAGCTTCCATAGACAAAAACCACAATTAAAGACAGCGCTACCAATCTGTAATATTTTGTAAAAATCCCTTTAAAAAATATAAAGCTAGCAAGTACATAGATAACACCACTGGCTCCTATATGAAAAGATTCTCTACCGATACACCATGTTAAAAAACCAGAGAGTAAAACACCATAAATAAGCACTCTGAAAGCTATTTTTTTATAGAAATAAAATAGAGAGCTTGTAAGTACTGCTAATGGGACAGTGTTATTAAACAAATGCTGCGCAGAACCGTGAATAAAAGGGCTAAATAAAATCCCTTTTAAACCAGATAATTTTCTCGGCATCACACCATACGAATTCAAATTTATACCTAATCGAATTTCAATAAGAAAAACAATCCAAATAGAAAGCACAAAAAGTATTGGCACAAGGATTACCGTATTTGAAAATTTAAAAAACTTATCCTCTTGCATATAACCAATTTATAAAATAGAATTCAAAAACACTACCAGAATTACAAAACATGATAAATTGTCATTCATAGAATTAGTATTTTTGTAATATGAATGAACCACTTGCAGAAAGAGTACGTCCAAAAAATCTAGAAGATTATATTAGTCAGCTTCATTTGGTAGGTGATAACGGGTCTTTAACACATCAAATTAAAAAAGGTATAATTCCTTCTTTAATTTTATGGGGACCTCCTGGAACTGGTAAGACAACCTTAGCTAATATAATTGCTAAGGAAAGTAATAGACCTTTTTATACACTTAGCGCCATTAATAGTGGCGTAAAAGATATTAGAGAAGTTATTGATAAAGCAAAACAAAGTGGAGGTTTATTTACCTCCAAAAACCCTATTCTGTTCATTGATGAGATTCATAGATTCAGTAAATCTCAGCAAGATTCTTTACTTGCTGCTGTTGAAAAAGGATGGGTTACTTTAATTGGAGCTACTACAGAAAACCCAAGTTTTGAAGTCATACCCGCATTATTATCTCGTTGTCAAGTTTACGTATTAAACGATTTTGGAAAAGATGACCTTATTGCTCTTTTAAAAAGAGCCATGAGTGAAGACTCTTACTTAAAATCTAAAAAAATTGAACTTAAAGAAACTGAAGCTTTACTTCGTTTATCTGGTGGAGATGGAAGGAAGTTATTGAACATATTTGAATTATTAGTCAATTCACAAAGCACGGATACCGTTATCATTACTGATGAATTGGTAATGCAAAAACTTCAAAAAAACACAGTTAGATATGATAAAACTGGTGAACAGCATTATGATATTATTTCTGCCTTTATAAAGTCTATTCGAGGTAGTGACCCTAATGGTGCAGTGTATTGGTTAGCTAGAATGATTGAAGGTGGTGAAGATGTAAAATTCATAGCAAGAAGAATGCTAATTTCTGCATCTGAAGATATTGGATTAGCAAATCCGACTGCTTTAGTAATGGCTAATACAACTTTTCAGGCTGTAACCACTATTGGTTACCCCGAAGCCAGAATAATACTTAGCCAGTGTGCTATATATTTAGCTACGTCACCGAAAAGCAATGGTAGTTACATGGCAATTAACAGAGCCTTAAAGACGGTTTCAGAAACTGGAGACCTATCTATACCATTAGCTCTAAGAAATGCTCCCACAAAGCTAATGAAAGACTTAGGTTACGGGGCAGAATATAAATACGCCCATGACTACCAAAATAATTTTGTAGAAGCCGAATTTTTACCTGAAGAAATATCAGGGAAATCATTTTATAAGCCTAATCAAAACCAACGTGAAAATGCTATAAAAGATTTTTTGAAAAATAGATGGAAAGATAAATATGATCTTTAAAATTTAATGTTTAATGTTTTCAATAAAAGTTTTCCTTCTAAATAATATTCAAAATACCATTGATTATTTTTAGAATATAGCAAGCCTGATGCACCACTTTCCTCTTCTCCAATAAAAATATTTTGCTGAGAGGTTTTAAACATTTTCATTACTATTTTGGGAGTACTATCTACCAACTGATATCCATTTTCAATACTTTGAGCATAAAAAATATTTGAATCTGTGTTGGGAGTTGTAGTACTAGTTGCTATAGCAGGTGAAATTTTTTCTACTTCTTCAACTATAACTTCTTGAACATTTGAAGTTTGAGTGTTTTCTTCTAATTTCTTAACATCATTCTTATAAGATATTGTAATTGGTTCTGATGCTTTTTTATTATAAACATAGGCATAACTTGATATCGTTTCAAAAGATTTATTAATAGACTCTGCATACGATAAATCAAATTCTTTTTGCTTGCTTACTCCTTCTTTTAATATAAAAATCTCTTTTGAGTTACAATCTTTAAAAACAACACTTGTTTTTGTTGTAAACATGTTTGAATTATCTAATAGATTTGCCGTTAAACCCATGCATCTATTATTACTTAATTCTGCTGGTAACTGATCATCATAAATTACATTAAACCCCTTTTCAGTAAGTAGATGCTTTACAAGCGTACTAGTTTTATACTGGTTTTGTTGCTTAAAAGCATCAAATTGTTTCGGAACAATAATATACTTGTAGTCGTTTAATTCTGTTTGTCCGTAAGTGTTAGATAGGAATCCTATTAAAAGTATTAGCAATATTTTCTTCATCATTGTATAATATTATTTCTTGCCCCAAGATATAATATTTAATCCAAATTGTAATGACGAATAATGGCTATCTGTAATATTAGCGTAGCCTATTAAGTTATCTGCCATAATATACATATTTACTGGACCTGCTTGTATACTAGCTCCTAAACCAATATTTGTATATGAAAATTTATCAACAGTATAAGTTGTTTTTACACTCATTACATTACCAAATCTATGCTGATAAAAAGCTGTTAACGCTGTTTGTGGACCTCTAGGTCTATTAATAGCGTATAGGTGTCCTCCAACACTATTCTTATAAGCCTTTGTTATTTTGCTTCCACCTGGACGCGTAGAACAATTACAATCTTGCCTAGAATCAATCTCATCACCAAAATCATGTCTAATTGAAGCATTCAATTTCGTTGGTCTGAATGTTAGATAATTTTCACTTGTAACTTCGTAAGGTACCATATCTCGTATATCATCAACAAGACTCTGCCATTGATCTTGCCCTACAACACCTAAATCTCTTGGCAAAATATATTCTAAGCCTTCAACACTTGCCGAACCTTTAAGGCTATATGTACGAACATCTTTATTATGGTATATAAAACCTATATCTAACAAACTACCTGTAATTTTTGTTTGTTCATTTAAGTGATACGTAAACCCAAGATCGAAACCAACACCTAAGTTACCACCCAAGAACGCTCTTTTAGATAAAATTTCAGAAATAGCCGGTCCGTTACTTATATTATCATCTTCAATAATATCTTTTAAATCGTAGACTCCTGAAGTTTGTAATTCAATATCAGCAACTATCGTATTTCGTATTAAATTATTATCACCTTCTGTTGTTGTAAAATAACCTCTATTACTAGTTGATGTTACATTAAATAAACTAGAATATAATTTAGCTCTAACTCCGAGGGTTAAATCTCTTGACACTTTTTTATTAACTCCGAAATGAAAGACATTTACTGCCTCACCTCTAAGTTTTATATCATTAAAATCAAATTTTTCATTTATCAAATTCGCATTACCCTCATATGCTAATGTTACAATGTCTTGCGGATAATAACCAATACCTTCTATTTCTGTATAAATACCAAAAGAATAATAGTTATCAGAATTTTTACCTCTAAAACCTCCATTCAATATTTCAACCTGAATATTACCACTCAGCTCATCTTTATTATCCATACCGTATACAACCTTCTCACGGAATTTTGTATCGTAAAGTACGCCATCATCTAAAAATAAATCGGTTGGTGTAGCCCCTGTGTTTCCAACCTGAAATGAAAAACCACCTAAAAGTGGCACACTAGAATGCCATTTATAACTAGTTGTCATACCTGGGTTTAACAACAGAGATTGAGGTACCTCTTCAAAATCATATAATAATTGTTTGTTCTGTGCTGATAATGCAGTGTTAAACAAAAATAATGATACTATTAAAATATAGAATATTCTCATTTTATTAATTGAATCTTAAACTCTCCTTTTGATTTTAAAATAACCTTTGGATCTGGATTACTAGATGTACTTACATTCCCGCTATTGTTTGTAAAGGTCAAGCGTATTTGTGATAAATTTTTAATTATTTCTATACTTTCACCACCAGGACCGTATATAGCCTCTCTAATCTCTGTTTCATTTTCTTCTAAATTAAAGGATTCATTTCCTAAAAAATTTCCATCTTCATCTAAAAATTCTATTAAAACATCTAATTCTTTGCTAGTGGTATTTATCAACTCATAAGTAATTGTACCAGAAAGCACCCTCCCTGAGAAAAAATCAACTTCAAATGCATCAAAATTTACCGTTTGTGTATACGTATTAATTGTTGTTGCATTCAAAAGGTCTTCAGGGGTTTCTAAATAAAGAATACTGCCTGTAACTGTAGGTCTAAACACGCTACTTACGCTTTCATCTACCAACTCATCTGCACAAGAAATAGCTAAGCTACATAGTATTATGGTTAATAACCCTATTATATATTTTCTCATTTTCATATCAAATTTTCATATATAATTACACAGATTCCAGCTGTGTAAACTTTTATAAATATTCTTTTATTTCATTTAAATCAATAATCATATTACAAATGTCATGCCTTTTTTCATTATGAGCATTAAAATGTAAAGCACTCATACCACAGGCCTTAGCTCCTAAAATATCAGCTTCAAAACTATCGCCAATCATTAAAGCATTTTCAGGCAAAACCCCAGCTTTATCAAGTGCCAACTTAAATATAACAGGATTTGGTTTTTTAACTCCTGCCATTTCTGAATCAATAACATGAACAAAGTAATCTGCAATATTAGAATTCTCAATTTTTTTATTTTGCACTTCTTTAAAACCATTAGTTATAATATGTAATTTATAATTTGGTTTTAAATAATCTAAAATATCTATTGCGTTTGGGAACAAGTAATTAAATGATGATAAATTATCAATATAATCTTCTGCTAATTTATTTATTACATCATCTTGAACCTGATAATTCAATGCATCAAACGTTGTTTTCAAACGTTGATACCTCAACTCAGATTTTGAAATTTTTTCTTCTCTAAACATTTTCCAAAACAATAAATTATTTGGAACATAAACTCTTAGAAAATCGGATAAGCTTATATCTATAGCATTTAGCTTTAAAATTTTATCGAAAGTAAGTTCTGAATTTTTTTCAAAGTCCCAAAGCGTATGATCTAAATCAAAAAAAATATCTGTTATATGTTCTTTATACATTATAATTTTTCAAAATATGTTGGTAAAGTTTTTTCCATGATATTTTAGATTTCTCTCCAAATAATTCATTAGAAAAAACAGTTACAAAACTACCATTTACTTTTTTAACTTCGTTATATACCTTTGCTACTTTCTCTTCAATTTCTTGATTATTCTTTAATTTTAAAAAAGCGTAATCATGAATTGCAAATGGATGTACCTTAACAGGTTGTTGCAATTCCAAATTTATATCATAAAAGTAATACGGCGTGCATGTACTCGCTCTAAAACCTATTTCATGGGTGTAACCCATTGTATAGTCGTCTGTAAATTCTGCTTCTACTAAATTTCGGTATGTTGAAGGGACATCTACTCTGTTATATCTTAATCTTGAAGAACTTACCGATCTATTAATAACATTTGAAAGATTCTTTTTTTCTTTTTTCAAAATTGATATATCCTGAAAAGAACTATATGATGCGCATAAAGAAACAATACTGTAATCAGATACCGACTTAATTAAGTATTTAAAGTTATTATTATAGATAGAAACATTTTTATCAAATGTTGAGTAATCTGCAAATTGAAAAAAGAACATACTCTTAATTTTAAATTTTTTATGATTTTCTATCAACCAACTAAAATTATTGTAAGGATCTTTTTCTGAATTAAACCAAACTTCTATTCTTTTAAATACTCTTTTAAGTTTTAATGATGTTATATCTAACACTAAACCTGACAAACCCCTAACAATACCCCTATTTGCAAAGCAATGAGACGACGTCACATCTATCACTGATGTATAGTTGTAACTATTCTTTTTTGATTCTAAATCAGGAAATTTTTCTTTAAGTTGTTCTAAGAGTTTGTGTGCCCAAATATCAACTAAAGGCTTCTCTAAAAAACCTTTTTTATATGCCAAACTTTCCATTGGCGGAAAACGACCATGTGTGTCTTTTACATGTGGCACATATTCTTCATACCTACTCAGCAAATAAAAGCTTGCCGAAAATATATCAAAAGGTATAGTACTTCTGTCACCTGCATTAAAAAAACATGGAACCCCTTCCCATTCGCTAATCTTTATCTCTATTTCATTTATACCCTGCTCAAACAAAAGATCATTGCTTCGTATAAAAAACTCATTCTGTAACGGTAACTTGGTATATGTGATTTTTGCACCAGAATGCTTTATAAAGTCTTCAACTTTAGCCGTAAATTGAATTTCTAAACCCAAAATACGCTCAAAAATCTGTTTCATTACAAAACTAAATCTAGGCGTTATTTTATGGGTGTAAATTAATAGCATAATTAAATTTAAAGAATATTTTCATCTGCAAAGCTAAAGTAATCTGACTGGGTAATAATCACATGATCTAAAACTTTTATATCTAACCCTTCAGCCGCCTTTTTTATCTTCTGTGTTATTTGTTTATCAGCCTCACTTGGCTTTAATGTACCTGATGGGTGATTGTGAGATAAAATCATTGCAACGGCTCCACACTCCAAAGCTTCTTTCATTATTAAACGAACATCAACTAAAGTACCTGTTATAGAGCCTTTACTTTGTTGTGATTGTTGTAATACTTTATTTGAGTTATTCAAATATACAATCCAAAACTCTTCATGCGGTAACTCTCCCAATTTAGGTTGTAGTAAATCAAAAACACTTTTACTACTGGTTATCTTTGTAATTTTCTGAACATCTCCTCCTCTACGTCTTCTTCCTATTTCTAAAGCTGCTGCAATACTCACAGCCTTAGCTTCTCCAATACCTTTAAACTGCATTAGTTTTTTAATAGAAAGTGTGCCTAAATCGTTTAGATTATTATTTACTGATGCTAATATTTTTTTAGATAAATCAACTGCACTTTCATTTCTACTCCCTGAACCAATTAATATAGCAATAAGCTCTGCATCTGATAAGGCTGATCTTCCTTTTATAATTAGCTTCTCTCTTGGCTTATCATCATCTGACCAATCTTTAATTGAAAAGGAGTTTGAATGTTCTTGCATTCTCTAAAGATAAACATCTAATTTTTTTATTGTAATTTTCATGTATAATAAATCTGACTTTTATGAAATCTATTTTTGATGAGACTACTAAACTTGAATTAATTGACCGTATTAATTTATTAACAGAGGAGTCAGAAAGGCAATGGGGTAAAATGACCGTCGCGCAAATGGTATGGCACTGCCAATATCCTTTAAAAGTTGCTGTAGAAAATAAAAATGTAGGTAATGGAAACTTATTCGTTCGTTTATTTTTAAAAAAAGCAATGTATAATGATAAGGTTTGGAGACAAAATCTACCAACTAGCCCCCAATTGAAAACCACTGAAAACAAAAATTTAAAAATTGAAGCTGAAATACTAAAACAGCTTACTATACAAACCCATAAATTAAAAATAAGAAATAAATGGAATCCACATCCATTGTTTGGAAAACTTACAAAAGAAGAATGGGGTAAAATGGAATACAAACATTTAGACCATCATTTAACTCAATTTGGAGTATAAAAAAAAAGAGCTTTATAATATTATAAAGCTCTTTTTTTGAAACTAATATTCTTCAACGTGAGTTTTTAAATCTTCTAAATTTAGACCTCCATAATTACCAGAACTCATTAATAGAACAACCGAATCAGTTAGGTTTTGATCATATAAATATGCTCTAAATGCTTCCGCATCTGTCATAATTTTTAAATCATCTCTTTTAAAAGCTTCTGCTATTTGGGGTGCTAAAACTGGAGCTAATTTTTTAATTTCTACTGATTCTGGTAAATAGAAAACAATTGGTGAATCTGCCGAATCTAAAGCTCCTTTATATTCTTTTAAAAACTCAGGGTTAAAACTACTATACGTGTGTAATTCTAAACAAGCTATTAATTTTCTGTCTGGAAATTGCTCTTTTACAGCTTTTGTAGTTGCTGCAACCTTACTTGGTGAATGTGCAAAATCTTTATAAGCCACACATGTTTTTCCTTCTGCGATTTTCTCTAATCGTTTTGATGCTCCTTTAAATGTTCCAATTGCCTCATAAAAATCATCTTCATCAATACCCATATTTTGGCAGATCCATTTTGCACCAGATAAATTACTAAGGTTATGTTTTCCGAAAACCTCAATTGGCATTGGCCCTTCTGGAGTTTCTAAAAGTGTTTGACCGTTTTCAACACTATACTCTGGTGTTGTATATGGTAATTTTCGAATTGCATTTTCAGATCCCTCAACAACATTTTTCACATTTTCATCTTCTTCATTATAGGTTATGCTACCACCCTTTACAATACTATCTACAAAAATCTGAAACTGGTCAACGTAATTATCAAAAGTTGGAAATACGTTTATATGATCCCAAGCGATACCACTTAACAAAGCAATATTAGGTTTGTAAAGATGAAACTTAGGTCTTCTATCTATCGGAGAAGACAAATATTCGTCGCCTTCTAAAATTATAAAATCGTTATCTTCTGTTAAATGCACCATTCGGTCAAAACCATCTAACTGAGCTCCTACCATATAATCCACATCTCTACCATGGTAATTAAGCACATGTAAAATCATAGATGTAATAGTAGTTTTACCATGGCTACCACCAATTACAACACGTGTTTTATTTTTTGATTGCTCGTATAAAAATTCTGGATATGAAAAAATATCTAATCCAAGTTCTTGTGCTTTTAATAACTCTGGGTTATTAGCCTTTGCATGCATACCAAGTATAACCGCATCTAATTCAGCTGTTACTTTTTCTGGAAACCATCCAAAATCATCTGGTAATAATCCCTTTTCTGCTAGTCTTGTTTTAGACGGCTCAAAAATAACATCATCACTTCCTGTTATTTTGTATCCTTTATGGTTTAATGCCAAAGCTAGGTTGTGCATTGCGCTTCCGCCTATGGCAATAAAATGTATATTCATGGAGCTTAAATTATGCTGTAAAGATAGGGATTGCTTCATCTATTTTCAAAACTGATTACCATATTGCGTATAAAATAGGGTCTAAAATTATCAAACGCTCACAACTTAAAAACTCACTTTAATAGATTATTTACATTTTCATAACACAAACCCTTATTTTTCAGCCAATGACTTAACCAACTAATCATCAAAAATAATTGAATTACTGCAAATAAAATATAACGTATTGTAAAATACCCTACAGATGATTCTTGCTCAGAAGAAGAACATGGGCTTAACAGAAGGTGCGAATTTATTATTGTAAAATGGAATTAACATTCCTCATTTCTAAAAATTTTAATCCATTGTTTATTTTTACCTTAGAGCTAAATTTTAACAGAAATGGACATTAAATTATCAGAAGTATCTACTAAAGAAATAATACCTGGTTACCACGGTAAGCTTATACACACTAAAAATATGAGTTTAGCTTTTTGGGAAGTTGAAGAAGGCGCTATTGTTCCTGAACATTCTCATGTAAATGAGCAAGTAATGCAAGTTTTAGAAGGTTCTTTTGAGTTTACTTTAAATAACAAAACCAAAATTTACAAACCAGGTGAATTAGTAGTTATAGGTTCTTATATTCCACATAGTGGCAAAGCACTTACAGCTTGCAAATTAATGGATGTTTTTAGTCCAACTAGAGAAGAATATAAATAAAACTACACATGAAAATTTTATTAAAAGATAAACGAGCTTTAGTTGGTGGCAGTAGCGATGGTATAGGTAAAGCAATTGCCATACAATTAGCAGAAAGCGGTGCTAGTGTTACCTTAGTTTCTAGATCAGAAAACAAACTAAAAAACATAATAGCAACATTACCTACTAATGCCAGTCAGAAACACAGTTATATCGTTGTTGATTATTTAAACTTTGCAGACTATAAAACTAAAATAATAACATATTTTAACTCTAATACTATAGATATATTAGTAAATAACACACAAGGTCCACAAGCAGGTACTGCATTAGAAAAAGGTCTTGATGATTATCAAAATGCATTTGATCTTCTGTTTAAAACCACTGTATTTACAACAGAACTTGCTTTAAAAAATATGATTTCTAATAAATGGGGACGCGTTATTAATGTTGCTTCCGTTTCTGTAAAAGAGCCTCTACCTTATTTAGCACTTTCAAATACTATTAGGGCTGCTGTCGTTACGTGGGGAAAATCTTTAGCTTCTGATGTTGGAGAGCATAATATTACTATAAATAGTATTTTAACTGGATATTTTGACACAGAGCGCATTACACAACTAAACGCTACAAAAGCAAAACAATTACAAATTTCTGAAGAAGAAGTACGCAACCAAATGGAAGAAAAAGTATCTCTAAAGCGTATTGGTAACCCTATAGAGTATGGTTATTTGGTTGCCTTTTTAGCTTCTGACAACGCTGCTTATATTACCGGCACTGCCATACCTATTGATGGTGGATTATTAAAATCGCTATAATAAATAAGCAATTTTAATAGCTCGGTATATTATTGGTTTACTTTTTAATACCCCTAACTCACTATAAACAGGGTTTCACTCAATTGTTATTGTACTTAACTTTGCTAAGTCGCATATTTGTTATGTAATTTTATTCTTATGAAAAAAGCAACACTTGTATTATCTCTAATCTTATTCTCTCAATTTATGAACGCTCAAGATGATAAAGAAGTATATTCTGATTTATGGGCTCAAGTTCAAAAATTGGAAAATGAATCTCTTACAAAATCAGCTTTAAAAATAGTAAGCAGCATAGCCGATAAGGCAAAAAAAGAAAACAATTCTCCTCAGATAGTAAAAGCACTGCTATATAGTTCTAAATATGCTTTAACGCTTGAAGAAAATGCACAACTCAAAATTATTGAAGATTTTAAAGCTGAAATTAGCAAAGCTGAATTCCCTACTAAAAACGTTTTAGATAGCTATTTAGCAAATTTGTATTGGAAGTTTTTTCAACAACATAGCTATCAATTTTATAATAGAACAAAAACTGAAGAAAAAGTAGATGAAACAGATTTCAGAACTTGGGATTTAACCACAATATTTAATGAAATAAGTATTCACTTTAATGCATCATTAGAAAATACTACAGAACTGCAGAAAGTAAAAATCTCTGATTTTGATGTTATTTTAAACCAGTATACAAACTCTGAAAAACACCGCCCTACCCTTTTTGATGTATTAGCACATACTGCTTTATCATTTTATAAAACGAATGAAAATAGTATAACTAGACCTGCTGATAAATTTGAAATTAATAATACTGAAATGCTATGTGAAGGGTACGAATTCACTAAACAAAATATAGATACTACTGATAAAACATCATTACAATCTAAAGCATTAGAAATTTACAAAGAGTTACTTAAATTTCATGCTAACGATGTTGATATTGAAGCGTATACTGTAATTGATATTGAGCGTTTAAATTTTATAAATGACAACGCTACATTTAGTAATAAAGAAATTCATTTTGTTGAAATTCTAAAAAATTCTGCTGAACGAATTAAAAAAGATGAAAACGCTGCATTATATCTATATGAAATTGCACAAAAATACCAACACTGGGGAAATACATATGTACCTAAAACAAATGAAGAACATAGGTGGAAACATAAAGAAGCATTAGAAATATGTGAGTCTGTTTTTAATTTATACCCTAATAGTATTGGCGCTAAAAAGTGCATCAACCTTAAGGCTGGTATACTCGGGCAAAGAGTTACTATAACAAACGAAAAATACGTTCCGATTAATAAACCATCGCGTTTATTGGTAAACTACAAAAATTTAGATAATCTAAATTTTTCCGTTTATAAAAGTTCTCCTAATGAACTTAAAAAGTTAGAAGATATTTATGATGATGAAAAAGAGATTGAATTCATTAAAAAACTAAAAGTAGCTAAAACATGGAACGCTAATTTAAAAGATGAAAAGGACTATCAACTTCATACTATCGAAGTTTTGGTTCCTGAATTAGAAAATGGCTTTTATATTATTGTGGCCACTAGCTCTGAAGCCACAGAAAACTCATATGAATATAGTAGTTTTCAAGTTACAAATACGGTTTTAGTCGAAAGTCAAGATAGTGAAACACATACATTCCAAGCTATCGACAGAACTACCGGAAAGCCTTTAGCAGATGCAAAAATTCAACTTAAATATAAAATTAATTACGATAAAAAATTCTTTACAAAAACTTTTATCACTACTGAAAAAGGTTTTGTTGAAATAAAAAAAATAGACAAAAGCTGGACAGATGTTAGCGCTAAAATCGCATATAACGGAGATACTGCATTTTATGGTGATTATTATATAAATACTAATTATTCTAGAAACGAAAATAACTACACCAATTATTCTTCATTTTTATTTACAGATAGAAGTATTTACAGACCTGGCCAACCTTTATATTTTAAAGGTATTGCTATAGCTGAAAGCAATGAAGAAACTAGAGTTAAGGCACAAACAAATGTTACTGTTTCACTTTTAGATGCAAATTACCAAGTAGTTAAAAAACTAGATTTTAAAACTAATGAATACGGATCGTATACAGGTGAATTTATAATCCCCAATACTGGTTTAACAGGTGCATATCAATTACAAGTAAGTTCTAACGAAATAAATTTGAATGGTAGAACTTCTTTTTCTGTTGAAGAATATAAGCGTCCTAAATTTGAAGCTTCTTTTACCCCTGTAACTGAGACTTACAAAGTAAACGACATAATTACTGTAGTCGGACAAGCTAAAGCTTATGCAGGCAGCTTAATTACAGATGCAAAAGTTACATATAAAGTAAGTAGAATTGTACATTACCCACGTTGGTACTATTGGTATAGACCTTATTTTAATTCTACACCACAAGAAATTACAAACGGAGAAACAGTTACTGATTCCTCTGGTAATTTTAAATTAGATTTTAAAGCAATCCCAGACACTAATACCTCACCAGAAAACCTACCAACATTTAGTTATGAAGTTACTGCTGATATTACTGATGTTAATGGCGAAACACATAGTACATCTACTATTGTAAATGTAGGCTACCACTCATTAACAGCGTCAATTTCAATTCCTACAAAAATTGATAAATATGCTAATGATAATAAAATTTCAATCCACACTTCTAATTTAAATGGTCAGTTTGTTGCCTCAAAAGGAACTTTAAAAATATATAAACTAAAAGCGCCTACTTCTGTATTGAGAAATAGACCTTGGGTTGCACCAGATTACGATAGCTTTGGAAAAGACAAATTCAAAGAACTTTTCCCGAATGAAGCATATGCTAACGAAGATGATTCTAGTAAATGGGACAAAGGAAAACTTGCTTATGAAACAGCATTTGATACTGGTAAAGAAAAAGAATTTTCTTTACCTAACCTTAAAAAATGGCTTTCAGGAAATTACATCGTAGAAATTGAAACAAAAGATAAATTTGGACAAACCGTACAAGACAAAGCAGAAACAGCTTTATTTAGTGAAAAAGATAAATCATTAGCAGACAATCAATTGTTTGATGTTACAACAGATAAGTCTTCTTATAAAATTGGGGACGAAGCTAAAGTTAAATTTAGTTCTGCTGCAAAAGATTTAACTATCACAGTTTCAATAGAAAAAAATCATGAAATTATTGATACTAAAATTATTCATTTATCGAATAACTCTAAAACAATAACACTACCTGTACAAGAAAGTGATTTAGGGGGTTTTGTTTTAACGTATAGTTTCTCAGCCTACAACTCTTTCAATTATGGCTCTGTAGCAGTTTCTGTTCCTTACCCAACTACTGATTTGGAAATAGAAACTGTTACCTTTCGTGATAAATTACAACCAGGTACTGATGAAACTTGGACGTTTAAAATAAAAGGAGCCAAAGGAGAAAAAGTAGCTGCTGAACTTTTAGCAAGTATGTATGATGCTTCTCTTGACGCTTTTAAAGGTCACTCATGGTATTTCAATCCTCTCTATAAGCAATTGTATTATTCAAGTAGATATAGTAATGCTAATAACTGTTTTGGGACTACTAATTTTTCAAATTACTTGAGGTTTGACAGTACAACTGTTTCTGTTTATCAAAATTATGATTCATTCAATTGGTTCAATTTCAATTTTGATAATTATAGAGTGTCTAGAACTAGAAAAATGTATAAAAAAACTGGTGTCATGTCTGTTGAATCTATGGAGATGGAAGACAGTGCAGAAGTAAGTATGGAACTAGAGGCACCAATGGCTTTAGCATCTAGTTCTTCTGAAATGAAGAAAGAAAAAGATTCATTAACAAACAAACCTGAAGAGAAATCTACAGAACCAAGTTTTGATACTATTACAATTCGTAAAAATCTTCAAGAAAATGCATTCTTTTTTCCACAATTACTTACCGATAAAGAAGGTAGCGTTTCATTTAATTTTACAACACCTGAGGCACTAACAAAATGGAAGCTACAATTATTAGCCCATACTAAAAACGCAGAAAGTGCGACTACCACTTTACAAACCGTTACTCAAAAAGAGTTAATGGTAACACCAAATGCACCTCGTTTTTTACGTGAAGGAGACAAAATCATCATCAGTACTAAAATTGCGAATTTAACTGACAAGGTTTTAAAAGGGCAAGCAAAATTAGTATTAACAGATGCTGTTACAGGAATTGATATAACTAGCAAATTAACGAATGTTATTCAGAAAGAATTTTCTGTTGACTCTGTTGGTAATACTCAGGTTTCATGGTCATTAACCATTCCTGAAAATTTGCAGGCTGTTCAATATAAAGTTTTAGCAAAAGCTGGCGATTTTAGCGATGGAGAACAAAACGTATTACCTGTACTAACAAATAGAATGTTGGTTACAGAATCTTTACCAATGTGGGTTCGTAGCAATCAAACAAAAACTTTTAGTTTAGATAAACTAAAAAACAATAATTCGACCACACTCAGCAACCATAAATTAACTTTAGAGATTACATCTAACCCAGCTTGGTATGCCGTACAGGCATTACCTTACTTAATGGAATACCCTTACGAATGTAATGAACAAACATTCTCTAGGTATTATGCAAATGCATTAGCTAGCCATATTGCAACCAGCAACCCAAGAATACAAGAGGTTTTTGACCAATGGGCTAATTCTGATGCTCTACTAAGCAACTTAGAAAAAAACGAAGAACTGAAATTACTTATAATTCAAGAGACCCCTTGGTTACGTGACGCACAATCAGAAACGGAACAAAAAAAGCGTATTGCTTTACTTTTCAACATGAATAAAATGAAAAGTGAACAAGCAACTGCTTTACGTAAGTTAGAACAAAACCAAATGTCATCTGGTGCATGGTCTTGGTTTGCTGGCGGTAGAGAAAATCGATATATAACGCAGCATATAGTTACAGGCTTGGGGCACCTAAACAAACTTACCTCATCATCTGAATCAGGATTAGAGTCTAGCCAAAAGAAAATGATTAATAATGCTATTTCGTATTTAGACAATGCTTTTGTGGCGGAATATAATTACATGAAAAAGCATACAAAAAATATAAATAATGATCACTTGAGTTATACTCAAATTCACTATTTATACATGCGTAGCTTTTATAAAGATGTAAAAACATCTAAAAAAGTAAATACAATAACTGACTATTATAAAGGGCAAATTCAAAAATACTGGAAGAGTCGAAACTTATATTCTAAAGGCATGTTAGCATTAATCATGAATAGAATGGATGATGCAAAAACTGCTGAAAAAATTATTCATGCTTTAGAAGAAAACAGTATTACAAATGATGAATTAGGGATGTACTGGAAAGAGAACACAAACTCTTGGTACTGGTATCAAGCACCTATAGAAACACAATCTTTATTAATCGAGGCATTTTCTGAAATTCAAAATGATGTTGAAACTGTTGATAATTTAAAGATTTGGTTATTGAAAAATAAGCAAACTAACCAATGGAAAACGACAAAAGCAACTACAGAAGCCGTGTATGCTTTACTACTTCAAGGTAGTGATTGGCTTTCTCTTACCGATGCTGTGACTGTTTTAGTTGGCGGAGAAAAAATAGATTCTACTAAATTAGAAGATGTTAGGGCTGAAGCCGGAACAGGATATTATAAAACATCTTGGGATACAAAAGAAATAACTCCTAAAATGGCAGATGTTCAAATTTCGAAAAAAGGAAATGGTATTGCCTGGGGTGCAATGTATTGGCAATATTTTGAAGATTTAGATAAAATAACATCTGCAGAAACTCCTTTAAAATTGAAGAAGAAACTATTCTTAAAAAAGAATACAAATACAGGAGAAGAACTTGCTGAAATTACAGAAAAAACAGTTCTTAAAGTTGGTGACTTAGTGCGTGTTAGAATAGAACTACGAGCTGATAGAGATATGGAATTTGTTCACATGAAAGATATGCGTGCTGCTGGTTTTGAACCTATAAATGTAATATCAAGCTACAAATGGCAAGATGGTTTAGGGTATTACGAAAGCACTAAAGATGCGAGTACAAACTTCTTTTTCGATTACTTATCTAAAGGTGTTTATGTATTTGAGTATGATTTACGTGTAAATAATGCAGGAGATTTTAGTAATGGCATAACAACTATACAAAGTATGTATGCTCCTGAATTTAGTAGCCACAGTGAAGGAGTTCGTGTTACTATCGAATAATTTATAAAAGACATACTTTTTAAACTAATTGAAAGTAACCGTTTACTCAACAAGTATTAGATTTAGCTAATTCGTGGTTTTTATTACCGCTCTATACACCTAGTTTAGAGGTATAATAAAAACCACAAATTATGAAAAACACAATAAAAATTTCAGTAAAAAAACCATGTTCAGAAAAATTTAGTAATTTTAGTAAAACTGAAAAAGGAGGCTTTTGCGCTTCTTGTGAAAAAGAAGTTGTCGATTTTACAAATATGCCTCAGACGGAAGTATTAAAACATTTATGTGAGAGTGAAAATGGAATTTGCGGTAAATTCAACACATCACAGCTAGGCGAGTTTAAACACTATTCAACCCCATCAACTATGACAAACTATATATCTAAGGGAATTGGAGCCATGAGTTTTTCACTACTTTCTTTATGTGCCATGAATACAATGGAAGCTCAAGAAGCAAACGCAAACATTCATCTTCAAACTGATCTTGTAATGGGAAAATCTTCTTATTCAAATACCATTAACCAAGATGCTACATACCAAGTAAAAGGTGTTGTTATCGACGAAACAAACTCACCTCTTCCTGGCGTATCTGTCGTTTTAAAAGGGACTACTGATGGTGTTGTTACCGATATAGATGGTAAATTTGAATTCATGAAACCTCTTAAAAAAGGAGATGAGTTAGTTTTTAGCTATATCGGATACCAGACTATAAAACACACCGTAACAAATAACAAAGCAGATAATTTAAATATTGCTATTACTTTTAATGCTGAGCAAATAGAGCTTATGGGCGAAATTGCAATAGAAGGTGTTTATAAGCCAAAAAGAAACTTAGTTCAGAAAATAGGAGATATATTTTAACGGATGAAATATGCCTTTATATTTTTACTAATCTTTATAAAAATTGGTTATGCACAACAGTCAGATTTTAGCCATATTAATTTTCATAAAGCGGATAGTATTGCTCTAAATTTAAAAGGAGAAAGTTTAAAAAACTTACCCATACTTAGTTATAAGTTAACTGCTGAGTTAACTACCGATACTGAAAAATTTAGAGCAATTTATTTGTGGGTTAGCACAAATATCGAAAATGATTACGAATCTTATTTGAAGACAAAAAAGAAACGGAAAAAATTATCAAATGATAGAGTTGCTTTTTTAGAGTGGAATAATAATTTTACTCCAAAAGTTTTCGAAAGACTTGTAAATTATAAAAAAACAGCTTGCACTGGCTATGCTTATTTGGTACGTGAATTAGCTAATTTAGCTGATATTCATTGTCAAATAGTTGATGGTTTTGGAA
This sequence comes from Cellulophaga sp. HaHaR_3_176, assembly GCF_019021925.1. Taxonomy (NCBI): domain Bacteria; kingdom Pseudomonadati; phylum Bacteroidota; class Flavobacteriia; order Flavobacteriales; family Flavobacteriaceae; genus Cellulophaga; species Cellulophaga sp. HaHaR_3_176. Next base: position 2,465,699 of record NZ_CP058990.1, read on the forward strand.
GAACAGCAACATTAAACCTAACAGAAAACAGTGAACCAAATCATTCTTGGAATGCTGTAAAACTAAATAACAAGTGGTATTTGTGCGATGCTACTTGGTCTGCTGGGTCTATTGTTTTAGAAGATAACCTTCCTAAATTTAAAAGTGATTATTTTGATGGCTATTTTTTAGCTGATCCTGATTTATTTTTAAAAAATCATTATCCAATAAACACAAAGTGGGCATTAACAACTTTCACTCCTGAATTTAAAGATTTTATAGCAGGACCCGTAATTTATAAAGATGCTTTTAGTTTAAATATCACACCTATTTCACCAAAAATGGAATTAGATATTTTTAGAGGAGAAACTATAGCTTTTAAATTAAATGCGCCTGACATAAAAGAAATTGATCACTTCAGCCTGCTATTAAATAATGGACATTCAAATAACAAAACTGAAGCAAAAATTACTGTAGATAACGATATTTATAATTTAGAATATTCTTTTTTAAGACCAGGGTTTTACAGTGTACATATATTATGGGAAGATAAAATTATAGCGACACATATCGTAAAAGTAAAAAGAAGATAATTTATTCTTAGTTAGATATAAAAAATAAAGAGGCTACTTTTAAAAAATCTATACTTTCAATTCTTAATTATTGGTGTTAAATTAATCTCTGGTTTTGGAGGAATTCGCTTTGCTAAAAACAATATTTGCCCTAAATGGCTAGATTGGTGTTCCATAACATGAAACCAACAGTAATGGTTTGTCCAACCGTAACTTGGCTGAACTTCTTCAAACCATTTATCATCACGCTTTTTAAGCTCTTCAATTGTTTTTTCTCGCACCTCATTGTAAATATCAAGGTAATATTGCGCATCATGTCCCTTATACTTTTCTTGTGATGCTGTACTTAAAATCAATGCCTTACCCCAAATTTTCTTTTCCTCTTCATTAAAATCTCTTCCTTCGAATGTAAATACTTGATAATATTTTTCAGCTGCAGCTAAATGCATTATTAAAGCTCCTATTCTGTTTGCTTTTTCATCATGTAAATGATCTAATTCATAAATAGACATATCCTTAACTGTATACTCTACTCTATTTTTTAAATCCTCTAACATTGAAATCATTGCTCCGATTTGAGGAGATGCTCCTTCTACTCCACCAATAGTTTCAGGAACTGGAGGTTCAATACCAGCACCTACATACAGCAATGACTTTTTACCATGGGCTGCATCTGTACTAGAACTAATTTCGTATTCTTTTATTTTCACTATATTCTCTTTTGATACCCCTTGACTCCATTTAGGAATACCACTATAGCTTACAACATTTTCAAAACTTGAATTATTGATTTTAATTTGCTGCAAGACGCCATTATCATCTTCTATATACAGCTCAAATTTATCAAAGTAGAATTTACCATTACTAACACAAACACCTCCAAAATTTAATGTCTCTGAGTTTTCGTTAATTAATCCTTCTACTGTATATGACTTCCAGACATTAGACTTTATAGGTCTATCTCCCATATTATCAAAAAAGCCCTGTTCTCCTCCCTCATCATCTACACGAGCCCAAACACCTGCCCAAGCATTATCGTCGCCCGTATCTACTTTTACATGAGCTACGACTTTAAATTTCTTTTGTTTATTTGATGAAATTTCTAAAAACTGACTAAATGAAGTCCAATCTCCTGAAACTTCTTTAACATTTTGCGCATTTACAGAAAAACTAAAAAGCGTAACTAAAGCTATTACATACTTATATATCATAATAATAAATTTATAGACTCATTCTGTCTTTGAAAATGTACGATTGTCGCCTTGAAACCTCTACCTCTTCACCATTATCCATCTTAAGTTTTAGCTTACCACTAAACCATGGAATAACATTTAAAATATGATTCATGTTAATTATTTGTTGCCTGTTTACTCTAAAGAAATTTGCTTCAGGCAACTTTTCTTCGACCTGATTTAATGACTTATACAGCATAGGTTTTTGATCTTGAAAATACACACGAGAATAATTCCCAACAATTTCAATTAGTGAAATATCTCCTATTTTAACCAACCAACATTTTTCGCCATCTTTAATAAAAATTTGACTACTATCTACTAATCTTTCTATTGAAATTATAGTTTCTTCTGGCTTACTTTCTAGCTTTGTTTTAACTTTTTCAATGGCTTGACTAAACCGTTTATCATTTATTGGTTTTAATAAATAATCTAAGGCATTATACTCGAATGATTTTATAGCATACTCATCGAAAGCAGTTGTAAAAACAGTTATTGGTACTTCATCAAGCATTTCTAACAACTCAAAACCATCCTTTTCGGGCATGTTTATATCTAACAATAATAAATCTGGTTTTGTTTTATTTATAAGTTCATAACCTTCATCAACGTTCTCAGCTTCTCCCACTAAATCAAGTTCTGGGTGCTGCTTTAGCAATTCTTTAATTTCGTTTCTAGCTAAACGAGAATCTTCAACAATAACTGTTTTTATTTTATTCATGCTATGGGAATTTTAATACAAGCAACAACCTCTCCGCTTATTTCCTCTAAAGTAAATAATGCATTTTTACCGTACAATAAATACAACCGCTGCTCTATATTTTTTAGTCCTAATTTAGTTGACTCTTTATCAATACTCAAACTACCTGTATTAGATACTGTAATATTCAATTCTTTTTCTTCAACTTTTGTTATTAATTTAATACTACCACCTTGTTTTAATTTTGATATTCCATGTTTTGCAGCATTTTCTACAAGCAATTGGACTACCATTGGAGGAATTTTTATGGTTTCTGATTCTGAATCAATCTTTTTGATATATGTAAGCCTATCCTCCATCTGAATTTTTGCCAACGCTATATAATTATCGACCATTTCAATTTCTTCACTTAAAGCAATCGCATCAACTGTATTTTTAGATAATGCAAACTGTAACATTTCTGAAAGCTTAGTAATCATCTCTCTAGATTTAGTTACATCTTCTAACATTAAACCTCTAATATTATTAAGGCTATTGAACATAAAATGTGGGTTTATTTGCCCTTTCAAAGTATTTAATTGTGCTTCTTTTAAAATAGAATTTAACTCTAATGTTTCTAATCTATTTTTATTTGAGTTACTAATAAATTTTATCGAAAAATAAATTACTGACCACCCAAAAACTGTAAAAAAACTAGTTATACTTGCAACTATAAAAGATCCATTTTCTTTTATTAAATTGATTTCTTCTTCTGTTTTATGGAAAAAAACATCATACAATTCATCTGAAGCTAAGCCTACTACAAAATAAGCTAAAGAACAAATAATTAAGGCTATAAAAAGTTTATATATACTCTTATAATTAATAGCATCAATATTAAATTCTTTTTTTAAATATAACCTATAAATACTAGTTACTATAATACCCAGTGCTGATGCTGTTATAAAAGAAAAAAATTTGAAAGTAATTGTTAAATTTGGGAGCATGAATAAGATAGAATTCATCATACTAAAGCCTACAATCTGAAGCAGCCAAAATAATAACTCTCTATTTTTATTTAAATCCATATTTATTCCACCTCCGTTTTTAATGAATTTAATGGTAAAAGCACCCAAATTGTATTTTTATCAATTTCAAAATTACTCATATAAACAAACTCATTTACTCCAAATAACAATTTTAATCTTTGCTTTATTGTAGTTTCTAGAACTTGGCGGGGCTTACTAATTTCTGCTTTTCCATTATGGATTATACTGATTTTTAGACCATTTTCTCTTAACTCCGTTTGTAATTTTATTGTCCCATCTTGCTTTAAATTCAACACTCCAAAACGTGTTGCTAATTCTATTAAATTAGTAAGTAACATTGGCGGTATATTCAATTGCTCTGTTTCTTTTGCAATATCATAAGTAACTGTAAATCTATTTTTACCTTCTATATTTAATATTAAAATATAGTTCTCCGCTATCTCTAAATCATCTTCTAGTTTAACTGAGTTTATATTATTCTTTGTTAAAGAATATCTCAACATTTCTGATAAGGTTGTCAACATTGCTCGCGATTTAGTCACATCTTCTAACATTAACCCTTTAATATTATTTAAAGATGTAAATATAAATTGTGGGTTAATATGACCTTTAAGTGTATTTAATTGTGCTTGTTTTACTTGATCTTTTAATTGCAAACGATCAATTCTCAATTTTAAAGATTTTTTTAATAATTTAATGATATAAAAGAATACAGTCCACCCTCCAATAAGAATAAAATAAAAAACATACTTGCCATAACCACTTTTTGATGGTGAACTATTTTTAAAAGCATCAATATCACCTATAAAATAACGAACTATTGAAGCTGTAAAATACCCAAAATAATAAGACAGCATTGGAATAATCGAAACAACAATTGCAATAGCCGCTAAAACTTTTAAAGCTGAATATATATTAAACTTTTCTAATGGAGCTATTTTATTGAGTACCCACCTTAATGCAGATGTAGATAGTATTCCAATAAACATGATGGCCAGCTCAATTATTAAAACCTCAACAAGACTATCATCGGTACCGCCAACATAACCAATAAACATGGATAAGAAACCCCAGCCTATAAATTGTAAGACCCAGAAAAGGTTTTTGCTTATTATTTTTTGCATTAATAGATTATCTAATTTTAAAGTGTAATGCCCCAATTAATAGGTAGCTATATATTTATTTTTAAAGTAATATAACACTAATAATTGCCTCTATTAAAATTTTCACTAAAGATATCATATTGGTCGAATTTAAGCTGGTTGAATAATTTGTTATATAAAAATACTTTTTGATGGCCTTTTTTAAAATGTATTTATGGCGAACGGTAAAATTGAATATGTGAACGGTAATATATAATTCATTTTACGTACTCTAAAAATTAATGTGTTATCTCCGATAGATATATACCAGCTTTCAAGCCAATTGAAACAGCAACTATTAAGAAGATAATTTTTCTTTTGACAAGAATGCTTTTTTCTTTTTTTGAAATTAGATTACTTAAAACTTGAACTTTACCTGATTTATAAAATGTGAATGAATATCCATTCATTGCAGATAAATCAACCCCAGATATAACTTTATAATCCTCATTTTCGATTTCAATATTGTGAACTGTCCCGAAAACCGAATACTTACTGGAAACCTTTTCACCTCCAACAATTATAGTCTCTTTTCCAAAAATTGAATTGTAAACTTCAATGCACGTGTTTTCTATTTTATAGTTTATATATTTCATAGCTTTTTAAAGTTTAGTTGTTTTCTATTACTCATTTACAAAGCGTAACATATGCTGTAGGCACGTACCATAAATTTGTACCAAATGATACCGTAACGATTTCGTACCCTTCAGCATTTTTTTCATTTATGAACTGTTCCACTTCTAAACGTAAAGTTTCACTAGACCAGCAATTACTTCTTTTTATAATCGTGTATTTTCTCATATTATTTACCTGTACTATTGAATTCATGTATTATAATAATTAAATAAGAAAAAGTATACTTATATGTTTCTCAAAACTTTTACAGCTTCTTTAGCTCCAGATAATTCAGCATACTGTAAAGCTGTATATCCTATTTTAGATTTTACTTCTTCGTCTGCGCCATTTGCTATAAGTATGTTTATCAGCTCTACATTATTATAACGTGCAGCATACATTAAAGGCGTCATACCGTTTACTTTGGTCTTAACTTCTACATCTGCGCCAAAAGCTATAAACTTCCTTACAATTGCTACATTATTCTGTGCAACCGCAATACTTAATGGTGCTACATCTTTAATTGATGTTGCAACTATTTTCTTTGATTTTAAATCTGAATTGTTGTTGTTTGCATTTGCTGCAGTTGTCAATGTCATTCCAATAATAAGTCCGAAAGCGATGATTGATTTTTTCATAATATAAAGTTTTAAAATTATTGTTATTTTGTTTCTTATTGTAAATTTACATTGATTATCAAGTAATTAAACTTCTTTTATGACCAACGGTAAAATTTAATCACTGAACGGAAAATCATATTTAAATACTTTTTTACATACTTCGTAAAAATTAAAAAACAAAAAAGCGAACCCATTGGCTCGCTTTTTTTATTGATTGATGATGATTATATTTTATTACTTTCTCAAAAGTTTTACAGCTTCTTTAGCTCCAGATAATTCAGCATATTGTAAAGCTGTATATCCTATTTTAGATTTTACTTCTTCGTCTGCGCCATTTGCTATAAGTATGTTTATCAGCTCTACATTATTATAACGTGCAGCATACATTAAAGGCGTCATACCGTTTACTTTGGTCTTAACTTCTACATCTGCGCCAAAAGCTATAAACTTCCTTACAATTGCTACATTATTCTGTGCAACCGCAATACTTAATGGTGCTACATCTTTAATTGATGTTGCAACTATTTTCTTTGATTTTAAATCTGAATTGTTGTTGTTTGCATTTGCTGCAGTTGTCAATGTCATTCCAATAATAAGTCCGAAAGCGATGATTGATTTTTTCATAATATAAAGTTTTAAAATTATTGTTATTTTGTTTCTTATTGTAAATTTACATTGATTATCAAGTAATTAAACTTCTTTTATGACCAACGGTAAAATTTAATCACTGAACGGAAAATCATATTTAAATACTTTTTTACATACTTCGTAAAAATTAAAAAACAAAAAAGCGAACCCATTGGCTCGCTTTTTTTATTGATTGATGATGATTATATTTTATTACTTTCTTAAAAGTTTTACAGCTTCTTTAGCTCCAGATAATTCAGCATATTGTAAAGCTGTATATCCTATTTTAGATTTTACTTCTTCGTCTGCGCCATTTGCTATAAGTATGTTTATCAGCTCTACATTATTATAACGTGCAGCATACATTAAAGGCGTCATACCGTTTACTTTGGTCTTAACTTCTACGTCTGCGCCAAAAGCTATAAACTTCCTTACAATTGCTACATTATTCTGTGCAACCGCAATACTTAATGGTGCTACATCTTTAATTGATGTTGCAACTATTTTCTTTGATTTTAAATCTGAATTGTTGTTGTTTGCATTTGCTGCAGTTGTCAATGTCATTCCAATAATAAGTCCGAAAGCGATGATTGATTTTTTCATAATATAAAGTTTTAAAATTATTGTTATTTTGTTTCTTATTGTAAATTTACATTGATTATCAAGTAATTAAACTTCTTTTATGACCAACGGTAAAATTTAATCACTGAACGGAAAATCATATTTAAATACTGTTTTACATACTTCGTAAAAATTAAAAAACAAAAAAGCGACCCCATTGGCTCGCTTTTTTTATTGATTGATGATGATTATATTTTATTACTTTCTTAAAAGTTTTACAGCTTCTTTAGCTCCAGATAATTCAGCATATTGTAAAGCTGTATATCCTATTTTAGATTTTACTTCTTCGTCTGCGCCATTTGCTATAAGTATGTTTATCAGCTCTACATTATTATAACGTGCAGCATACATTAAAGGCGTCATACCGTTTACTTTGGTCTTAACTTCTACATCTGCGCCAAAAGCTATAAACTTCTTTACAATTGCTACATTATTCCGTGCAACCGCAATACTTAATGGTGCTACATCTTTAATTGATGTTGTAACTATTTTCTTTGATTTTAAATCTGAATTGTTGTTGTTTGCATTTGCTGCAGTTGTTAATGTCATTCCAATAATAAGTCCGAAAGCGATGATTGATTTTTTCATAATATAAAGTTTTAAAATTATTGTTATTTTGTTTCTTATTGTAAATTTACATTGATTATCAAGTAATTAAACTTCTTTTATGACCAACGGTAAAATTTAATCACTGAACGGAAAATCATATTTAAATACTTTTTTACATACTTCGTAAAAATTAAAAAACAAAAAAGGGAGCCAATTGGCTCCCTACTTTTCTGAATCTTAAAATATGTTTTAATCTCTTAAAAGCATCACTTCAGATTTATTACCTAAATGCTTTGCATAAAAACCTAACATTGCTTCATACAACTCAATTATATTTTCTTCCTTAGAAAAACCGTGTCCTTCATCGTATTTTACCATGTATGGTACATCAACTCCTTTTTCTCTAAGAGCACTTACAATTTGATCAGACTCGTCAATATTTACACGTGGGTCATTAGCACCTTGAACTACAAAAAGTGGTTTTTTAATTTTATCAATATGAAATACCGGTGATACTTCTTCCATAATCACTTTTTCCTCAGGAACATCCTCATCATACCAAACCTCTTTTATAATCTTTACATATGGTTTCCAATAAGGAGGCATTGTATTCATAAACGTAAATATGTTAGATACTCCTACATAATCTACACCACAAGCATATAAATCTGGTGTTTTTGTCAAGCCTCTTAAAACAGCATAGCCACCGTGACTTCCACCATAAATTGCTGCTTTATCTTTATCTACCCAACCTTGTTCTATAACATACTGTAAACCATCTTCCACATCGTCCATTGCTTTTCTACCAATTTGCTTGAATCCAGATTCTAAAAATTCTTTTCCGTAACCGCCAGAAATTCTAAAATTTACTTGCAATGTAGCATAACCTCTACTTGCAAAAAGTTGTGCTTCTGGACCAAATCCCCAAGAATCTCTTATCCCTTGTGGTCCACCATGTGGATTTACAATTACAGGAACTTTTTCCCCATTTATTGCTGCTTTAGGTAAGGTTATGTATCCATGAATAGTTAAGCCATCTCTACTTTTAAAGGTAATTGGTCGCATTTCGGCCATATCTTCTTCCTTTAGTTGAGGCATTAGGTTATATACCAATTTAAATTCGTCTTTCTTCACATCATATGAATAATAAACTCCATATAATTTATCGCTACTTACAACTAATAAATAGTTATTTTCATCATCGGTAGCATCCGTAATTCCAAATTGCTTTCCTGCAAATTCTTTTTCAAATTTTTGATGTAATTTTTTATAATAAGCACTTACAGGCACAATAACAGACTTTTCTCCTTCATACTGAAAATAGTCTAATTCGTAATTACGCTTTCTAGATAATGCTAAGTTTGATACATCATAATCTTTATTCGAAAAAACTTTTTTCAGCTCTTTGTTCAATTTAAAATCATATAATATGATTTCAGATTTATCACTATTCAAATTAGAAACTACATAAGCGTCATTTGGGTTCTCTGTAGCATAATTAAAGCTTAAAATAGTAAAAGCATCTTTCCAACTTAGACTTTTTACCACTTCAAAAACGCCATCATTATTAGCATAATATAAATCTTGATCTACACCATCACGTAATTTAGTAAACGCTTTTAATTTTCCATCTTCATCAAAATTATAACCCATAATTGGGTTTGTAACATCTTCATTTGTATATAATTGCTCTAATTTTCCTGTTACTACATTCAACTTATACGGATCAAAAATTTGAGGATTATTCTTATTTAAAGAGATAATAATATGATCTTTATCTTCCTTTAATAGCTTTAAAAAATCGGCTTGTACTTTTTCAAAAGGCGTTAAATCTTTCTGATTAGAACCATCTAAATCTGCAGCATATATATGATAGTTTTCATCACCACCTTTATCCATTAAATATACAAGGCGATTGTTGTTTACCCAACCATATCGACGAATTAATTCGTCTTTCTCTTCAATAGCTCTCGTAACATTTTCTGTAGCTATTTCTTTTACATACACATGGCGTTTTCCATTTTTATCTTTCTCCATGTATGATATGTATTTACCATTTGGAGAATAATTAAATGAAGAAGCGTTAGGCTTTGCAAAATAATCCGAAACGGAGTATTTAAAATCACCTCTATCTGCACTTGCCATTGCTTTCAATGCTTCATCAGAACTAGGTAATGCTGTATTTCCAGGAATCATTATAACTGTTTTTTCCAAAACTAAAGGAAATTCCATTTCTCCTTGGTAAAAAGTACCAGAAATTTTATCATTTTCAATAGCACCTACATATTTTATACCTGCTTGTTTAAAAACAATTGTCAATTCCTTATCCACTAAAGTAGTTTCATCCATTGGGATACCTGTTGCACCCTGTGCCGGACTATCCATGGTAGTAGTTAATTCTCCATCAGTTTCCGTAATATTAAAAATTAGCGGCATGTCATTTCCCTGAACAGTAAGTGTTCCTTTCCAAGATCCTGATACATCTTGGGCATTTGCAAATTGTGCACTCAAAGTTGTGACCGTGAATAGCACAAAAAAAATAAATCTAATTTTGTGGTTGTTTTTTTTCATAATATATAGTTTTAAGGGTATTTATTTCTAGTGTAAAACTACAACGACACTACTGGTTTACATATCAATATATGACTAGCGGTAAAATTTAGTGACTGAACGGAAACTTAAATAATGTAAATGTTTTAAATGCTTATTAGCAAACACTTTAAACCTATTACCAAATTACCTTATATAATTGCATACCTATAATAAAGCCTAACCAGAGTCCTAAAATTATAATTAAAATCAGTAAATTTCTAGAGCTTTTTGCCATATAGTTTTCTATATTTAATGGCATACTATTTTTATGAATTTTAAAAGATTTAAAATTGGGGAATACTAAATTTCTTTCAAAACGAACATCATAATTGTTACCTCCAAAAGTAAAATAATGTTCCGAACGTAATAGCCCAAATTTCTCAGAAACTTTAGCTCCATTTAATAAAACCCGTTCTTTGCCCATTAAGGAATTAAAAACTTCAATTTTATTATCTTCTATATAGAACTCTGCTCGTTTTTTCATTGAAATAGCCTGTGTCGTCTTCAAGAAAAGACAACTTAAATTATAATTTTTTGTTTTATCGGGGAGGTTGGTAATATTTACGTTCAAAACGCAAATTTGGATTACAAAACTAAAAAATAAATTAAATAAAAAACTTAAAGTTGTGTTAACACTAAGGTTTGAACGTTAATGTCTTAGTTTATTCGGAGGATATTTTTCAAAAACTTTACTTACAATAGCTTGTAAGTTTTTCTCTCTTGCTTCTGGAGAACTTTTTTCATTAAAGCTACTTACCCCTGTTGCTTCCCAAAATAAAAATTCTTTTTGACTATCAACAAGATCAAATTGAATTTCTCTTTCTTGTTTAGCATTACCTAAAGGTAAACCTATAGATATTCCTCCACCAAGATTACGCCCTGAACCACCAAGACCAACACCAACATTATTATTTTGTGGCGCTTTGTAAGATGCGCTTTCTATATTAATAAAAAAATCAGGCTCTTCAGATAATTTAATACCCTTTGCTTGCATTGTAGAATCAACAAGTACTAAAATTCTTTTTGTATCTAAACCGCTTAATCCGGTTTCCATATTTGGATAATAATTATAAGTAGAATAACTAGAAAAGTCTGTTTCTTTATCATAGTCATAATTTACGTTAACTGCAGCGCAAGAAACGAATAATAGAACTACTAAAAAGAAACCTATCTTTTTCATTTGTAAATATTTAATTTAAAAATAAGCAAAAAGCACCCTTACATCAAACAATTAACAAATTAATCGTTTAACATTCTCCAAAGTTTATCTTTTAGCTCAATAAGTCCGGTTTGCACAACAGAAGAAATAAAATGATACGGCGTTCCTTCAAACTCTACATCAAGCTCTTTAGCCATTTCTTCTTTAAGCTCATCATCTAACATGTCACTTTTAGAAATAACTACTAAACGTTCTTTGTCTAACATTTCTGGGTTATACCTACGTAATTCATCTAAAAGAATTTCGTATTCTTTTTTAATATCTTTACTATCTGCAGGTACCAAAAATAATAGCGTTGAGTTACGCTCTATATGTCTTAAAAAATAATATCCTAACCCTTTACCTTCTGCTGCTCCTTCTATAATTCCAGGAATATCAGCCATAACAAAACTCTGAAACTCACGATACTTTACAATTCCTAAATTAGGCTTCAGCGTCGTAAACTCGTAATCTGCTATTTTAGGTCTTGCTGTCGTTAAAACTGACAGTAAAGTAGATTTACCTGCATTAGGGAAACCAACCAAACCAACATCTGCCAATAGCTTAAGCTCTAAAATTACGGCTAACTCTCCTCCTGGTATTCCAGGCTGAGCATATCTTGGTGTTTGATTAGTTGATGTTTTAAAGTGCCAGTTTCCTCGACCACCTAAACCACCTGGCAAAAGAACTTTCTCTTCTCCCGCTTCCGTAATTTCCATAATTACTTCTTCGGTATCTGCATCTTTAATTACAGTACCTAATGGCACATCTAAATACACATCTTCACCATCAGACCCTGTACTTCTACTTTTTGCACCATGTGCTCCATGCCCTGCTCTAAAGCTACGCTTGAATTTAAAAGTTAACAGTGTCCATAAATCTTTACTACCACGAACTATAATATGACCTCCACGACCACCATCACCACCATCAGGACCACCTTTAGTAATAAACTTTTCACGGTGCAAATGCACAGAACCTTTTCCTCCGTTACCAGATTCCAAATTTACTTTTACGTAATCTACAAAATTTCCCTCCGTCATTGCTATCTAAATGTGTTGTGTTCTATTGGTATTTCAGCTTTAAATATTAAAGCTTGTCAATAACCGCTTTTAAGCGATTTGTAATTTCTGCAATTTCACCAATACCATTTACGCTATAGAATTTATTTTTCCCTTCGTAATATGATTTTAATGGCGCTGTTTTCTCGTTATATTCTTCAAAACGATTACGGATTTTAGCTTCGTCTTGATCATCTGATCTTCCGCTTACTTTACCTCTTTCTAGTAATCGTTGTATTAAAATTTCATCGTTAGCTTCTAAAGCAACTGTTGCATTTACTTGCATATCTTTAGAATCTAAAAAAGCATCTAATGCTTCTGCTTGTGCGGTAGTTCTTGGAAAACCATCAAATATAAACCCACTTGCATCTGCATTCTTTTCAACCTCATCTTCCAACATTTTTATAGTAACCTCATCTGGTACTAAATCTCCTTTATCAATGTAAGATTTTGCTAAAATACCTAGTTCAGTCCCATTTTTTATATTGTATCGAAAAACATCACCTGTAGAAATATGTTTCAGATTATATTCTGACTTTAAAAACTCTGCCTGCGTGCCCTTGCCAGCACCTGGTTTTCCGAAAATCACAAGATTGATCATAGTATTTTGGTTTAGTTGATATACTTCTTTTAAATTTCTTCCTAGCTCATTATAATCAAGGCCATACCCTACAATAAATTTGTCTGGTATTTCCATTCCCACATAATCTATATTGTATTCTCCATTATAAACTGAAGGCTTATGAAATAATGTCGCAATTTTAAATTCTCGTACATTGGTTTTTGAAAACAAATGCACCAGTTCTTTCAAAGTTCGCCCAGTATCAATAATATCTTCAATAATAATTACGCTTCTTCCTTTTATTGATTCGGAAGGAACCTCTAATAAAGTTTCAACAATACCTGTTGATGTTAACCCACTATACGAGCTTAATTTCACAAATGAAACCTCACAAGGGTGTTCGTAAGCTTTCAGTAAGTCAGAAACAAACATAAATGAACCATTTAAAACGCCAATAAATATTGGTGTTTCATCCTTATAGTCTGCTGCAATAGCATCTGCAACTTTCTGTACAGCTACCTTAACTTCTTCTTGGCTAAGGAATGGTCTAAAATGCTTATCGTGTAGCTTTATCACGGTATTTTTTTTTGAGTTGACAAATATAGCGTTTTGATTTCTCTTTTTACTTCTAACATGGCTGGTTTTAAGAATTCGGTGTATTTTTGTAATCAACATAGAATTCTGTAACAATTATGTCCAATCAAAACACAAAAAATTACTTTTCTTCAGATTTTAAACTCGGAATATTAGGCGGCGGACAATTAGGAAAAATGCTTTTATATGAAACTCGCAAGTTTGATATACATACTAAAGTATTAGAAAAAGCTAATGATGCCCCTAGTAAAATTGCTTGCGATGAATTTATCATTGGTGATTTAATGAATTTTGATGATGTTTATAATTTCGGAAAAAAGGTTGATGTTTTAACGATTGAAATAGAAAATGTAAACCTTGATGCTTTAGAAAAGTTAGAAACCGAAGGTTTAAAAGTATACCCTCCGACAAAAACATTAAGAACAATACAGAATAAAGCAAGGCAAAAATTGTTTTATGTTGATCATAATATTCCTACGGCCCCTTTTAACCGTTTTGCTTATACCAGCGAAATTAAAGACAGTATTGAAAACGGAGGCCTACAATTCCCTTTTGTTTGGAAAGCGGCACAATTTGGTTATGATGGCCAAGGTGTAAAAGTGGTACGTACAATTGCAGATTTAGAGGGTTTACCTAATGGTGAATGTATTGCTGAAGAAATGATACCTTTTAAAAACGAATTGGCTGTTATTGTTGTACGCAACCCTAATGGCGATGTAGTTACTTACCCTGTTGTTGAAATGGAGTTTCATCCTGAAGCAAACCAAGTAGAATATGTTATTTGCCCTGCGCGAATTGATGCCAAAGTAGCGCAAAAAGCAACAGAAATTGCGCTTCAAGTATCAAAAAAAATGAACCACATCGGTATTTTAGCGGTCGAGATGTTTCAAACTGAAGATGACCAAATTATAATTAACGAAGTGGCACCAAGACCTCACAATAGCGGCCATTATAGTATAGAGGCGAGTTACACCAACCAGTTTGAGCAACACATCAGAGCCATTCTAAACCTTCCATTAGGCAGTACCGAAAGTAAAGTTGCAGGTATTATGGTAAATCTTGTAGGTGCCGAAGGCTATACAGGTGATGTTGTGTATGAGAATATGGAAAATATTTTAAAATTAGAAGGTGTTACACCGCATATATACGGCAAAAAACAAACCAGACCGTTTCGTAAAATGGGACACGTAACTATTGTAAATAAAGATATTTCAGTTGCTCGTAGCATTGCACAGCAAGTAAAAGAAACCATTAAAGTTATTAGCAAGTAATAACGCATTCGATTTTAAATTTTTATATGAAGTATAGCATCATCATTTTATTGCTAATCACTATTTTTTCTTGCAAAACAGAAAAAGACAAACACCCTGAAATGTTGTTTTTTGAAGAAGCTTTAAAAAAAGACTTTAATATTGAAAACCTAGGTAACAAGCCTAATTACTCCGCAGATACTGCCGAATATGTATTCTTTAAAACAGATAACTCTGCTCCTGAAAAAGAAATAGATATCTATGATAAAAAGAAAAAAGAAAAAATAATAAGCTTATCTATTGATCATCTTAAACTTGTTATCGATAACAGCGGTACAATTTTCGGTTTTGATAACGATTTAAAAACTGCTTTTAAATACGAAGCCCCCAATTTTAATAAAAAACAAATTGAAATTGTCTCGCTGGCACATCTTTCAGATAAAAATTTAAAAGAAACTTATGCTTCTGAAATTGCACGAAAAAAGCTAGATGAAGCTAGCACTAATAAATTTATAAACGAAGTAAGAAACAAAACCATTCAAACAAAATTTGTAGATAGTTTAGATTGTGCTATTGAATTGTATGGCTCTTACGAATTGATTTTAAAATACCCATCAAAAGAAATTTATATAAACGATTGGTTACTTTTTAAAGGATCATTTCTTAAATCGAAAAAGTACAACATGAAAGATTGTACTTTAGCAAATACCAATTTAGATGAAACCGACTATTTTGGTGCTAAACATTTAAAACTAGAAGACGAAATTACGTTAGCTTATAATTTAGAAGGCAGCAACCATTTTGTAATGGGTGTATCGTCTAATAAATTGTACTATTACGAGTTTAAACTAAACGATAAAATCACAAAATTTAAGTCTGCCTACCCTATTACAGAAATTGATAATTTTGAAAATCAAATCTTATTAGAGATGGGGTATGACAACTATAAAATCACCACAAAAAAATAAACAACATGAGTAAAGTAGCCGTAGTAATGGGTAGCACAAGCGACATGCCTGTAATGCAAGAAGCCATAGATATTTTAAAAGGTTTTGATATTGAGGTTGATGTAGATATTGTATCTGCACACCGTACTCCTGAAAAATTATTTGATTTTAGTAAAAATGCACATCTTAATGGTTACTCAGTAGTTATTGCTGGTGCAGGTGGCGCAGCACATTTACCAGGTATGGTAGCTTCAATGTCGCCATTACCAGTAATTGGTGTACCTGTAAAAAGTAGCAACTCCATTGATGGTTGGGATTCTGTTCTTTCTATTCTACAAATGCCTGGTGGTGTTCCTGTAGCTACCGTTGCCTTAAACGGAGCTAAAAATGCAGGTATCTTGGCTGCTCAAATTATTGGTGCTTCTGATAAGTGTGTTTTAGATAAAATAATACTTTATAAAGAAGGCTTAAAGGCTAAAGTTATTGAAGGTGCAAAATCTATCAATAAAAAATAATAGCTACACATCAGTTGTTTTAAATACTATTTAATTTTTTCAATACGTTACAAATGAATCCACTTTTAACTTCTTTCGATACAGCACCTTTTTCTACCATTAAAAACGAGCATTTTATGCCTGCTTTTACAAAAGCAATTGCAGATGCTAGAGCAGAAATTGATGCTATAGCAACTAGTATAGAGGCTCCTACTTTTAAAAATACAATTTCTGCATTAGATTATGCTGGCCAACATTTAGATAGAATTTCAAGTGTGTTTTTTAATTTAAATTCTGCCGAAACTAATGAAGAAATTCAGAAAATAGCACAAGAAATTTCTCCACTATTATCTGAGTTCGGTAACGATATTACATTAAATGAAGATTTATTTAAAAGAGTAAAAGCCGTTTATGATCAAAAAAATGATTTAGATTTAAGTACTGAAGAACATACACTTTTAGATAAAAAATATAAAGGTTTTAGCCGCAATGGTGCCAACCTTACTGAAAACAAAAAAATACGCCTTAGAGAAATTGATGCTGCACTTTCTAAACTGAAACTAAAGTTTGGCGAAAATGTATTAGCTGAAACTAATAAATATCAACTGCATTTAACAAACGAAGCCGATTTAGATGGTTTGCCTGATGGTGAAAAAGAAGCTGCTGCACAATTGGCAAAAGCTAAAGAGTTAGAAGGTTGGTTAATTACATTAGACTACCCTAGCTATATTCCGTTTATGAAATATGCTACCAACAGAGCACTTCGTAAAGAGTTATCTATTGCTTTTGGTAGCAAAGGTTTTAATAATGATGCCTTAGATAATCAAGAAAATGTACTGCAAATTGCAAATTTACGCCATGAGCGTGCTAACCTTTTAGGCTATGCTACTCATGCACATTTTGTTTTAGAAGAACGTATGGCTGAAACGCCTGAAAAAGTACATGACTTTTTAAATGAATTGTTAGAGAAAGCAAAACCTGCTGCTCAAAAAGAATTTAGACAGTTAGAAGATTTTGCAAAAAAATTAGACGGAATCGATCAATTAGAAAAATGGGACAGTTCATTTTATTCTGAAAAGCTAAAGCAAAAACTTTTTGATTTAGATGATGAAAAGCTAAAGCCTTATTTTAAACTAGAAAATGTAATTGCAGGTGTTTTTAAAGTTGCTGAAAAATTATTCGGTTTACAGTTCGAAGAGGTTTTTGATATAGATACGTACCATGATGATGTAAAAACATACCGTATTTATGATGATAACAAGGCATTAGTTTCTTTATTCTATGCCGATTTTCACCCTAGAGCAGGCAAACGTGGTGGCGCATGGATGACTTCGTATAAATCGCAATATGTAGAAAATGGTGTAAACGTACGCCCTCACGTATCAAACGTATGTAATTTTACTAAACCTACAGCCAGCAAACCTTCTTTACTTACTTTTAATGAGGTTACTACTTTATTTCATGAATTCGGACACGGATTGCACGGTATGCTAGCAGATACAATTTACCCTGGTTTATCGGGCACTTCTGTTTATTGGGATTTTGTAGAATTACCAAGTCAGGTGTTAGAAAACTGGTGTTACGAAAAAGAGGCTTTGGAACTTTTTGCTACCCATTATGAAACTGGCGAATTGATACCGATGGAATTGGTACAAAAAATTAAAAACTCTGCTACTTTTCAAGAAGGCATGCAAACCCTACGCCAATTAAGTTTTGGTTTGTTAGACATGTCTTGGCATGGCGCAGACCCATCTAACATTACAAATGTAAAAGAGCAAGAAGAAAAAGCTTTTGAAGGTACCAACTTATACCCTGATACACCTGAAACTTGTATGAGCACCTCATTTTCACATATTTTTCAAGGTGGTTACTCATCTGGCTATTACAGCTATAAATGGGCAGAAGTTTTAGATGCTGATGCATTTGCGTACTTTAAAGAAAAAGGTATTTTCAATAAAGAAGTAGCTGCAAAATTTAAAGACCATGTACTCTCAAAAGGTGGTACTGAAAACCCAATGGAATTATATAAAAAATTCAGAGGTTCTGAACCTAAAATCGAACCTTTATTAGAACGTGCAGGTCTATTATAATTTTTTAACTTAGTACACATAAAACAGAAATAACCGTAATTGTACGGTTATCCATACGTTATGCCACATTATGAAAAACATCTAGCCTTCACAAAAACAATATGAACTTAGAAACATTTTTCTCATCTGAATTGATTCTTGAAAACGAGTCAATTTTAATACGCCCTTTATCAATTAATGATATTGACAAAATAGAATCTATAAGCTATAACAAGGAACTAGGAGAGTTTGGTGCAAGGGTAAAAAACAGAAATGACTTATTGGATTACTTTGACTTTTGTCTAAATTCAAAAAAAGACAAAGAAATATATCCGCTATTAATTACAAGTAAAGAAAATAATAATCCAATCGGAATCACAATGTTTGGAAATATTAGTTTCCCCAGTAAAAGATTAGAAATAGGCTGGACATGGATTGGTTATAAATTTCAAGGAACGGGCATTAATGCGGTTTGTAAAGGACTTTTATTAGATTATTGCTTTGACGTTTTAAAACTTAGAAGGGTTGAGTTTAAGATTGACATAAATAATGTAAAATCTCAAAAGGCAATCGAAAAGATTGGAGCTTTCAAAGAGGGTCTATTGAGAAATTACAACATCCAATCATATGGAGATAGTAAAGGAACTTTTATATATAGCATTCTTAAGGAAGAATGGAAAAAGCCATAAGCAAAAATATAAAAACGATGAAATCCAAAATATCAATCCACACAGCGATAGCGCTTCTGCTATTTCTAACTAATTCTTTTGGACAAACAAAAGAGATCGAAATCAATTTATTTTTGGACAACTTAAAGCCAAGCAATTTTTCAGGAACAATTTTGGTTGCAAATAATGATACGATAATTGAGAAGAGAGCTTTTGGTCTTGCCAGTATAGAATATGGAATCCCCAACAAAGTTGATACAAAGTTTAACATTGCCTCGATTACCAAAATGATTACAGCAGTCGCAACCTTGCAACTTTACGAAAATGGCAAAGTCGAACTTAAAAGACCTATTGGAGAATATTTACCCAATTATCCAAACAAACTTGTGAGGGATTCGGTAACAATCCATCAGCTACTGACGCACACATCGGGTAACAATAATTTTTATGTGGGCAACTTCTTGCAAGAGGAAAAATCGAAATACAAGAATATATCGGATTTTGTTCCCTTGTTCGTTAATGACACTTTATTGTCCCGTCCAGGCACAAAATACGATTATAGTGCATCTGGTTTTGTGATTCTAGGTCTTATTATCGAGAAAGTAAGCGGACAAAATTATTATGATTATGTAAAGGAAAACATCTTTAGAACCGCAGGAATGATGAACACGACCGAATTGGAAATCGATTCGGTCGTACCAAACAAAGCTAGTGGATATACTACTTTTTTTGGAGGAAGCAACATTCCAAAAAGAAACGAATATTATCTTTCAAAAGCATCGCCCGCAGGATTCCATTATTCAACTGTTGAAGATTTGTTTAAATTCTCGAAAGCATTGAGAAACGGAATATTGCTAAAAAAATCAACTGCCGAATTAATGTTCGAGCCAAAAGTAAAAGGCTATAACACAAATTTGGGATATGGTATAGACATCGATTTACGTTATAACCAGACTATTCAGGGGCATAGCGGAGGTTGGTATGGTGTTCGAGCGGAACTTATGGATTTTATGAAAGACAAGTATACCGTAGTTATTTTATCTAATATTGACGACAATGGAAAGACAGGTGCTTCTCATGTGGCTGATTTCTTTAAAGAATTGATAGCGGAAAAGTAGACTGAAAAATAACGGGGCATAACAACGGCTATAGCAAATAGGGCGGTAAGTGCTTAATTCAAAGGCTTGGGTATATTTGCGAGGTCGCCAAATCTTTTGATTTGGCTTTTAGAAAAATAAGATAAAACAAAATGCAAAAGATTTGGCTTAGTACAAAATCGAAAGTAAATGTCTGTAACCTGCCCTACTTGCCATAGCCCAACCGTTACCACACATTTTGCAAAACCATCAAAATTTTATAAAAAGTAAAGATTATTGAGATGTTTGAACTTTTAGATAGTGAAGAAAAAATTGGTGGATATGTACTGTCGGAAAAGTATTTTGTTTTCACAAAGTCTTCAAGTGATTCAAGATTTAAGATAATCGTCAAAAATATAAGCGGCTCCACTATTTTTACTTCTAATGAAGAAAAAGTGAGCAGATTTCACTTAGTAGATGATTTTCTAATATACTGCTCAAGAAATGAAGATTTCACAAGAATTGTGAACCTAAAAACATTTGAAGTAAAAAATATCAACCAAATACTTTATAACTTATTACCTAAGAGTATAAACATTTTTGAGAATATTTATTATTCAACAAATGGCTCAAAAGACAATTTAGTTTATGATTTAAAAACTGGTAAAGTTATTTCCAAATTAGTTTTAGATGGGGACTTGCAATTAAATGAAAAGTCATTTTTACTAACAAAATCGAATAACAATTTAACCAAATATCTTAAGCCAACCTTTGAAAAATCATGGTCTATAGAGCTAGGTAACGAAATCAATTATATCGATTTTGATAGAAAAGAAAAAGCAGGAGAAATTAAGAAAGTATATAACTGGGAAAATAAGATTATCGTTCTCACAAAATGTTATTTAATATGTTTGGACTCAGACGGAAACATTCAGTATAAAATAAGATTCCCTGATTTATTGAGAGCACAAACTTTAGTAATTCATGAAAATAACGGATTTATATATAATTATCATGATTACGTGATTATTGACCTGCAAAAAGGAGAACTCATATTCCATAAAGAAATTAAGTCTTTTAAATACGAAGGAAAGGAATTTAACAATTTTGCGCAGGACTTAACGTTTCATGATGGCTTCTTACTTCATTCCGTAAATAGTCTTGGTTTTAGTTTCATACTTGCAATAAAACCTGGAACAGGAGAAACAAAATGGATTAAGAGAATAACTAACAAACACATAAACTCTATTCGTTTTCACAAAGACAAAATGTACATTTTAGATGGAGATGGCACATTGTATATACATGAAAAGAAATAACTCATGCCTAATCATTATGCAGATGGAATTAGCACTCGAACGGAAAAAACGTGTGGTAACAAAACCTATAAACAATACGGGCTTCGGGCTTAAACTCTAAGGTTTGCGTATTTTTATGAGGTCGCAAAATCTTTAGGATTTTGCTTTGGACAAAAAAAGATAAAACAAAACAAAAAGATTTCGCTATGTGCGTGGCGGAAAGCAAACGCTAGTTTGCTCCCGTACTGTTCATAGCTCAACCGTTGTAGCCAATGTTGACCCGTCCTGAAATATGTATACAAAACACTTCAAGTATATGTATAAAAATGATGGATATGTAAAACGCTATAGTGAGAGCTTTAAGCTCAAAGTCTTGGCAGAACTTACCAAAGGAAACCATTCCAAAAGACAAATTGCATTAACTTACGGTATTCAATCCAGTACTATAAACGTATGGATCAAAAAGTATGATCGTAAAGATTTAATGAATACCCGTGTAACCGTGCAAACAGACGATGAACTTTCCCGTATCAAAGCCCTTCAAAAAGAGCTCAATCAACTTAAGGACCTTCTCATTAAAAAGGACCTGGACAAACTGGTGACCGATAGCTATCTCGAGGTAGCGGCCGAGAACCTAGGCTATAGAGATGTTGAAGAATTAAAAAAAAACTTAAACATAAAGCCCTAATGAAAGTAGCACCGATAAACCGTAATGAAAGGCTCTATTCAATTTGTACTATCTGTAATGCCTTTGATCTGAAAAGAGATGCCTATTACAAATTCCAAAAACGTTTTGTTATCAAAAAACAGATAGAACAAGATGTAATCCAACTTGTTCGGGAAAGTAGAAGAACACTACCTCGAGAAGGTACCAGAAAACTCATGAGATCATTAAAAAATGAGTTTCAAAAGTACGACCTTAAAGTCGGTAGAGACCAGCTGTTCCGTATCCTAAGAGAAAATCGATTACTCGTTAGAAGAAAAAAATATTCTTCTAGAACCACAAATTCATATCATAGGTTTTATAAGTATGGTAATATTATAAAAGACTTGAAAATCAATAGACCTAATCAAGTCTGGGCTTCCGATATAACCTACATCAGAACCATTAAAGGATTCTGTTACCTAGCATTGATTACAGATATGTACTCACGTAAAATCGTTGGATATGACCTAAGTGATAGCCTAGAACTAAAAGGGTGTGTCAGAGCTTTAAATAAGGCTATTTACAATGCCAAGAATATTGACCAACTTATTCATCACTCGGACAGAGGTATTCAATATTGCAGTAATGTCTATACTCAAATATTGAAAAGAAAGAAAATTAAAATCAGTATGACTGAAGAAAACCATTGCTATGAAAATGCCCTAGCAGAAAGGGTAAACGGTATTCTAAAAGATGAATTCTATCTTGACCAAACCTTTACCAGCGTGATACATGCGAAAAAAGCAGCCAAAAATGCAATCAAATTATACAACTCTAAAAGATTGCATTTATCTTTAGATTATAAAACACCTAATTACGTGCATCAATATGCCGCTTAAAACTAATATTAATCTGTAGCCGTATTTTAGGACGTGACATGTAAAAACACGACAATTCCCAATTCTTTCCAACATCTTAAAGTAAATTTATCGCGTGAAAATTTTAGTAATCGAAGACGAACCGCAGTTGCTCAGCAACATTAAAGAATCTCTTGAAAAAGAGAAATTTCTCGTAGAAACCGCTACAGATTATCATAGTGCCATAGACAAGGTTTTCATTTATGAGTACGACTGCATTTTACTTGACATTATGCTCCCTAATGGCAGTGGGCTAAATATTTTAGCAGAATTAAAAAAAGAAGGAAAGAGTGAAAATGTAATAATTATCTCTGCAAAAGATTCGTTAGATGACAAACTTAAAGGACTTGAACTTGGAGCAGACGATTACCTTACCAAACCATTCCACTTAGCTGAGCTTAATGCTAGAGTAAAGGCGGTTTTGCGAAGGAATAAATTAGAAGGTAAAAACACCATTGAATTCACCAATATCATTTTAGATTTAACAGAGCGATCATTCCTTGTGAATAACCAAATAATTGCACTCAATAGAAAAGAGTTTGATATTTTAAATTATTTTTTACTCAATAAAAACCGATTGGTTACAAAATCTGCATTAGCTGAACACGTTTGGGGTGACAACTCTGATGATGCTGACAATTTTGACTTTGTATATTATCAAATTAAAAATTTGAGGAAAAAATTGCAATTATCTAATGCAGAGATAGAAATTGAATCCATTTATGGAATTGGATACAAACTTGTTGCAGTATGAAACTACTCAACCAATCCATAAAGTATATATCCGTTTCAATTTTAGCAATTGTTACAGTTTGGGCTACAGCATTTTACTTCAACATGCTCAACGAAATAAAAAGTAGCATTGACGAAGGACTTGAAAATTATAAACGAATAATCATTCAGAATGCCCAGCAGGACTCAACCATACTAACCAAAAATTACTTTGACGAAAGTTTTTTCACCATTCGAAAAATTGACAAACAGCAGGCACTTTCAATAAAAGACAAATATCTTGACACCATTCTAAACATGCAAGATGCCGATGACGAAGAACCTGAAGCTGAACCAGTAAGAATGCTCATTACTGCATTTGAACTAAACAAAAAATATTATGAACTGAAAGTTGCCAACTCAATGGTAGAAGAAGACGATTTAATCAAAGAACTTCTTTACGATATTATTTGGTTATACATAAGCTTGATAATTAGCATTGTTTTCATCAACAACCTTGTGTTAAAAAAGATTTGGAGACCTTTTTATGATTTTTTAAATCAATTAAAAGAATACCGTTTGGGAAAAAGCCCGATGCTACCCGAAGTAAAAACCAAAACAAAAGAATTTACCGATTTGCAGAATGCGGTAAATACATTATTACTCCACACTATCGAAACCTACGAACAGCAAAAGCAATTCATAGGAAATGCTTCACACGAATTACAAACACCTTTAGCAATTGTTACCAACAAATTAGAACTACTTATTGAAGATGGAAACCTCCAAAAAAAACAAGCCGAAAATATTGCAGAAATAATGAGCATTATTGAGCGTTTGGTGCGTTTAAACAAATCATTGCTGCTATTAACCAAAATCGAAAACAAACAGTTTTTGGACAATCAACAAATTCTGCTAAATGATATAGTTCAAAAAAATGTTAGTGATTTAGAAGAAATAGCAACATTTAAGAAAGTAAAAATTAGGGTAAATGAAAATGCCAAACTATCCATTCAAATGGATTCCTCTCTTGCCAATGTAATTATTTCAAACGTACTGAAAAATGCAATTTTCAATAATGTTCCTGACGGAGATATATTTGTAGAGATTGCTGAAAATATCGTCAAAATAAGCAATACCAGCAATTCGGAAAAACTTGATGAAAACCTAATTTTCAATCGATTCTACAAACCCAATAATAACTCTAAAGGAACAGGGTTGGGATTAGCCATTGTAAAAGCTATTTCAGATTTATATGGTTTTCAGGTTTCTTATGCTTATAACAACAATGTTCATACTTTCGAAATTGCATTTCTTGCGACCTAAAGCTCATTCCCAAATCTTTCCAATTTTGTACTGTTCATTTGTTGCTTAACAATTTCAACGAGCGTTATGAAAAGAATTTTCTCAACATCATTTTATATTTTCTATACAGTGTTCATTAGTTTGAGCTGTGCCAGTCCGGCTAGCAACGAACCGGTAGAAAACCTAGCAGTTGTTGCGGAAAACGAAAACAGTCACTTTTCATTTCAATATGATTTGACTTCACCCGAAATGGTGCACGAATTGCCCGCTATTCTTGATGAAATCTCTGGACTTACGGTAATTGACTCTGCTCATGTTGCTTGTTTACAAGACGAATTGGGGATTATTTTTATTTATGACTTCGTTAAAGACAGCATTGTTTTTACGCACCAATTCGATTCAAAAGGCGATTTTGAAGGCATCACTTTCACAGGGAATTCGCTATATATATTACGAAGTGACGGTCGTTTGAGCATTTTTAAAAACTTTGATCCTTTTGCTGATAATGAACAAATTACACATAAACAATTATCACTAGAAAGTAAAGACAATGAGGGTCTTTGTTTCGACACCAAAAACAACTGTTTATTAGTCTCAGCTAAGAGCAAACCTATAAACCACGATTATAAATCTGAAAGATTTATTTATAAATACGATCTAATAAAAGAAGCTTTATCTAAATCTCCCGCTTACAAAATAAATATACACGAAGTTAAAAAAGCTTGTGAAAAATTCAACGTAGAAATCAATACTGAATTAAATAAAAAGGGTAAGGCTAAACCGTTTAATTTTCGACCTTCAGCCATAGCGATACATCCTAATAATGAACTCATTTTCATTTTATCCGCCTCTGATAAATTATTCCTGGCAATGAACAGAGATAAAACTATTTTACACATAGAAAAATTAGATGAAAAGTTATTCCCAAAAGCAGAAGGTATTTCATTTTTAGAAAACGGAACTTTATTAATTTCCAACGAAGGAGATGGAAAAACACCCACAATTTTGGTGTTTCGGCAAAAAGAATAATCCGTCTAAATTCCTTCCCAGATCTTTCCATATTCGGGTCTTTACTTTGTCTTGTAATTAATTATTTAATCTAAAAAATTTACAAGATGAAAAAACAAATTTTAATTTTTGGTGCCGTAATATCTATCGTTTCAACTCTGCAAGCACAAGATATTCCACAAAGTCAAGTTCCTTCGGTTATTCTAAACGAGTTTAACAAGCAGTTTCCAAAAGCTACAGATTTAGAATGGGAAATGGATGGAAATTTATACAATGCTGATTTCGAAATTAGTTGGAACATAGACCACGAAGTATGGTACAATACTGAAGGAAAAATGGTGAAGCACAAGGAAGATATTTCTAAAAGTGAATTACCCAAAGCTGTGAACAACAGAATACAAGCAGATTTTAGTGATTATTCAATAGATGACTTAGAACGCATAACCGACAACGGAAAAGTAGTCTTCAAAATGGAGCTTAACGCACTAACTCAAACCGATTGGGATATTGTGATAGATTCAGAAGGTAAAGTAATAAGTAAAATAGTCGACTAAAGTTTCCACAAGACATGCTAAGAACTTTCTTTACTATCCTTTTGGGAATATTACTCAGTACAAAATGTCTTGCTCAAATCTCTCCACCAGGTTTGGGCAAGGCAAATACTGCTTTTTGGTTTGCCATTGGGTTAAACCAAAATATTAACAAAAAAGATAACATTTCATCTACTACTTATTTCGGGTTAGGACGAATTAGCAGACCAGATAACTACAACCTATTCAACAAACAAGCCTTATATGTAATAAATGAAGAAATAGCACATAGATTTAAGAAAAATTGGAAATACTCATTCGCTCTAAGTTACCGTTGGCAAAACAAATACAAAGCTACTCCTCCTTATGAATTTGACGTACCGAAAGCACGACAAGAACTAAGATTTTATAGTCGATTTTCATATCTCAATTCGTTTAGAAGATTAAACTATTCCTTCAGTTATCGACCAGAAATTCGTTTTTTTTACAACCCCGATTTCAGCACTACGACAAAAAACACTCAATTTCGTTCTCGCTTACGTGGAAAAGTGTCATTTAATCTAAATTCATTAAATACGCATAAAATTATTACGACAACAGAATTGTTGTTTTCTACTACTCATATGAGTCATTGGAGTAAGTTTGAATATCAAGAAGTTCGATTTTGTTTGTACTATTCAGTTTTATTCCCGAAACAAAAAATTGAACTTAATATCGGCTATATGAACGATTTGATAGGGAAATCATTTATAACCGATGTGAATTATCTTGCTTTCGACATAGTAATTAAAAACCCTTTCGAGAAATAAAAAACACAGGCTACAACAATGGCTATACGTAATGCGGGGTGCAGAGTAAAATTAGACTTTGTAATTCGTATTACGCCAAAGCTAAGTTTAGTATTTTTAGAATCAAATTAAAACACAAAACTTAGCTTTGGCTTACATTGGTGCTAGACTGAATGTTTGCAGTTTCAAATCCCGCACTACACATAGCCGGGTCGTTCTATGCAATTCAATGAAAAATCGAAAACAGAAATATAAGTTAGTTTTTACTATATTATTAATATGGTTTTTTGGGCATATAGCTTATATCACAATTGACGGATTAACCAATAATAAAAAAAATGTAGATATTGCAGTAATCCTTGGCAATAAAGTAAATGAAGACGGAACACTTTCGGTAAGACTTGAAAAACGTTTAGAGTGCGGATTAAATTTGTATCAAAATGGACAAGTAAAAAAAATATTTGTTAGTGGTGGTTTGGGAAAAGAAGGTTTTTACGAAGGAGACAAAATGAAAGAATATTTAATTAAAAAAAATGTCCCTGATTCCTTAATTATTGTTGACAATTATGGAAATAATACTCTTGCAACTGTTAATAACACAATTAAAGTAAAAGACAGCCTAAATTTTAAAAGTATAATAGCTGTGTCACAATACTTTCATCTGACAAGAACAAAAATGTTGTTTAAAAAACAAGGTTTTAAGAATATTAGTAGTGCAAGTCCTAAGTATTTTGAACTTAGAGATTTCTATTCCTTATTTAGGGAATTTGTAGCTTATTATGTAGGATAAAAAAATACATTCAAAAATGGCTATAATTAATACGGGTTTCGGGCTTAGACGAAAGGTCTGTGTATATTTATATATGTCGCTAAATATTTGATCAAAAGTTCACTCCTTTTAAGTACAGTACTAATCTGTACCCGAGACGTTAGTTCCAATTTAAAAAACCGATTTATAAAAATGAAAATTGAAGAATACGAGTTTGACCAAAAAACTTTTCTATCTATAAGTGTAGATAATAAACTAACTCCTTCTAATTTAAATAAGATTGAAGATTTAGCATCGAATGATACTATCGGCTATATTTCATTAAATTCTCAGCAAACACTTAAAACTTGGCAAGAAATAAATAGAATTATAGTTACATATAGTCCGGCTATCAGAATTAGTTTAAGCCACCGCGATGATGAATTTGACGACCTATCTTTTTTAGAGAATTTACCAGATATACAAGAACTTTATATATTTCTGTACAAATTAAAAGATTTGAGTCCTATTTCTCATTTAAAAAAACTTAAAGTACTAAAGTTTTTTAATGCTTTT
Organism: Cellulophaga sp. HaHaR_3_176; assembly: GCF_019021925.1. Taxonomy (NCBI): domain Bacteria; kingdom Pseudomonadati; phylum Bacteroidota; class Flavobacteriia; order Flavobacteriales; family Flavobacteriaceae; genus Cellulophaga; species Cellulophaga sp. HaHaR_3_176. Next base: position 2,494,422 of record NZ_CP058990.1, read on the forward strand.
CAATCTGCAAAAGTTCGCTTAAAGCCTTTAACCAGCTTAAAACAGTTAGAAGAACTCAGTATATTTCACGTTAAAGACATAGAGGAGATTACAAACTTTACTTCTTTAAAGAAGCTTGGTCTTAAAAGTCTAAAATCTGATCATCTTAATTTTTTAAAACCTTTAATAAACTTAGAAAAAATTGAATTAAGATCTAGTGATAGAATCACAGATTACTCTGGCTTGTACGATTTACCAAAATTATCAGAAGCTTTTATCGTAAAGAATTATAAAGACACTACAGCAGAATTCGTTTCACATTTAAAACATTTAAAAAAACTTGACATAACGGACTTTAATTCTGTGTCAAAATTTCCATCATTAGAAAAACTAGATAAACTAACTGATTTATCAATAACGAGTTGGAAAATATTAAATGATATCAGTGGTGTTGCCAAAGCAAAAAACCTGATAGAATTCTCTGCTTTCGTAGGTCCTGAATTTAAACCGTCTGCTTTAACGGTTTTAAAAGGACACCCAACTTTAAAAAATATAAGAGCTGGGTTTAACACAAAAATAGAAGAAGCGGATTATGAGACACTTAGAAAAGAAATTTTAGAATAAAAACATATGCTTACTTCTTAATTAAGTAGTAAGCCATAAACTCTAACAATCTGATTCTCTAAAACAATAAAATTTTCAATTTTCAAGTAGTTTAAAACTATTACTAAAAGATATTCGTTATTTAATTGAGTAAACTCTGTACTTAACAATTTCAACAACCAAAAACTTAGAGGATATGAAGCAATTTAAACTGCCATTTTTCAATAAAATAGTTATTGAAAACATTACGGAGGAGCAGGAATATATGAGTGTAGTTTTCCAAGACAGGAATATTATTTTAATGTGGTTTGTAGAAAATGAAATTGACGATGCGTATTTTAAAAATGCTAATACTATTCTTAACGATTTAGATAAATTTGATGAACAGAGTCAACTGTTCCTTCAAACTGAGTTCTCCAACGCTCAAGATAAAACTGTTTTAGAATATTTAGAATTTCATTTAGATGAATTGAGTGAAGAGTTGCATGAGATCATTTGCAAAAGCACTGAGAAATCTGAAAAAACTCAAAAACTATTAAATGCATTGAAGCTAAAAAGTATTGCTTTCCATGATGATGACATTGTAGCAGATTATGTACTAAATAATGAAGTATCTGACGAAATTTTAGCAATTTTCATCAATAAAAATGGCGAGAGAAATATTGCTTGGGAAAGCTAATTCAGCATAAAAACCAAATAATTTGAAAAAAGAAATCGAAATTGGAGATTGGGTTAATTCTTATTCTAAAGGAATATTTAGAGTCGAAAAAATATTTGATAGGTTTTATGAAGAGAGCTCTCCTTTAATACCAAAAGGAAAGAAAATTGGAGATCCACAAAACAGAATTGTTCTTTCGAAAAGGTTTTTAAACTCTAAATTCAAAAAGTCTTTTAGCTATGATAGATGTGATGAATCCTTAATTACACATCTAACAAAAAAGGATCTCAACGTATTAGATAAAGTCATTACCGAAAAACCTGAACTTATAGTTGAACTGGATACGTACGAAATACCACCGCTAACTTCTATTTATAATACAGACTTACAAATCGACAATGAAAATGATTTACAGTTAGTCAATGAATTGGTTGAATTTATAAAAAAGGGAAGGTCCTTTCTAGAAATTGAAACAGAAATGAAAAGACTAGACATACTACGTTTAATACCTAAGTACTTTGGAAACTACAAGTTTCAACTGTTTAATTTCGATGAAGAATCTATGGATAAACGCAAAGTATGGAGAGATGCTAAATTAAATACATACTAATGATTAAAAAACACTCACTTCTAAATAAAGAATTAAATAAGATCTTTAATATTGAGTTAGTAGGCTTGAAGGTTGTTTATGAATCTGGTAAAATAGATAAGCCAAGAACTTATGAGAAAGAGTTTAAATCTGACGAAGAAGCTTTAAAATTCTTTTATAAAAAAGAATGGGAAATGTTGAAAAAAGGATTTGTCTTAAACAATCCAGAAGCAACATTCGGTAATGCCAAATTGCATTATTTTACGAGTAGTGGCTATTCTGGTTGTTTATCTTTCGCAAACACTCCTAATGATATTTTTGTCTATGAACAGGGCTCTTATGATGACCCTAAAGACCAATACGACTTTTTAATTAATATTGATAAAAGCGGAAACTTAAAAAGTAAAATAAAACTTCCCGATATTTTACCATGGGACATTCAGTATAACTCCAGCAACAATTCTTTACTAATTAAATTAGACCATCACATTTACACCTTCAATATCAATGATCAAAGTTTTCACAAAATAGCAGATAGGGAAAAAGGCAACTGGGCAAGTTTCATTTCAATTGCCAAAAAAGCTTATGCATACGGTACAAACGAACAATTGACAGTTAAGGATTTTGACAATACTATCTTATTCAATCAAAATTATAAAGTGGAAATAATTAAAGGAAGTAATTGTTTTTCTGCCACGCTGTCCAAGACTAAAAATATCATTGCTCTTCATAACAAACTAGGCGAAGTTGAATTATTTGACTTTAAAACAAACAACTATTTAAAGACCATTAAAGGTGACTTTAAAGGTATTGATAAAATGGAATTTGTAGCATCTGACAGCATCCTAATTTTAAAACAGCACTACCACCAACCATTACTATATATTAATGTCGAAAAAAATGAACAAGTATATTACCCTAGTTTAGAAATTCCGGAATATTTTAAAGGTGTAGTAGATTTTTGTTTGAATAAAGAAGCATCTAAATTAGTTCTGTCTCAAGGTAATAAAGCCCATGTTTACGACATGGAGAATAAAAAGCACCTTCATAGTTTTAAAATAGAGCATTCCGTAAAAACAGCAAATATAAAATTCATTGATAACGATTTAGGCGTAAGAACAGATTATGGGTGTTTTAGTTTGTACACAGTATAAAACACGGGACATAATACTATAAACGACAACTAAAGCGTTCTTGATAAACTAAAGCTCTTCCCACTTTATAAAATTATATATGACCCATAAACAGATTTTAGATAAGATAGGCTTTATCGCTCTAACTCAAGCAATAGATGAAGACTTAGCCAGGTTGGTTACTAGAGGATTGGCATTTAAAAAAGGAGGAAGTATAACAGACGTTTCTTCCTATGTTTTACCTAAGATTTTAATGCGGTGGAACTGTGTTCTTTTAGCAGATAGCGGTCTTGCTAAATTTTATAAAGAAAAAGTTGTTCTTACCCTAGCTATTCTATTACATAAATATGGCTTTTCTGATAATGAAATAACTAAAAAGGCAACAATCGCAATAGATACTCTAAATGATGGAGTGGTTTTAAGTGATGATTTTTACAGAAAATCTAGTCAAATAAAAGATTTTCTTTTAACCAAACCAAAAGAGCTAAAACGAAAACCTGCAAAACAGCAGAGCATTACATTTTTCAGAGCAAAAGATGTTATTTTCATTAATGTTTCAGGTAAATTTTATATTGCATATATACATGAATTGACAGGAACAAATGAAAGTCCTGTAATAGAATTGTATGATGTTACGTACGATAAAAAACCTACACTAGAGGATATTAAAATGCTTAAGGCAAAAGGAGTAATGTATAATGACGGAATTATAAGAAAGGCTCTTTTTGCAATTTATGGAATGAAATATCAACCAGATTTTGCAAATCAAATTCATTTATTAAAATCTTGCTCAGGTTCAGAAATGTTACCGGAAGACAGCCATTTAGAAGAATCTGTAGGGGTTTATACCGTTAGTAATCTATTTGTCATGCAAGATAAAATCATAGACATGTTTGCAAGCTAATTACCACCCTACAAAGCTGTGTATAAAACATAGCTAGTAACACCTAACTTAGAGGTTTACTTATCTGATTAACAAAAAGCTAAGTACATTTAATTCCCCAACTATAACAGAGACGTAAAAAACAAAGCATGAAATTAAAATGGATAACTAATCCGGTAAGTATAGACAAGTCTTTTATTGAAACGGAAGTTACGTCTGGCAATAATGTTATTGTTCAATGGGATAAAACTACGTACACTGACGAAATGCTTTCTGAGCTAAATACGCTAGCTGGTAAATTAGATAATAATTTGCAGATTAGATTTTACGGACACAGTGATAAAACATTCGATTGTAAAACACTTTTAAAAGTCAGTAACGTTAAAAGTCTATCCATTAATTGTTTGAAAAAAATCAAAAACCTAAATCAGTTGTCTGAATTAAAAAATTTAGAGAAACTTATTATAGGTTTAGATGATTTTAAAGATGTCGAGCTATTAAAATCTGATAATTTAAAAAGTATTACAGAACTGCATTTAGGTGATACTAAAAACATGAATCTAGAATATCTAAAAGATTATAACAAATTAAATAGTTTGGGTATCTCTGGGCAATTCAAGAATATAGATTCCATAGGGGAAATAGAAAACCTAGAAACACTAACCCTAAGTTCAATTGGTCATAAAGAATCTTTAAGTTTTGTCAACCAATTAAAGAAACTAAAACACCTACATATTAGTTTAGGCAGTAGAGAAAATATCGATGAAATTAATGGGGAGCAGTTAGAGACATTAAAACTACTTTGGATTAAAAATCTACAATCACTTAATAACCTAAGTCGATTTAAAAACTTAAAATACCTGCAAGTTGAAAATCAAAGAAACATAACGACACTTGAGTTTAATTCTGAAATGAAATCATTATCAAGACTGGGAGTTATTAATTGCAAAGGATTAGAAAAATTAGAAGGATTAGAAAAACTAAAAGCTCTAAAAACTTTAGTAATTACTAGGTCATTAAAACTTGAATTCGATAGTGTTATAAATCAAAAATTAGCGCCCACATTAGAGCATTTCAACTTTATCACAGAACGAAAAGCTATAGATAAAGGCATCAAAGAAAAAATACGAGAATTAGGGTATAAAACAACTTAAATGGAATTAGAATTATATAAAAAATTGACTACTGCAGGGTTTAATGTAGTACACGCTTTATCTAAAAATGAAATTTCTAAAAGCTTGTTGGAACGCTATGCAAACCTACCTTCAGATTATTTACAATTTCTTAAAAACTTTGAAAGCATTTCTAATTCAACCAATACTGCTTGGTTTAACTTAAACAGTGACTTTAACGGTGAAACGGGCAGTGAGTTTAAATGGAATGAATTTGAGTTATTAAGTTTGGAATGGAGTGAAGATGACAAAGAGGAATTAATGAATATTAAAGAATTTTGGAAATTCCACATCCCCATTGTTTTGTCTGTAAATGACGGATATCAATTTTTCGCAATTTGTTTGGAAGATGAAAAATATGGCAAGATAGTTCATGGGCAAGAACCCGTTTTTGAAGATGTATCTAAAATTTGCAACAGCTTTATAGAACTAATTGATTTATTGGAGAAAAAGCAAATACCAAACATCATTTAATTAAACGAAATAAAACTAAGTCTTACCCGTTCCAAACAGGTAGGTTCAGCAGTTTAGCAAGCTGCTGTTCCCAGTAAAATCTAGATTATATAGCAATCATTAATTAAAGAAAAATGAAATTATTCCCGACTATTGAAGAGGTTTTTAAAGAACCAAAAGAGCACTATAAGTATATATTCTTTCCATTATTGACACTAGTTTTAGAAGAACATAACCTTGGTAAAGGATTGGTTCACTTTGTTTCTGTTTGGGGAAATGGAGATCCTGATAATGAATTAGACCCTGGTAATTTTGAGTACAATTATATAAAATTTAATCGCGAAGGAAATAAATATGTTTTCAATGGCAAATTAGACGAAATCGATACTTTTAAAGATATAGAGAAATGGTATAACGAAGCAGATAAAGAATACCAAGAGAATAAAGGTGATTACTTAAAACAACGAGAGCGTAACGAAGTTAGTGAGAGTAATTTACAGAAAAATCTTGATAGAAGAGAAAAAGTTGGCTTTGACTACTACCACTACTCAAAAGGCATTTTCAACTATTGGATTACTCGTGACAAATATTTAGAAACCGGAAAATTTATTCAGGGTGGTTTTTATTCAGATGCTGAAAGCGGACACGAACGAGAAATATTCGAACAAATTGGTGGCGAAATTGATTACGATGAATTCGAATATTTTATTGAGTTGTTAGAACAACTTAATGAAAATAAAGAAGCGAAACAGTTTATAGGCTCTTTAACTGGCTATGACTATTTAAGTTTTGGGGAAGATAAAATTCACCTATTTTTAGATAACAAAAAAAATGAAGTACTACTTTATTCTGATTGGAGTTAAATAGCTTCTTTTTAAGCGCTTCGCATCATGAACCCACTTTGGCTTTACGCTAAAACAGCAGTTCATCCAACATTTATTGAAACGCTAAAACAATTACCAAATGACAAACAGTCAAAAATCATTGAAAATATAAAGCTGGTTAATAAAATAAAGTTTAAACAATTGCAGAAAGAAATAAACAACAATTTGCACAACATATAAACCTAAAACATCAAACTAAAAATATGGAAGAAAAATTTCAACTAGTAGTCGACTTTTTCCAACAAAACCCAGGGTACGCTTATTTACTGTTGTCTGCTGTTTTTCTAGTATACGGAATCGGTAATTTAATAAACAAAGATTGGGCAATAGACCCTGCAAACAGTACCCAAAAGTTTAACTATGAAATATTTGGACATAATGCATTTAGGTTTGTGAAAGGCTTTTTGTTTATATTAGGAGCTATTGCAGGTATTGTCGGGTTCTTTTCAACTTTAGATTAATAAAATTTAACTTATCCTCTACCCTAATGAAAATTAAATCTGTTATCATATTACTTTTAGTCTTAATAGGGCATTCTTGTAAAACAGCTGTAAAGAAGACGAACACAAATCGAAAAATAAAGATTGAGTGGACTGAAAATTTAGAAGGCGACTTTTCTTTCAAAGAAAATTGGAGTTATAAAGAATCTATATATAAAAACTCCCACGGGCAATTAAGTTGTGATGGAGATTGTCCTCCTGAAATTGATCAAATGAAAGATGAATCAGGTAAAATTTATAAAGATTCATTACAAGCATTCTATACCATTATTGATACAACACATATAAATCACTCTTTACAATCTGAAAACAAAATGTATGAATATTCTGGAACAGATTTTATTGAATTTCAAAAAGTGGAAAACGAAATTATAAAAGGGAAATCGGCAAATAATGTATCAACAAACAGCAGTTTAATAATAGAAATCAAAAACGATTTTTGCTCTGTTTGGGTTGATTTTAATAGCATTAGAGATTTAGGTCAAAATATTTTTCCTCTTGAAAATGGAACAATTAAAATTGACCGCAAACTATTTAAAAAAGGAACTTTGAAAGCTGTATTTGATTTTAAATTCAAAAACACTTTAGAACCTAAAAAAGCTCTTTTTTGGAAAGGTAAAGTTTATAGTGAAATAAAAAATAAAACATAATTTAGTATTTAATCGAAGGTTGTTTGCATTAATATTGTCTTTACTTTTTACAAGTTGTACGAGTGATGTATATTTTGTAGGAACTATATGGATATAACCCTTCTTGTTCTGAAATACAAATTACTGGAAATGGTGGTTGCGAGAGGTAACTTTGCAATCAAATTTTAGAATTAACCCAATTTTAAAATAGTTTAAAAAACGTTATTTATTTTAATGTCAAGAAAAAAAGGATTGCTATTAATGGTTGGCTTTATGATAATCACAATTACGGTTATCAATTTAATTGCAAATAAAAGTATTACTAATTCACGTAAAATCGAAGTTGAATATTTTAAAAATTTAGATTTGAAAGTAACAGGAGTAATTTGCGGAATTGAAAAACAGACTGATACTTATAAATTTCTTATCACTATAAAAAATATAAAATCGAATTATAAAGAGTATTCCAAACCCAGTACTTTAGGCCCGTATTTTTGTATTATAAAAAATGATATAGCCATTTTTGCTGACAGTAATGATGGTTATAAACTCGGAGACTCTATATACATAGGAGAAAATAATACTGATCTTATAAAATGTGTTTCCAAAATGGCAATACTAAATTTACTAAAAAAAGAAAGGATGCTATGCTTTACAGCTTAGGTATTCCGAATAAAAGAATGACAGAATTAATTAAAATTGGTTGTGAATAAAAATTCACCCCCACCAATACTTGTAAATAATGCTAGATTAGTTATTCGAGATAGCTGTATTGAAATTATGAATAAAATACTAAAAAAAATAATCTGGCTACTATTATATTTAGCATTCAATATCTCACTATTTTTTATTGAAATCATTTTCATCTTTAAAAAAAATGACACAATTTACACAAGCAATACTGGGTTTAACTCTTTAGATGATTTAGTAACCATATCTAATTCTGCTTTTAATTTCTTAGGAGAATTAGCGCTAGTAAGTTTTTCATTTATAGCTATGGGTTTAGCACTAATCGCTTTTTTACTTTTTATACCTGTTTATATTTATTTTATAAAACCAAAATACAAAAACCACAAGAAGAGGTTTTTATTTAGCCTGTTAGCTTCTTTTGTTGTAGTGATTGTGCTAAAATTAATCCTGTATACTTGGATGTTTATTGATCTGAATTATTTATAAGACAAATTAAAGATTAACATCAATAAATTAAGAATAAAATTTGATGATGAAAAAACATATGCGCTTGTTTATTGTTGTGCATATTGAGAAAATTTGTTGCTAACAAAATATTAAAATCACAAAATTTATAATTTTTAAACCTCTAGTTTTTTAGAAATAAATTATCTTGCTCAAATCATTATTAATTATAAAAAACAAAGAAAATGGAACGATTAAGTAAAAAATACATCAGCACAAAAAAAATGGAGTGGGAAGTACTTGGTGGAGGTGTATCTAGACAATTTTTAGGTTACGATAACCAAATCATGATGGTAAAAGTAAAATTTGACAAAGGTGCATTAGGTGCTCCTCATCAACATTTTCATACACAAGCTACTTTTTGTGTTTCAGGTAAATTTGAATTTGAAATTGATGGTGAAAAGAAAATCGTAGAAGCAGGAGATGGTGTTTACATTGAGCCTAACTTATTACACAGTGCAGTTTGCTTAGAAGAAGGAATGCTAATTGATACATTTAGCCCTGTAAGAGAAGATTTCTTAAGTGGTGGTGGTGTGTCTTATTTCGGAGACAAATAGTCATAAATAAAAAATAATTTACTCTAAGCTCAAAGATTCAAAACTGATTCTTTGAGCTTTTTTTCATTACATCATTTTCCTCACTTTCTTAGGCAATATTAAATCAAACTCTTCTCTCACTTGCTTAAACTAAAATATTATTCAGATAATCCATTTATATGATGATATCTGAGGATTATATTAGCAAAATTAATATCGAATTTTTTCTTAAGTTTATAAGCTATTAACTATACACGACTATATCGGCGTAAATGTGTAATACAAGAAAAACATAAATTACAAAAGAACCACAAAGTGAACTTTATTAACTTTAATAATTTTTATGAGCATATTTAATCTATTCAAACAAAGAAAAAAAGATAAAACGGAATTTAAATTTAATGATGCTGAAAACAAAGCTGTTTTTACTTGCAACCACGTGACAGATGAAAAAAGCCCAATTTTATACGCATCACACGATAGTGACGGAGATTGGCAATTCTTATGTGGACAAAATAATCACGCAGAAGAAACTGCGAAAATTATTTCTTTGAAAAACGCAGTAGAATTAGATAATACTTTAAATGAATTATTTGAAATGCCTATTGGAGTTGGAGCTGAACGGGATGGAATTGGAAAAAAATGGAAACCGTTTAGAATTTAATTGGAGTTGATAATTAAAAAAAATATAACACGACAACACAGCTTATAAAAATTTGTTATTTTTAACTTAAACAACATTAGTTATTCTGTTTACTACTTCTTATTTTTATAAGGAAAATACTTTCGACAAAACACAACTATTCTTACATATAACCGTTATAAAGTAATAAATTATATTACGAAACATAGACTTGCAATTGAAACTCAATTAAATTATTAAGTGAGTTACAAATTTCAATAGTACTAGAGTTACAGAAAATGTAAGAACATTTTACTCCTCTTGAATTGGAAAATAAAAGTAATAATAAAAGAGTTTTAATTTTCGAATTAGATATTATTTAGGATCATCATACAGTAAAAATAATTTATAAATGCAACGCTTCTCCATTAGGATATTCTTAACCTCTGTATTATACATCCTAACAATATTGGGGCTTAATGCGCAATCTAGCAATCAATTTTTAGAGAAAATTGAAATTAAAAATGGGCTTTCATCAAATTATCCTACAAGTCTTATTGAAGACTCTAATGGATTTATTTGGATTGGCACCAATAATGGATTAAACCGATACGATGGTTATAAACCTAAAGTATTCAAGTATGATCCAAAGGATAGCAACACAATCTCAGAAAATTGGATTACTAGTTTATTAGAAGATTCTAATGGCGATATATGGATTGGAACAGAAGGTGGCGGCCTAAACCTGTACAATACAACTACAGGGGCTATAACTAGATTTATTCACAAAAAAAATGATTCCACTACTATTAGTAGCGACGTAGTAAACAGAATATACGAAGATAGTAAGTCAAGAATTTGGATTAGCACAAAAAATGGATTGAATTTACTGGATCGTTCTAAGCAAACCTTTCAGCATTGGATACAACCTAAAGAATGTAAAAATTGTGACTATTCCATAAAAGCGGTAGCTGAAGATGACAAAGGTAACCTTTGGGTAGGAGACGAGTTTCAGGGGCTTTACTACTTCATCCCCTCAAGTGGTAAATTCACCAAAACTACTTTAAGTGATTCCAATGAAAATGCACTTCCTTCAGAATTTATAAATGATTTGTATTATTCAAAAGGTATGTTGTGGGTTGGCACAGACAATGGATTAGCGATATTAAATACACGTACTGAACCATTTAAAAAAGTATTATTAGATGAGAACGATAAAAATTCTATTGGCGAAATGTGCATATGGAAGATTTATAACGACAATGATGGGAGCATATGGTTATCTACTAATGGTAGTGGCTTAATAAATTATAATTTAAAGACACACGATATAAAAATATATAAGTCTGATGGAATCTCTGCATATAAAATAGGAAGTAATTCTATAGAAGATGTAATCGTAGATAAATCCAAAAATATCTGGATGGCAACCACAGGAAACGGATTAAACAAATTTGACTTAAAAAACTTAAACTTCAGTAGTTGGGAAAAAGACAATAATAATAGTAATTCGCTGGTTAATAATGGCGTGCGAGCAATGTTGCAAGATCTAGACGGTACCATATGGATAGGAACCAACAATGGTCTAAGCCGGTTCAATCCAAAGTCTAATCAATATAGAAATTATGTAAAGGATTTTAGTTACAGAGGTGATGTTAAAATTTCGAGAATCCGTGCTATTCATCGTTCAAAAAATAATAAAATATGGATAGGTACGCAAAGTGGTGGACTTTATAGATATGATCCAAAGCAAGATAAATTTATCTTAGAAGTAGGTTTTACAAATAACACATTAGCAAGTAGAATAGGTCATATACAAAGTATATATGAAACGGAAGATGACATATTGTTGATTGGAACTATAGGAGCTGGTATGGTTACCTACAATACAATTACAAATGAAATTAAGAGTGTATACACAAAAGATAATCCTAATAAAATCTTAACAAGCTTAACTGCTTACTGTGTATTAAAATCTTCTAACTCAGAAATATGGATAGGTAGCGACAGAGGTTTAATTTTGCTTAACACTAATACTTTTGAATTTAAATTATGGGAACATAAAGAGGCTTGCGAAAACTGTATTGTTGGAAATAAAGTTCGTTCCTTATATCGTGATAATAACAATAAAATATGGATTGGAACTAGAAGCGGCTTAGCAATATTTGACCCAGAATCTGAAAAATTTGAGCAATATAGAATAGATGACGGCCTACCCAGTGATATCATATTTGGAATTCTACCTGGCAGTGATGGTAATATTTGGCTGACAACCCCCAATGGATTGTCACAAACAAACCCGCTCAATATGCAATTTAAAAATATTACTATACCCGGAAATAATATTCTGGATATGGGTGGTCATTCTCTAGGCTTAAACGGGAATTTGCTAGTAGGAGGCACATCTGGGTTTACAATTTTTAATCCAAAAGATATCAAAAGCAATCCATACATACCTAACGTAGTTTTTACAGATGTTAAGGTTAATAATGCGCCTATAGAGTTTGATAAAAATATTTCAGAATTGAACTATATAAACTTACCCTATGATCAAAATAATTTAAACTTTGAATTTTCTGCTTTAGAATTTACAAATTCTCAAATCAATACATACAAATACAAATTAGAAGGGTTTAACGATAATTGGGTTGAATATGGTAGTAAACATGACCTTACTTTTACAAATTTAGATCCAAAAACATACGTTTTAAAAATTAAAGGCTCCAATAATGAAGGTGTCTGGAATGAACAAGAAACATCATTAACTATTATCATAAAACCACCTTTTTGGAAAACACTATGGTTTAGAATACTTAGTATTTTATTAATTATAGGAATACTTTTTACAATTTATTATTTACGTATTAAAAGATTGAAAAATACAGAAGTTATGCTTCAAAAAGAAGTGTCCAAACAAACAAAGGAACTGGTAGAAAACAACAAAAAACTAGAGGAACTACATAGAGAAAAGGACGGAATCATTGGTATTATTGCACATGACCTTAGAGGTCCTCTTAACAATATCCAAGGCCTTAGTCAACTATTAGAAAGCAATGAGAATTTAGATGAAAAACAAAAAACATACCTTAGCTATATTAATAAATCTATTAAAAGTGGCAATAGCTTAATCACAGATTTGCTTATCATGAGTAATGTAAATCACCCAGAAAAAACAATTGAATTAAAAGACATTGAGCTTTCTGATTTTATAGAAGAATGGGAAAAAAGTTATATAAAGAGATTAGAGAAAAAAGATCAAGAACTGAGAACGTTTATTGATAAAAAACCTCTTATACTTCATACAGATCAAAAATTGGTAACTCGTATTTTTGATAATTTAATGACCAACGCTATTAAGTTTTCAAACAAAGGAAGTAAAATTGATTTATCAGTAAATTCTAATAACGATTCAATATTTATTTCTTTCAAAGATTACGGCCCTGGTATATCTGAAGCTGATAGAAAAAAGGCGTTTAAAATGTTTCAAAAACTCACTGCAAGACCCACTGATGGAGAAAGCTCCCATGGGTTAGGTTTAGCTATTGTTAAAACATTGGCTGAAAAACTAAAGGGATCAATTAAAATAAAAAGCGAACTTGGGCAAGGTACTGAGTTTATTATCAATTTGCCTAAAATATCAAAATCTAGTCAATTAAGACCATAACATTTTCTCACAACCTTGGTTGTGCCGTTACATCTAAGATGTTTTAATCATACTGTTGACTACTTATATAAACGCAAAAACAATCTAGGTTTAATTGACTTTTCAACCAAGCTGCAGAAATTGGGTTAGTCAATTTCGAAATTGATTTTATCGAAAAATAAAAGTACTAGGCCTGAACTTCAGTTTATTTTAATTATACACCTTTACTTTTAAGTAACAGGGTTTACATCTCTTCACAATCAAAATAACATTCAAAAATTCAGTACATTTAAAAAATGTAAATAACACGATACAAAAAGGTTTAAATAATTCAATTTAACGTCGTAAAATCGTTCTCAATTTAAATTATTCTACCTTCAAATTAAGAAATACCAAAACTAAACCGCTGGCCTTAATTCGATAAAAAATGAAATATTATCTTATTTTTATAGTACTAACATTAATTTATTCTTGTTCAGACAAACCATCTTCTAAGAATACGTCTAAAACCAATACAGATCAAGTATTAAATAAAAAAAGCACTTCTTTAATCGTCCTTGGAACTATTCAAGATGCAGGTTCGCCACATATAGGCTGTATTAAAGAATGTTGTAAAGACCTATTTAAAAACCCTGATAAGGATAGGCAAGTTGCTGCATTAGGCTTGGTTGACAACAACTACAGTAAAAAATATTTGTTTGAGGCAACGCCAGATATCGCAAGACAAATGAAAGCGCTATCAAGAGATGATATTCAGAGTAAGAATGAAATGGTTGACGGAATTTTTTTAACCCACGCCCACATTGGTCATTATGCCGGGTTAATGTATTTAGGAAAAGAAGCGACTAATGCAAAAAACGTTACTGTATTTGGCATGCCTAGAATGAAAAGATATTTAGAAACAAACGGCCCTTGGAGCCAGCTTGTTTCAAATAAAAATATTTCATTGACTCAAATTGAAGAAGAACAATCAATTTCACTTTCGCCAAATTTAATCGTTACTCCTTTTTTAGTACCTCATAGAGATGAGTATTCTGAAACGGTTGGTTATAACATTAAAGGCCCACATAAAACTGCTTTGTTTATACCTGATATTGACAAATGGAATAAGTGGAAAAAAAGTATTGTAGAAGAAATTAAGAATGTAGATTATGCTTTTTTAGATGCTACTTTTTATAGTGGCAAAGAAATAAACAACCGTGATATTTCTGAAATTCCACACCCTTTTATGATTGAAAGCCTTGAGATTTTTAATGAACTTGATATGCCTAATAGAAATAAAGTAATATTTATTCATTTGAACCACACAAACCCAACTATTGATATAAATAGTGATGAAGCAAAAAAAATAATAAATCAAGGTTTTAATATTGCGAGAATTAATGATGTTTATGATTTGTAACCAACATACCCCCTTTACAAATGGCCGACAGCTGTCTCCTATCAATTAAGTTTAGGCAAAATAATAAAGGCTTCTAAACCTTTTCCTATAAAATGCTATTATAAAAAAATACAATAATGAAAAAAAAGATATCCATTTTCGTTCTGTTTATAGTTTTTATTACAATAACATCATTCCGTAATGATACCGTATTTGCAGAATATAAAGTAAAAGAATTTTCGTTTAAAGGGCATGATGCAAAAGTTGTTTTCCCCAATAAACAAAATAAAAATAAAAATTGGATTTGGAGGGCAAGGTTTTGGGGCCATGAACCACAAGTTGACAAAGCATTGTTAGAAAAAGGATTTCATGTTGTTTATATAGATGTTTCTAATTTGTTTGGGAATAATGAAGCTGTAAATTTGTGGAATGACTTTTATGCATTTTGCGTATCAGAATATGGTTTTAATGAAAAAGTTGTTTTAGAAGGTATGAGCCGTGGCGGTTTAATCGCATATAATTGGGCATCACAAAACACAGATAAAGTTTTTTGTATTTATGCTGATGCTCCTGTATGTGATATAAAAAGTTGGCCTGGCGGAATGTTTAATGGAGAAGGAAATTCAGAAGCTTGGCAAACTTGTTTAAAAGCATATAATTTAGATACGGTTTCGGTAAAAACATTTGATAATAGCCCAATACATAATTCTGTAAAGATTGCAAAAAGTGGCATTCCTGTTTTACACGTATTTGGCGATTCAGATAAAGTGGTACCTTATGAAGAAAATACGGCTCTATTAGCTGAAAAATTTAAAGAAGCTGGTGGTCATATCGAGTTAATACGAAAAGAAGGCGTTGGCCATCACCCCCATTCTTTAAAAGACCCTAAGCCAATCGTAGATTTTATATTGAGAAACGTTGGTAATCAGAAATAATATATAAAAACTTCAGCGTAAAATTAGATTTCTGAATTTTATAAAAAATTGAATTATAATTAAATGAAAAAATTAAAAGAATTAACTGATGCTAAAATTGAATCAGGACGAAAAGCAAATCCTGATTTTATGAATGGTGTTGATGCTATTATCAAACAAGCAAAAGCTTTTCAAGAAGGTAATGATGCTATTAAAGTCGGAGAAAAAGCTCCTGATTTTCAATTACCTAACCCTGAAGGTAAAGCAGTATCGTTAAATACATTACTAAGTACAGGCCCAGTTGTGGTTACTTTTTACCGTGGTAACTGGTGCCCATACTGTAATTTACAGCTTAGGGCATTACAAGACAGATTAGATGATATTCATACATTAGGCGCTACATTAGTTGCCATAAGCCCACAAGTACCTGACGGATCAATGACAGATGATGAAATTAGCAAAATGGACTTTATTGTACTATCTGACCAAGATGCAAAAGTTGCTTCGCAATATGGTGTGGCATGGAAGGTACCTGAGTTTTTAGCAGACCATATGCGTGTAGATAGAAATCTTGATTTAGAAAAAATAAATAATGGTAATGGTAGTATTTTACCAATACCTGCTACGTTTATAATAGGTAACGACGGGCTAATAAAATGGAATTATGTTAATGTTGATTATAGAACACGTTCTGAGCCTGATGAGATTATTGATGCCTTAAAAAGCTTATCTTAATTTACACAAGAAACTATTTAAAATTCATTAATAGTATGGTTCGTTTTTATATCTGAAATATTAAAGTAAAGCAAATAAATACTTCATTAAAATAACACGTTATTACGCTAAGCTTATAGATTCAAAAATTGATTCTATGAGCTTTTTTTATTGCACTTATTTACTATTAAAAAAAATAACACATAAGACATTATTTATATGGCTCATTTACAACGCTCTAATTTTACTTAAAAAAAATAATATCGTATTTTTTCTTAATTTTATAACCTATTAACTATATATCGCTAAATTGGCGGATAACCGTAATAGTACGGTTATCCGTACGTTAGCCACAATACCGAAAAACCAATATACCGAATGAGTAAACTGAATTTAGATGTAAGAGACAATTACGAGTATTTACAAAAATTATCGTACGAAGAAAAGAACCTCTCTACCAATCCAATTGTACTCGAACCGAAAAAAAATAATGGAGATTGGCTAAAACAATCAACAAAAATTGACCATTTTACTGTTAATGAAAACATCACATTGATTGTAGAAAAGAAATTATCTCTATACAAATATGGAATTAAATTACATTGCCCGAATTTCACGGAAAAACCATATTTTCGATTTGATTCCGATGGTCCTGCCCATAGAAATAAAACAGAATTACCTCTATCGGAACAAAAAATCACAACACCTCATTTTAATACTTACGATGAAAAAGGACAAGAATTTGCTTATAAAAGTGATACTTTAAAAAGTGAAGAAGATGCTAAAGCAATTGTAGAAAATTTGGATTTTGGAATTAGTCATTTTTTCCAAGAAACAAATATTAAAACAAATGGAAAAACAGAATACCCAGAAATAAAAGTCGATAACCCAGAGTTATTTGAAATTGAGCCTGAGACTGACCCATTAAATGGAATTGATTTTTTAGATTAGCGGAATGGATAAATTGTTAGACATATTTAAGACAATTAAAGATGATTTCTGCTCTCTCACAACTTACAAGTTGAGAGGAGAGAGTTTAGAAATAATCACGCCATTTTCTACTTTAAATAATAAGTTTGTATCTGTTTTTATAAAAGAAATTAAAGGTAAGTATGTTATTTCTGATGCTGGATGGACTGATTTAAACTACTATGATGTTAGCATTAGTGAAGAATCTGATGATATAATTGAACGGATTTTCACTTATTATAAACAAAGTTTTGGAATTTCAACAGCTTCTGACAAAGCTGGTACATTACATTATTTTAAAACTTGTTCAAATCCAAGAGATATTCCTGCAAATGTTTATGATTTAGCAAATTTTGTTGTTGGAGCTGTAAATTCTTTAGGTATTAGATACAAAGACGAGAAGGAAGAAAAAGAAAAGGAGACATTTCGAAAAGATGCTAATACTTTTTTAAAAGTCAATTATAATGACAATGTAAAACTTCAAAAACCTCTCGATGATTTACAAAACATAAAATTTAATGCATTAATTACTAAAAACTCTGATATATATTTAGTGACTTATGTAACAGGAAGTAGTGCATATTATTTCGCAAATGATTTAAGAAAAACTATTGTGAATTTTGAGATTTCAGAAAAATCAAAATACAGAAGTTTTATACGAGAAAAAGTATCTATCATAAATGACAAAGCGGATGGATATCATCCAGAGAAGTTGAGCAGTATGATGAATTTACTTAATGAAAAGGTTACGCAGGAACCAATAAAATGGACTGAAAAAGAAAAGATTTTAGAAATAATCCGATAAAAGTACTGTGGCTAACACCGTATAAAAATAATTGCGGTTTAGTGCTTAAACAAAGGTCGTTGCGTGTTTGTAACGTCTGATTTTCCTTCGGAAAATCAGACGTTACAAACACGCAACTATTCTTATACATAAACGTTACCAATAATTTTAAATAAAAAAATGAAAAAAAACTTATTAATTCAAACACTTGTAATCTTTTTAATTTTTAGTTGTAGTAAAGATGATGAACCAATACCACTTCCTGAAATTGTCACAATAAATATTTTAAATTATGACATCGATGACAGCAGTGTACTTTTAAGGGCTACTGAATTCAATAATGGTCTTACTGGTTTTTGGTCTTTAGAAAGTAATACAAATGGTGATTTTTTGGACCCAACAGACCCTACAACAACATTTAGTGCCAACCTTTTTGAAAGTCATAAAATAAGATGGACTATCTCTAATGGTTCAGATGAAATTTATGAAGAAACTACCATTCAAATTAGTGAAAATTTCACTTTAATTCAATTATTAAATGAAGGTATTGAAATAGAAGTACTTTTAAATGAATATACAATTCAAGAATTATTAGCTGCAAATGTTACTATTGAACAACTATTACAAGCAGGTGTTACTGTACAAAACCTACTAGATGCAGAAGTTACTATTGCTGAACTGCTTTCGGCTGATGTTACAATCCAACAATTATTAGATACAGGTATTTCCATACAGCAATTATTAGCTACAAATGTTACCGTTGAACAACTATTACAAGCAGGTGTTACTGTACAAAACCTACTAGATGCAGAAGTTACTATTGCTGAACTGCTTTCGGCTGATGTTACAATCCAACAATTATTAGATACAGGTATTTCCATACAGCAATTATTAGCTACAAATGTTACCGTTGAACAACTATTACAAGCAGGTGTTACTGTACAAAACCTACTAGATGCAGAAGTTACTATTGCTGAACTGCTTTCGGCTGATGTTACAATCCAACAATTATTAGATACAGGTATTTCCATACAGCAATTATTAGCTGTAAATGTTACCGTTGAACAACTATTACAAGCAAGTGTTACTTTACAAAACCTACTAGATGCAGAAGTTACTATTGCTGAACTACTTTCGGCTGATGTTACAATCCAACAATTATTAGATACAGGTATTTCCATACAGCAATTATTAGCTGTAAATGTTACCGTTGAACAACTATTACTAGCAGGTGTTACTGTACAAAACCTAATAGATGCAGAAGTACCTTTAATACAAATTGTGGAAGCTAACGTTTCTTCATTAACTCTAATAAATTTGGGCGTTTCTAAAGAAAATTTGCAAGCAGAAAATATTATTGTTGAAATTCCAGGAACAAATCTGTATGTTTTAAATTATTTAAGAGAAAAATATTCTCATCTTAGTGCTACTGATTTTTGTAATAATCTAACAACAGGAAATTTCGTTGACTGGCATCTTCCAACAATAGAAGAATTAAGACTTATTTTCACAAATAGAAGCCAAGTACTTTACGAATTTACCGATGAGGATTACTGGTCATCTACTTTTTCTCATAATGGGACGGATGAGAACGGAACAAATCCAAACTATTTTACTAAAAATATGACAACTGGATTTGAATCAACTTTTTACGGGTTTGAAAAAAGAATAATCCCTGTCATTCAACTATAAACTATTGGTAACAAGGTATAAAAAACATAGGGCGTTTCTGCTAACCCGAAAGGTCTGTGTTTATTTACAAAGTCCGCTAAATATAAAATTTGGCGTTTATAGAAGAAAAGATAAAAGCAAAATATTTATATTTAGCTAAGTAATAAACCGAAACGATAGTGCTTATCACCTGCCCTACGATTTCTTATACTTAACGTTGTAAAACATTTTAAATAAACATTGAGCTACACATTTATAACAATATTAGGTTTCCTCATAATCACACCAATCATAATTGCGTATTATTACGATTACAAAGCTAATCCGAAGGAATTTTCACTTTCAATAAAGATTCTAGGCAAAGGACTTATAAAAGGATTAATTTATGTTTCGGTCTATTTAGGAATAAACAAAGTATATGAATTGACTATCCCCTTTAATAAAAATCACGGAATAGAATTTAATTTAGAACGTGAACAACTTAAAATTCCAACTTTAAAATCGAATTGGGAGATTAGTGAATATGAATCTGAACAATTCACAACATATTGGAGGAAACCTGAACCTCATAATGGACATTTCAAGAAAGTAATTGAATACGGAATTTTAGATTGTAAAACTGAAACGGATTATTATCATAACGTAAAATTTAAAGGAACCTCCGCTTGGTCGAAATATGATTATGATAAAGAGTCATTTACCTATTTTATTGAATCACCCAATGTTGAAAAAAGAATAACACAAGTTGATGGATGGAAGGTTTTAGCTCAAACAATTTTAGACGTGGTGTCTAAAGAAGAATTCGAACATTATATTGCGGAATCAAACTAATGACTACACGATATATAGCAAATTGGGCGATTAGTGCTTAACCAAAAGGCTATTATCTATTTGCATAGTCTCCAAATCTTTTGATTTGGTATTAAAAGAGAAAAATTTAATTTGTGACTAAACAGAAAGTAACCGCTTATTTTCTGCCACAAATTACCATATATTAAACATTGTTCGTCATTAAAAACACTCTCTCAAAAATGAAATTTTATAAAATCAGACCGAATGCTGAAATAGTTGGAGAAAGAGAAGTTTATCCGAGTTGGGAATATGATGCTAACCAAGAAAATTCAGAAACGAAACTTGAACACACTACTCTACCAAATTTTAAACCTGTATTCTCAAATGTATATATAAACAGGCTAACAGATGTTATGTTTTGTAATAATATAGGAGGAAAAGGTTTTATTGTGAGTGAAAAACTAAAAAAATTATTAGCAAAACATAATATAGATACTCACAGATTTTATAACCTAAACTTATTTTATTACGATACAAAAAAGCAAGTCCTTAACAATTATTATTGGTTTCAAATTGTTTCTACTAACTTTTTAGATTGGATTGATTATAACAACTCAAAATTTTATTTATTTGATGATTTTGAAGAAAATAAAGTTATGGAATTAGACTTAAAAAATAAAGAACAATTAGCCGAGGAAGTCAAAAACACAATGAATACTGACAATATAGTTATATACGAAAAATTGACTTTCAACTCTAATTTTAAAAATTTGGATTTTTTCTATATGGATGACCTTTTTGATAATCTCTTCAATTATCCTATTGTATCTGAAAAATTAATGTATGAAATTGAAAAAAACAACATTCAATCATTTGAATTTAAAGAAGTGAATATTGTTAAGAATTAACGAAAACGAAAGCTATAACTAGCAAGGTTTTGCTGTTTAACATTAAGCTTCGTTTTACAAAGCAAAAAAAATGCTGACTTTTAAAACGTTCATCAGTATTATTTTCCAAATATTATACCTAAATGAATAAATCACTTAAAAAAAAACTCTTTTTCACCTCTTTATTATTAATTTCATTTTTTCTAGGCACTATTTTTAATAGCCTCAATGATTTTTTGAATAAAGAACCTTCATATAACATTTCAGATGTCGTTCTTATAAGTCGTAGTCCTGAATGGAAATATGGTTTAGGCTTTTATGTTGCTGTAATACTAATTGAAAAGTCAGAAAACGGTTTTGATGTTAGTTGTAAAGTTCATGTTGGCAACCATAATTATTTTGAAAACATACCACTTGGTTCTGTGTCAACAATTGAAGAGGCTTATCATAAGTGGGACACCATTACATGGACTAATGATGAACTTATAATTGGTTCCTCTAGTGATTCTCCCGTAATTGTAAAGCGTAATAAGATTGAGCAACATCGTTAATTTATATTGAATTAAGTTACGTATAGGATCCTAAAAATATACTTTACACTAATTAGAGTGTATAAAATTCTTATTTTAGTATAACATAATGGTCCATACTTGGTTTGTTACCTATCATATTAAGGAGCAAAAACAAAAAAGGGCATATAGTTTTAACAAACAACAAAAATGGAAGAAAAAAGACATTATACCGTTATCGACAACTATAAAAGAAAATTAACTCTAAAATATTTGAATAAGGTAATAGCTGAAACAACAAGTGCCTTAATCTTAAAAGAGGTTGGAAAAAGTGTCTATGATCCTGTATTTTATCTACCAAAAGAAGATGTTTTAATTAAATTAAAACCAGAACCAAATCGTCAAAGTCATTGCCCTATTAAGGGAGATGCCTCATATTGGAATGTTGATGGTGATTTTACAGACAACTATTTTGCTTGGAGCTATGAAGATACATTACCTCGCTCTAAAAAAATCAAAGGCTATGTTGCTTTCAACATGGAGTACATTACGTTTATCTCTGAGCCTATTTGAGCACCAAATCTCACTAAAAAAATCAACACCAAAAAAGTGAAGTGAAAAACAAGTTTTTTTTAAAAAAATTATGAGAGAGAAACCTAAAATAAAATTAGACTTAGCAAATACTGATAAGGTAATTGAAATTACTGGTTGGACATTACTCGTAGGTACTTGGCTTTTAGCAATACTAAGTTTTTCGGACTTACCAGAATCAATTCCTACTCATTTTAACGCGGCCGGAAAAGCAGATGGATTTGGAGGAAAGAATACTATTTTTGTTTTACCCTTTATTGGAACGATTCTTTTTTTTGGAATGACAATGCTTAATAAAAATCCACACATTTTTAATTATCCAAAAACCATTACAAACGAAAACGCACTAAGTCAATATGCCAATGCAACACGAATGATTAGAGTATTGAAATTAATAATCGCATTTGTTTTTGGACTTATATTAGTAATGACTTTACAACATACGAATGGCAATACTGATGGACTTGGAGTTTGGTTTTTACCCCTTACAATAAGCCTATTTATAATTCCAACTTTATACTTTTTTATTAAAGCAATGAAAATAAATTCAAATAAGAAAAACCATTAGCTACTACAAAACTTCAACATGTTCTTGAAAAGAATTGGTATGACTTTCAAGAATTTAAAAGTCCAAAATATAAGGAATATAAAAACGCGACTGAACAACCTCAAATATGGTTACAGAGTATATTGGAAAGTGATACTGATCGAAAAAAATTCGCCGAATTATTTCGTAAGGAACTAAAAAAATAAAAAAGCTATTGCCAAAAAAAGTTATAATTAACACAAGCTTTAGTGCTTTTAACAAATTACATAAAATCTTTACCAAGCTATATTTTAGCTACAACTATTACCTCGCATCTTACGAAAGAGTAAAAAAAATAAAATACTATTTTCAATATTAATACTAACTTTAGGCTGGTTGATGATTGGAAAAGATTATACCATTAAAAATGGTCACCCAATAAGCACTATTTTATTTTTATTGGGTATGGTTATTTATTTTGCTTATTAAATCTTGAAAAAAATCTTAATTAAAAATAAATATTAAAGCATAAAACTATTAAATAGGAATGAAAAAATATTATACTTCATATTTGTTACTCACGCTCTCGCTTTTAATAATATTCAGTTGTGAAAAACCAAAAAAAGAAGTTATTAAGCCTAACATTCTATTTATATCAATTGATGATCTTCGACCTACTTTGGGTGCTTACGAAGATCCTACGGCTATTACCCCAAATATTGATCAGCTCGCTTCTGAAGGAATGACCTTTAGGCAAACTTTTTCACAAGTAGGAGTTTGCGCTCCTTCGCGAGCAAGTTTAATGACAGGCATAAGACCCGACTCCACTCGTGTTTGGCACCTTGGAGATAAGTTTCGTAACATCAACCCGAATACAGTTACCATGCCGCAACATTTTTCGAAATTTGGATACCATACTGTTAACCTCGGTAAAATTTTTCATAATTATATGCCCGACTCTATTTCTTGGGACGAGCCAGACTTGCGCCCTGCTCAATATTTACAATCAGATTGGTTAAAGAGAGATGGTGAAACATTTTATATCAGTGAAGAAGTCAACCGTTCGCAAGCTATTAAAAGAGATTCTTTATTAAAACTTAGACCCGAAAGGTATGCTGATGGATGGAATACTGGCCCAGCTTGGGAAGCTGCTGCTGTACATGACACAATGTATTATGATGGAGCACAAACCGAATTAGCAAAAAAAACATTAACACGCCTAGCTAAAAACGATACTCCTTTTTATATGGGCCTTGGTTATTTTCGACCACACCTACCTTTTACTGCTCCTAAAAAATATTGGGATTTATACGACCCTAATAAAATTCCTCTGGCAGCAAATCAAAATGTTCCTGAAAATGCTCCAGGTCATACCATGAATTCTATGTATGAATTGCGACATTATGATGGGTTCAACCAAATTGGTCATCCTGAATCATCATACCGAATGGATGAAGATACCTCTAGAAAATTGAAACACGGATACTATGCTAGTGTCAGCTATGTTGATGCCTTATTGGGAAATCTAATATCTCATATGAAAGATATAGGCATTTACGAGAATACCATTATTATACTATGGGGAGATCACGGTTGGAAACTTGGCGAGCATAACAGCTGGGGAAAAATGACCAATTATAATATTGACCTACAGGTTCCTATGATTATTCGTTATCCGAACCAAGAAAATAGAGGTGCTCAAACATTTGAAATTACCGAACTAATAGATATGTTCCCATCACTATGTGAATTAGCAGAAATAGAAGTTCCTGATTATATGCAAGGAACAAGTTTTGTGCCTTTGATAAAAAACCCTAAACGCCCGTGGAAAGATGCTGCTTTTAGTCAGTTTCATCGCAGACCAAAACATGCTGCCGATGGAAAGAGGTACATGGGGTATTCTTTAAACACCAAAAAATACCATTATATAGAATGGTACTCATGGGATAATACAACTGGAACTAGAGGAGAATTAAAAAATCTTGAATTGTTTGATCGAGAAAACGACCCGAATGAGACCGTTAATATTGCTGCGCAAAAATCACTCAGTAAAACTATAAAAGCTTTATCTGAAAAACTTGCTAGCGGCTGGAAAAACGCAAAACCTAGCAATACTCAGTTAAATTCTAAATAGCTAATACATATAATTAACAATCTTAAAATAAAAAGAGATTAATCAAAACCACCTCGAATAAAAATTTAAAAAACACAATTAAACTTCTCATTTTTAAAACATTTACTTTAGAAGAAAAAAGACACTCTTATTTCTGTTTTAAATTTCAAAAGCTATTATATTATATTTGTAAAAAACGAAGAGGTCTCTTCAATTTGCACAGGTAGTGATTTTTACAATAATTATTAATTTTATTAGAATTTAAAATAACATGGAAAGCAATACTAAATTAAACGGAAAAAATGTTCTTATCACTGCTGGTGCTCAAGGAATTGGAGAGGCAATTACAAAACATTTTATTGATAATGGTGCAAATGTTGCTATTCACTACTTTTCTAGTGCAGATACTGCAAATGAGTTAAAAGAATATGCTGCTAGTAAAGGACAAAAAGCAGTTGTTATAAGTGGCGACTTAACAAAAGAAGCAGATGCTAATGCTATGGTTGAAAAAACAATAGAAGCATTTGGTGGTTTAGATATTCTAATCAACAATGCAGGCTCACTTGTTGCGCGTAAAATGCTAAATGAAATGGAATCTGAATTTTGGCATAAAGTAATGGACATTAACTTAACGTCTATGATGTTCGTAACACGAGCGGCAGCTCCACATCTTGCAAAAAATGAAAATAGTAGTATCGTTAATTTAGCATCACTTGCTGGGCGTAAAGGTGGCCATCCAGGATCATTAGTTTATGCTACTAGTAAAGGAGCCATCTTAACATTTACAAGAGCACTTTCTACCGAATTAGGGCCTCAAGGTACTAGAGTTAATGCTGTTTCTCCGGGTCTAATTCTTGGTACTTCATTTCATAATACCCATACAACAAAAGAATCAGCGGCAGCAACAACAGCCGGTATTCCAATACAACGAGCAGGTAATGCAGATGATGTAGCTAGAGCGGTTTTATACTTAGCATCTGAATACGATGGTTTTATTACTGGTGCCACGCTTGATATAAATGGTGGTGTTTACAATATGTAATCTCCATTAGTTTTTAATTGACTGTTATAAAACAAGAAATCATTAAGAGCTATTTTACCTCATTATTTTAAATTTAATTAGTATTGAAAACATAAATTTATGCTTAAGACTCCAGTAATACACCCAACAATTATGGAAGTTCTTGCTCGCTCAGGGCATTTTGCACAAGTTGTTATTGCTGACGGTAATTTACCTGTTGGAGCCATGACAGGCTCTAACTCAACTACCGTACACCTCAATTTTCGTCCAGGCCTATTAGATGCTCTTACAGTACTCGAAGGCATATTAGAAGTTTGTCCTGTTCAAGGTGCTATAGTTATGGAAAAACCTATTGAAGCAAATGCTGAAATACACGATTCATATAAAAAATTATTAGGTGATGATGTTACTTGGGATGTTATGGAGCGTTGGGCATTTTATGATCAGATAAGAAATCCAAACACAACATTAATTATTCAAACAGGTGAACAACGTCGTTTTGCTAATTTGATACTGACTGTTGGGGTTGTAAAAATGGCTGAAGAAAGTAACTTTTAATACTTTAGTTTTAGTTTTAGGCTATACAGTTAATCATTAAAAACATTTCGAATAAATAATTTAGAACCACTTTATTTTCTCAAAGTGGTTTTTTTATGACTTTAAATCAAATAGTAAAATCATCTCTTGAAAAGAGATTAGAAATTTGAAAAACTGGTACTAGTAAGAACATTCAAGTATTCGTTAAAAAATACCTCACCCTTTCAAATCTTTTTTTTATTTACTAAATTACATACTTGGCTATACATGCCATTTAAAAGTACTACCTACATGAAAAATAAAACAATATCATTCAAAAACTCAAAAGGAGTAATACTATCTGGCAAACTTGAGTTACCAGCAAACCAACACCCTATTGCCTATGCCCTATTTGCTCACTGTTTTACTTGTAATAAAAATTTAACTCCAGTCAGAAATATATCAAGAGCGTTAACGCTTCATGGTTTTGGTGTGATTCGTTTTGATTTTACAGGTCTCGGACAAAGTGAAGGTGACTTTTTAGATACAAATTTCTCTTCTAACATTCAAGACCTAGAAGATGTCGCAAATTATATGGCTATCGAATTAGAAGCACCTAAATTAATTATTGGCCATTCATTAGGTGGTGCTGCCGCAATTTATGCCGCAAAGGAGATAGGCTCAGTTGAAGCTGTTGCAACAATAGGAGCACCTTCTTCTCCTAAACATGTTCAACACCTTTTTAAAAGT
This sequence comes from Cellulophaga sp. HaHaR_3_176, assembly GCF_019021925.1. NCBI lineage: Bacteria > Pseudomonadati > Bacteroidota > Flavobacteriia > Flavobacteriales > Flavobacteriaceae > Cellulophaga > Cellulophaga sp. HaHaR_3_176. The sequence goes on from NZ_CP058990.1 coordinate 2,522,038, forward strand.
GGTATTGAAGAAATTGAAGCAAATGGCAAAGCAACTGTTGATATTGGAGGTAGACCCTTTGCTATTTCAAAGCAATTTATTGATGACATTTCGAATAAAAATATGGGTGATATTGTAAAATCATTACGAAAACCCCTTTTAATATTGCACTCTCCACAAGATACTACTGTTGGTATAAAAAATGCTGCTGAAATATATACTGAGGCGATGCATCCTAAAAGCTTTGTGTCATTAGATGGTGCTGATCATTTATTATCAGATAAAGAAGATTCTGCCTATGTTGGTAATTTAATTGCGCAATGGGCATCAAGATATATCAAAAAAGAAGACAAAAAGAAACTCACAACATCAAAACAAGTTGTGGTAAAAATTGGGAATAAAAGTCTTACCACATCAATTTTAGCCGCCGGACATCCACTAATTGCAGATGAACCTGAAAGTGTTGGAGGTAATAATTTTGGCCCTGCACCTTATGATCTTTTACTTTCATCTTTAGGAGCTTGTACAGCAATGACTTTACGATTATATGCTGACCTGAAAAAATGGGATTTAAAAGAAGTAATTGTACATCTTACACACGGCAAAGATTATATAAAAGACTGTATGGAGTGTGATGAAAAAAAATCTAAAATCGATCACATTGAAAAAAATATAGAACTAATAGGTGATTTAGATGATACACAAAAAAAACGCCTACTTGAGATTGCTGATAAATGTCCTGTTCATAAAACACTTCATAAATCTGTTGTTGTAACTTCTAACTTGGTCAACTAAACTAGTTTTTAGTTTTGGAGTTATCAATTGAATGAAATGAGCTAATAAAAATTATCACTTATTTTTCTTATAAAAGCATAAGAATTATCTTTAAAAAATCAAATATTTAATTTTTTAAAAAATAATTTATGCGTAAAATAATTTTAGTTTCCTCTTTAATCTGCGGCCTTTTATTTAATAGCTGTGCTAATAAAGCTGATAAAAAAGAAACTACAGAAATTACTACAAAGGATACCAAAAAAGAATTAAAATTTACAAATGAACAGTTTTACGATGATCAAGGAAAATTTCTTGAAGAGAAAGCAAAAGATGCTTTATTGGAAGTACTTGAATATCATAATTATCCAATTTTTGATGGCTTAAGAGAAAAAATATGGGTTACAGATTATAATGTTGGTAATTATTTAGAGCTAGGCTTAGCATCTGTAATGTTTGTAAATAACGAAGAAGATAAATATATGCTAATGGATATATTTCTTTTACCTAATCAAATGTTAGGGGAACATAAACACATAGCTGCTAATGGAAATCCTGTAAAAATGGAAGGTTGGCTTGTAAGACATGGAAAAAGTTATATTGCTGGTGTAGGTGATAATAACAGAGATGAATTTCCGGAAGTTGTCGTACCACATACCCATTGGGATGGAAAAGTGACTACAAACCATATTATTGAAGCTGAAGAAGGAGATTTTGCATCTTTAGTTGAAGCAGAATCATCTCACTGGCAATTTGCTGGTCCAGAAGGTGCAGTTGTAACAGAAGTAGGTAATGTACACACGAATGAAGGTGTATTGCGTTCTGACCCTAAAATGAATTAAAAAAAATTATCTATTTATAATATCAAACAGCACAAATTAAATTTTGTGCTGTTTTGCTTTATAGGTAGTGTTATATCATTAAAAAATTACAGCATGAAAAATAATCGAACTTAAATTACAAAAACATACTACTTGTACTTTTTTATTATATTTGTAGTATGCAGCAAGATTTAAAATCTGAAAATACCAAGCTAATAATTATTGATAAGGCTTTTAATTTATTTTACGAAAACGGTTTTAAAACAACTAGTATCGATAAAATCATGAAAGCTACTACTATGAGCAAAGGTGCTTTTTATCATCATTACAAAAACAAACAAGAATTAGGACTTGAGGTTATTAGCCTTAAAGTTGAAAAAAGAGTTGTTGACGGAATGATAACGCCACTAAAAAAATCTGGTAACGCATTTCAGATATTGGAGCATGTTTTTACAAAACGCTTAAAGGCATTTCCTTTTTATGATAAAAAACATGGTTGCCCTATGAATAATTTGATAAACGAAATTGGTGATAATGAAATTGTTTATCAAAATGCTTTAAAAAGTATTATTGAACAATGGAAAATTGCTTTAGTACAGTTAATAGAACGAGGTAAAAGTGAAAAGTCAATTCGAGAATCGATTTCTAGTAGTGCAGTTGCTATTTATTTAATTAGTTCATTTGAAGGTATTAGAGGTATACGTAAGTTGTATGACAATGACCTTATTTTGGAAGAATATATAGAAGGGCTTTCATTATACTTAAAGCAAATAAAAGTTTAATTTTTTTAATCTAAAAACATACCGATACGTATGTTTTTAACGTAATAATATGATTGATATGACAAATGAAAGAAGGAATTTTTTGAAAAAATCTGCGATAGTAGGTCTAGGTGGTGCAGCAATTCCACAATTTGGTTTCGCAGCTCAAACAAAAAAAGAAAACCAAGATTTAAGTACAAAGCCTAAGGTTTTATTTTTTGATGTAAACGAAACTTTATTAGATTTAACAGCTATGAAAAAAAGCGTAGGTGAGGTTTTAGGTGGCAGACCTGATTTATTATCGCTTTGGTTTACCACAATGTTACAATACTCCCTAGTTTCGACTGTTGGAAGGCAATACAATGATTTTGGAATTATTGGAGCAGCAGCATTACAAATGGTAGCTGCAAACAATAATATTAGCTTAACTGAAGAAGAAGCTAGAGAATCTATACTCACTCCTATACGTTCTTTACCTGCTCATCCAGAGGTAAAAGAATCTTTAAAAAGATTAAAAGACGCAGGTTACAAATTAGTTTCTTTTACAAACTCATCTAACAAAGGTGTCGAAACTCAATTTAAAAATGCAGGCTTAACTCAATATTTTGATGAACGATTAAGTATTGAAGATATTGGTAAATTTAAACCTCATTCAGATGCTTATGATTGGGCTGCTAGAAAAATGGGGATACAACCAAGCGAGTGTATGCTAGTTGCTGCTCATGGTTGGGACATTGCAGGTGCACTTTGGGCTAATTGGCGAGGAGCATTTATTAGTAGACCAGGAGCTCAACTTTACCCACTTGCTGAAAAACCTGAATTTAATGAATCGGATTTGAAATTAATTACAGATAAGTTAATCGCCTTAAAATAAAATCATGCAAAAATTAGAACATAAAGTAATCATTGTAACTGGCTCATCAAAAGGAATTGGTAAAGAAGTTGCTATTCTATTGGCTAAAAATGGAGCTAAAGTAGTAGTAAATCATTCGAATAGTCAGAAAGAAGCAGATGCTACAGTTTCTGAAATTATAGAAAACGGAGGAAAAGCTATTGCTGTAAAAGCTGATGTTAGTGACAGAGATCAAGTGACATTATTATTTGATAAAGCAATAGAAGCATTCGGAAAAATTGATGTTTTGGTAAATAATGCCGGCACCATGATTTCAAAGAAATTAAAAGATAACACTCAAGATGATTTTACAAAACAATTTAATGTTAATGTAAGAGGAATTTTTAATGCGCTACAAGAAGCTGATAGTAAATTAGCCGACAATGGTATTATCATTAACTTTTCATCAAGTACAACAAAATTAATGCTACCAACGTATGCGCTTTATTCTGCAACTAAAGCAGCTGTTGAACAAATGACTCGTGTATTTTCTAAAGAAATAGGAAGAGGTATTTCTGTTAATGCAATTGCACCTGGAGCTACTGAAACTGAACTGTTTTTAACAGGCAAATCTGATGAACAGATTGAGAAACTAAGTGCCATGAATGCTTTTAACAGACTAGCAAAACCAATTGATATTGCAAAAGTTGTTTTGTTTTTAGCTAGTGATGATTCTAAATGGATTTCAGGACAAGTGATTGGTGCAAATGGCGCATTGGTTTAGTATAGCTTGCTCATTTTTAAAAAGGGTATTGCAATCATGTAATGCCCTTTTTTAATAAACTAAAATATTAGTATTAAAGTTTGATTAAATAAAATACGAAGTACGTATCTAAAAAAATATAGCATTTATTAACTTTGGTTTTCATCTGTCTGCTTAATTTTATGACAAACCATCTATTTTTAGATAGTTATCAGAAAAATAGAAATCAAAGTTAATCCAATCAAAAACCGATAACTAGCACATAAATCATTACTACATTATGAAACTAAAAAACAGTATTGCACTTCTCCTTTTAATAGGATTGTCTTCTAGTGGCTTTACCCAAATCGCAAATGAAAAAAATATGCTATCAGCAATTAGCGATGAAGGTTTTAATAATTCTGAAGCAATGACTAGATTAAGCCAACTAACTGATGTTTACGGTCAACGTCTTACAGGTTCTAGATCTTATTTAAAAGCTGCTAATTGGGTTTCTGATGAGATGAAAAAAATTGATCTCCAAAATGTACATTTCGAAAATTATTGTGCTGATTGTAGAGGTTGGGATATAAAATCATTTAATGTTGAAATGGTTGCACCCAATTACATGAATATTTCCGCTTATCCTTTAGCGATGTCTAAAAGCTCAAAAGGTACCGTATCTGGCTCAGTAATAAGTATCGAAAGCTTTTCTGATATGAACGATGTTAGAAAACAGTTTAAAGGAAAACTAAACGGCAAAATTGTTTTATTAGGAAAAGAGCCAAAAAAGAAATCATTAACAGATACCATCGAGTTTAGATTTACAGAAAGTGAATTAAAAAAAATGGAGCAGAAAAAAACTGCTGAAATTAAAACAACACCATTACCAGAGCTTTTTGAAGGATGGAAAACTGAAGATAGAACTGATCAAGATTTTCTAGAATTTATTGAAGCTGAAGGCGCTTTAGCTGTACTTACAACAAAATCTATGTATTTAGGTGTTTTACACCCATCTGGTACGTATTATTATAAAAATGGAGATTTAAAACCTCTACCCTATTTTGCTATAATGCCAGAACATTTTAGCAGATTGTATCGAATGATACAACTAAAAACAACACCAACTATTAGACTTAATTTAGAAACTGAATTTTATTCTGAACCTGAAAATAATGTAAATATAATTGGTGAAATTACTGGTAATGATCCTAAACTAAAATCAGAAAGTATTTTATTAGGCGCACATTTCGACTCATGGCATTCTGGTACTGGTGCTACTGATAATGGAGCAAATGCCATCGTTTTAATAGAGGCATTGCGTATTCTTAAAAAATTAAAATATCAACCTAAAAGAACTTTAAAAATCGGACTTTGGGGTGGCGAGGAACAAGCTTTTTTAGGCTCTGCAGCTTACGCCGAAAAGCATTTTGGAGTTTTAGATAAAAAACCAAATAAAGCATCTAAAAAAATAAGTGCTTATTTAAACTTAGATAATGGCGCTGGTTTGATAAGAGGTATTTATTTACAAAACAATGAATTGGCCAGACCTGTTTTTAAAAAAATATTTGATCCAATAGCTACAATTACCAACAATGCAATTACCATTGAGAATAACCTATCTACAGATCATGAAACTTTTGATTATTACAACATACCAGCTTTTCAATTCATACAAGATAATCTAGCTTACCAAAGTGTTACCCACCATACCAATCTTGATTTTTTAGAATATGTTCATGAAGATGATTTAATGAAAAACGCTGTTATTTTGGCTTTTACAATTTATAGTTTAGATAATATGCAAAATCAGGTTCCTAGAAAATTATAACAATTATACTATTTATTTAAACCACTAACGCTACAATACAATTAGTTAGTGGTTTAAATTTTCCCTTAACACATTTGAAAAACAAGCTATTCAGACCATTCTTCATCAAAAAGGTTTTAACTTGAATTATAGTAAAACCTCAACCCCATTTTTACCAAAATATTAAATAAAAGTTAAAGATTTTTTTATTACTAAACGATTGGTTAGTTTTGTAGCGTATTACAAATATAATGGCACGGAAAAAGCAATATATAGAAGAAGAAGTTATAAACAAAGCAATGCATTTGTTTTGGCGTAATGGTTATGAAAACACTTCTATGCAGATGCTTGAAAAAGAAATGGGTATCAATAAATTTTCTATCTATTCTAGTTTCGGAAGTAAACATGGTGTTTTTTTAGAAAGCTTAAAAAGCTATAAAAAAAGCATTAACAATATTTTCGAAAAATTTAAAAACGGAACAGAGGGTATTGCTGATATTAAACAATTTTTTTATGATTCTGTTGCCCTTAATAATGAAGCTAACAACCAGAAAGGATGTTTAGTTACAAATACATATAATGAGTTTTCTGAAAGTGATGATCAATTAATTAAAGAACAAATGGGGGAATTTATGGATAACCTTAAAGTTTTAATAATTGAAAAACTTGAAATGGACTCTACTAAAGATAAAGACACTGTACGTAAACAAGCTAATTTTTTAGTGCTCGCCAAACATGGTTTAGCAGCAGCTACTAGAGTTAATAGCTCAAAAGAAATTGAAGATTATATAGAAATGACATTTAGTAATATATAAAAACATTTTTTTACACAATAACTAAACGACTGTTTAGATTTAAACCGAAAATTAATAAATTAATAATAGAAATTATGACAACATTAAAAGTTCACAACATTGAGAGTGCTCCTGAAGAAAGTAAAGCATTATTAGAAAAATCACAAAAAGCTTATGGTATGATACCTGGTTTACATGTTGTATTAGCTGCATCTCCACAAGCTCTTGACGCGTACCAACAATTACATGAGTTATTTGTAAACTCTTCATTTAACGAAAATGAATTGACTGTAGTGTGGCAAACAATTAACGTAGAACATGCATGTCATTACTGTGTACCTGCACATACCGGAATCGCTAAAATGATGAAAGTTGATGATTCTATTACTGATGCTTTACGTAATGAAACACCTCTTGCTGATGCTAAATTAGAAGCATTACGTACAATGACTCTTTCTTTAGTTCGTAACCGTGGTAACGTTTCTCAAGAAGAATTAGATGCATTTTATGCAGCTGGATATGGTGAAAGACAAGTACTTGATATAATTTTAGGTATGTCACAAAAAGTGATAAGCAACTATACAAACCACATCGCAAATACACCTGTTGATGCTGCATTTGAAAAATTTGCTTGGAAAAAATAATTTATATTTTTCCTCTACTACATTTTAATTTAGAGGAGCCTTCCGTTATTATTTCGGGAGGCTTACTCATTTAATACAACTTTTATGCATAGATTAGAAGAAAAATATGGTAATACTGCTTTAATAACCGGAGGTTCTTCGGGCATGGGAGAGGCTATTGCTTTTGAATTAGCATCCAAAGGTATTACACCCATTTTAGTAGCAAGAAATAAAGAAAAACTAGCCGTTACTGCTAAAAAAATAGCATCTAAACATAAAATAAATGCTATAACATACTCTGTAGATTTATCTGATATAGAAGCTATAAAAGTTTTTCTTCAAGAAATAAGCAATACTGATATAGGCCTTTTTATCAACTGCGCAGGTATAGAGAATAACGGAAGTTTTACTGAAATTGAAACTGATAAAGAAATTCAGTTAATTAATTTAAATATTACTTCTACATACTTACTAACAAAGCATTTTGCCGATAAAATGGCTAAAAATAAAAAAGGCGGTATCTTGTTATTTTCAAGTTTGTTTGGTTTAATGGGTAGTCCATATTTTGCCAATTACGCTGCTTCAAAAGCATATGTTCATAATTTAGCTATTTCCTTATATCCAGAGCTTAAAGAATTGGGTGTAGATATTAGTGTGTTTGCCCCTGGGTTAACAGATACAGAAATGACCAAAACAGCTGATGTTGACTGGTCTAAAATTCCTATGTCTACAATGCAACCTGATAATGCTGCAAAAATTGCTTTATATAATTTAGGTAAAAAGGCTACTATAATACCTGGTTTTATGAATAAAATGATGGTATTTATGGCTAAAAGAATATTCTCTATGAAAAGCTTTAGTTTAATGAATTCTAAAATGATTCGAAAAGCAATACCTAATAGTAAACTACGTAAAATATAAAAAACTAAATTTTAATACGTGTATTGAAATTAAATAGTACAACAATAAATAGTTGATTTCTATTTTACAATCTTATATAAATTTTAATTAAAAAAGACATGATAAAATTAACAGTAATGTACCCTAATAGTAAAGATTTAAAGTTTGATAAAGACTATTACACAAAACAACACGGTCAATTAATTGGTACTCTTTTAGGCGATGCTATTATTTCATCTGATGTGAATTTTGGTTTGGCTGGAGCAACTCCAGATCAACCTGCACCTTTTGTGGTAATCGCTAATCTAACTTTTGCTTCAATTGAGTCATTTCAAAAATCATTCGGAGCAAATGCTGAAACTATTTTAGCTGATCTTGTAAATTTTACTAATGTAAAACCTCAGGTTCAAATTAGTGAAATTGTATAAAAGCAAATAAAGACACTAATTTTTATAAACCTGATTTAAAATAAATAATTCAACAATTAATATATGGAACATAATAAGAGTAAAGGTGAATTAGATGCATTGTTAGAAGTAAAACGTAAATCAGGTGTTGCTAAATTTACTAAAGAAAAAAATAAAATATATACCGACGGTATTACCAGTGTCGATGAATCCGGGATACTTGAAAAGGCTCTAAATATAGGTGATAAGGCCCCTAATTTTACATTAAAAAATGCCTTAAACAAACCTGTATCGTTATATGACGAATTAAAAAATGGCCCTGTAATATTAACATGGTACAGAGGTGGTTGGTGTCCATATTGTAATATCACTTTACATTATTTACAAGAAAAGCTACCTGAATTTAAAATTCAAGGAGCAACTCTATTAGCATTAACACCTGAATTACCAGACAATTCTTTAAATACTTCTGAAAAAAACAATTTAGAATTTACGGTTTTAAGTGATATTGGTAATACGGTCGGTAAAAGCTATGGTGTTGTCTTTGAATTAACAGAAGAGGTGGCTTCAATTTACCAAGCTGGTTTTGGTTTGAATGAAAAAAATGGAGACACCAGTAACGAATTGCCTTTAGCTGCAACTTATGTTATTGATGAAAATGGAATAATTACATATGCCTTTTTAGATGCTGATTATAAAGAACGAGCTGAAGCAAGTGACATTATCACTGCATTGAAAGCTTTGAAGTAGAAAATATTTTTTCAATAAAAATTACTAATGATGGAAACTAGAAAAAAACCTAAAGTACTATTTTTTGATGTTAATGAAACATTACTTGACCTAACTAAAATGAAAAAACAGGTTGGTAATGCCCTTGGCGGTAATGAAGATTTACTACCCTTATGGTTTACCACTATGTTACAATATTCATTAGTGGTTTCGGCTAGTGGCAAATATGAACCTTTTGGTCATATAGGAGCTGCTGCCTTGCAGATGGTAGCTGCAAACAACAATATTACGATAGCAGAAGAAGAGGCTCGTAAAGTCATCTTAACTGGTTTACGTGATTTACCACCACACCCTGAGGTAAAGGAGGCCTTAACTAAATTAAAAAAAGCTGATTATACTTTAGTTTCATTAACAAACTCATCTAACGAAGGCGTTAAAAAACAGTTCGAAAGTGCTGGTTTGAATGATTATTTTGATGAAAGATTAAGTATTGAAGATGTTGGTAAGTTTAAACCCTTTTCAGACACCTACGCATGGGCTTCTAATAAGTTAAATGTAAAACCTGAAGATTGTATGCTGATTGCTGCACACGGTTGGGATGTTGCTGGTGCCCTATGGGCTGGCTGGAGAGCTGCTTTTGTAAGCAGACCCGGACAACAAGTTTTTCCTCTTGCTCCAAAAACAGAGATTTCAGAACCTGATTTAAAACAAGTCGCAGAAATTCTTATTAGCTATAAATAATGTTCATATTAAAAAATGTTAATGATAAACCGAAAAAAATAATACTATGAAAGAAAAATTGAAAATAGATATCGTTTCAGATGTAGTATGCCCATGGTGTATTATTGGTTATAAACGCTTACAAAAAGCAATATCTGAACTAGGTATAGAAGACCAAGTAGAGATTGAATGGCAACCGTTCGAATTGAATCCTTTTATGCCTGCAGAAGGTCAAGACCTTAAAGAACATATTACTGAAAAATACGGATCTACTTTAGAACAACAAAAACAGTCTCAAGAAAATATGACTGATGCCGGTGCTGAACTAGGATTCACATTTGATTATTTTAATGAAATGCGCATGGCAAATACTTTTGAAGCGCATATTTTACTAGAATACGCAAAAGACTTTGGCAAACAAACCGAATTAAAAATGCGTTTAATCAAAGCATTTTTTAGCGAAAGAAAAGATGTTTCTAAAAAAGAAATTTTAAAAGAAGCTTTATTAGATGTTGGTTTAAACGCTGAAGAAGCATTAGCCAAATTAGATAATGAAGAAGCACGCTCTGAAGTAAGAAACAAAGAAAATTATTGGAAAAATTTAGGTGTTAATTCTGTACCAACAGTTGTTTTTAACAGAAAAAGCGCTGTAACAGGTGCTCAACCCGTAGATTCCTTCAAACAAATTTTATCAGAATTAATTGATGCTTAACAAAGCATTGTTTTAAGAAAACATTTAAGGCTAAAAGCCTATATAAAATACAGCCAGACTTTTATTTCTTTATTTGTTATTGAACAACGATAATAAAAGTCTGGTCGTGTTTTCTTTAAAATATTACGAACTGTAACTAAGTCTTTTGGCTTTATTAATCAAAAATTATTTTTCATAATACGCCTCATATAAATTAGCCATTTTTAAATAATACAAAGCATCTTTAATATCTGGTTGATGTGCAAATTTCTTATACTTTTCGTACACTTCTTGATACTTTTTTTCTTCTGTATTATATGTATAAGCACCTGCTAATAAATATTGATTTGCTGCAATCATCCAATCTTCTTCTCCTTCTTCTAATTCTAAACCTTTCTCTAAATAAGGCCCTGAAATAAAATACTTCCCTTGCTGATTATATAAAAGACCCAGCATAATATTAGCTCTCCCATGGCATTCACAATTACTTATCGCATTCCTATAAGCCTTTTCTGCTTCATCAATAATTTTCTGTCCAGCTCCAGAAAGTTCTTTTTCACTTGCCGTTGCTAAACCTGGCTGTAATGCAATTGTAAGTATTCGTCCATAATCAAAAACTCTATTTGAGCTTTCAGGTTGGGCTAATACATCTGCATATTCAGCCTCTAATTTCTCTAACTGTTTTGAATCCACCTCTCCATTTTCACTAGCTTCAGAAATCCAAGTATCTAAAAGCTTTTTTTCCGCAGGAATAAAAGTCACTTGCGCAATTGCAATCTGTGTTGTTAAAATAAATAAGAATACGTATTTCATCTGTTTATAGGTTTAATTTTAAAAACCTTTGAAAATCGTCGAATACAAGGTTTTTTATGCAATTTAACAAGATCTTTTTTATTAAGAAACCCTGTTTTTAGGGATATTTGATTAAATATAAAACGATTTAACTTTTAGAATTAGTGCATGACTCACTTATTAATATAAAATGATATTCAAAAACAAACTTTCACAAATTATTGAAAGTTTAAAAATAATGATTATATTTGTTTCATGGAATACAAAGAAGCTAAAGATAAATTTATAGGTACTTGGGGAAGCTTAGGTACGCTTTGGGGTATAAATAAAGCTATGGCTCAAATACAGGCTTTACTTTTTATTTCTACAAAACCACTTTCTACTGAAGAAATAATGGAAGAGCTTCAAATATCAAGAGGTAATACGAGTATGAATGTTCGTCAGTTAATCGATTGGGGAATTGTTACTAAAGAATTAGTACCTGGTGAACGTAAAGAATATTTTTCTACAGAAAAAGATGTGCAAGAATTAGCTCGTGTTATTGCTAAAGAACGTAGTAGAAGAGAAATACAACCTGTAATAAAAACTTTAAAAGAAGTTTCTTCTATTAAAGATGATGGCACCGAAAAAACGAAAGAATTAATTAAACAGACCAAAGCATTACATGATTTGGCTGATACTGCAGATGTAATGCTAAATAAATTAGTAAATCAGAATCAAAACTGGATGACAAAATCTCTTTTTAAACTATTTAAATAAAAAAAATTTAAATCATACTTTCAATATTTTCTGAAACTTCTAAATACATAAATTATGAAAACGATACATAACTTAAATAAATGGAGTTTTAATATCACACTTGTATTTTACTTAACCATATACCTAGGGCTTATGGCTCAAATAATACTAGGGTGTATACAAATTCTTATAGCACTATATATTACATTTTATTTAAAATTAAATACTGATGTTCTTAGTAAACTAAAAACATATTGGTCATTTGTAATACCATACTTGCTTTCATTATTGTTTTTAACTGATTATGTAGACGAAACCCTACTCATAGGAATTTACTATGCGTTAGTCCCAATGTCTATAGCTGGTTATTTTGTTTACATAACAAAAACATTAAATAATGAAATACTTCTATTAAAAAATAAAGCAAAAGCAAAAATGCACTGATAGTAAACCATCCAACATTTTCTATTAATTTAAAATTATAAAAAACAAACTATGCAACATACTGTCCCAAATTGGTTACTAATTATCGCAGGATTAGGTCAGATATTTACAGCTTTAATTTACCCATACATTCGTCACAAAGTTTTTGATTGGTATAACGATGTAAAGCAACTGAAGCCTTTAAATCAAGAAATTGCTAAAACTTATGGTAGGTACATTCAAGGTTTGAATTTTTCTTTTGGGTTGATTACAATTTTACTAACTGATGATTTAAAAAACGGAAGCAAATTAGCAATCGCAATTTCTGGTTTAATAGCAGCGTATTGGATTGGTAAAGTCGCTACTCAAATTGCATATTACCCAATGTATGATATTCCTAAAAAGGCACTTTTTAAATTCGGAGGTTACTTTATGAATATACTTTTCACCCTTTTTGCTTTAGTCTTCGCCTGGCTATTTATTATAAACTGCATGTTGTTTTTTAACATCTAAAAAATTAAATCTATGGAAACTACTATCGTAAACATTTCAGAAATTACAAATTCAGAATCTAATCAGAATCGTATAGAAACCGCAAATTTTTATAACGAAGCTACTGCTGATTATAAATTTTGGAGTACTGATTTCAATATGCATTTTGGTTATTTCATTCCTTTTAAAACAAATCCTTTTAAAAGAGATTCAATGTTGAATGAAATGAATAATCAAGTTTTGAAAAAATTAGAGATTCCAAATAACACTGCTACTATTGCTGATTTAGGTTGTGGTATGGGAGGCACTATGCGGTATGCTTTAAAACGATATAAAAATTTATCTGCTTTTGGAATAACATTATCAGACTTTCAGGTTCAAAAAGGAAACGAATTGCTTAAAAACCTGAAAGGGATTATACTTAAGGAAAATTACAACCACACCTCTTTTAAGTCTAACTTTTTTGAAGCCGCAACAGCTATTGAAAGCTTTTGCCATTCAGGCCATAGCAAACAATCTTTCAGAGAGGCATATAGAATACTTAAACCTAATGGCAAACTTGTAATTGCAGATGCCTTTTTAAAAATAAATGAAGATCAATTATGTAATGGTGGTAAATACGCATATCAAAAACTTTGCAACCATTGGAGTTTAGAAAAACTAGGTACCATAACAGCTGTTGTAGAGCAATTAAAAAAACAAGGTTTCTCAAAAGTTGAAGTTGAAAATATTTCATTTAAAGTAGCTCCCTCTGTATTACATGTGCCGTTTGCTATTTTAGGCTTTACTTTTAAAAATTTATTTAAGAAAAACGGTTTAAAAAAAGAAAGTTATCATAATTTAAAAGGTTCTTTCTATGCATTACTATCTGGTTTACATATGCGTAGTTTTGGATATTATATTATTACATGTACTAAATAATTTAGCTATGAATAAACTTATAATCGTAGGTGGTTCAGGATTTCTCGGAAATGCAATTGCCAAACATTTTGTAAATACATTTAAAGACATTGTAATTTTAACAAGAGGTGCTTCTGAAACTAAAAATGGAATCCGATATACTTCATGGGATGCAAAATCGGTTGGTAGCTGGGCAAAAGAGTTTGATAATTGTGATGTTCTTATAAATATGGTAGGCCGCTCTGTAGATTGCAGATATACTAAGAAAAACAAGAGCTTAATTTTATCTTCAAGGGTTGATGCCACTAAAGTTTTAGGTGAAGTACTTTTAAAAAGTGAAAAACCACCTAAAATTTGGTTGAACTCTTCAACCGCTACAATTTACCGTCATTCTTTAGATCTGCAAATGGATGAAATTTCTGGAGAAATTGGAAATGGTTTTTCTGTTGAGGTTGCTAAGGCATGGGAAAAGACTTTTTTCGCTTCACCATTAAAAAACACACGAAAAATTGCTTTACGAACCTCAATTGTATTAGGGAAAAATGGAGGTGCATTAGTTCCTTTAAAAAAATTAGCTCAAATAGGTTTTGGTGGTAAACAGGGTAACGGAAATCAATTTTTTAGTTGGATTCATATTACTGATTTCTTAAGAAGTATCGATTTTATTATTAAAACAGAAAATATAGAAGGTCCAATAAATATTGTTGCACCACAACCTTGCACAAATGCTTACCTAATGGAAAAGATTAGAAAAAGCATCTCTATTGGTTTTGGTATTCCGCTATCTGAAAAGATATTAAAAATAGGAGCTTTATGTATACAAACAGAAACAGAGCTAATTTTAAAAAGCAGAAATGTAATTCCTGGTAGATTACTAAATAAAGGCTTCGAATTTCAATACCCAACTATTGAAAAAGCGTTAAATGATTTGAATACTACTTCTTAGTTTTTAAATATGCATCATAACCCCCTTCTAAATTAACAACAACATACCCTAAAGAGTCTAATTTTTTGGCTGCCTTTGCACTTCTGCCTCCTACCTTGCAATACACATACAATATCTCTTTTTTATTAAATTCTTTTTCAACCTTAATCATAAAGTCTTTATCAAACCAATTAATATTTAACGCATTTAGCAAATGACCTTCATTATATTCCTCAGGGGTTCTAACATCTAACAACACATTATTATCAAATTCACTTTGTGAAACTTCTGTGATAGATTTTGATTTATTTTGAGCGTAATTAACGTTAAATAAAAACAACAAAATAAGGGTAATAACAAGTCTCATATTATAAAAAATTTACTTTAAAAATAATACTATTTCTTAACAAAAAAATCTTGTAACTTTGAAACTAGCAAAAACTTATATGACTTCTCATTCATTGCACCCTGAAACATGGGTTGATCAATATGCAGATTATCTGTTTAATTATGCCATAACACGCGTAAATGATACTGATATCGCGAAAGATTTAGTTCAAGAAACTTTTTTTGCAGGACTCAAATCTGCCAAAAATTTTAAAGGTGAAGCTGCTGAACGTACTTGGTTGATTGCCATCCTAAAAAGGAAAGTAATAGATTATTACCGAAAAATAAATTCGAATAAAGGTAAAGCAGAAGTTCGGATGAACTATAGCTCTAGTTCCGACTCTGAAGGAGATTGGCTAGAAGAACAAGTAGCCGACCCTTTCAGTATGTTAGAAAATGATGCTATAGAAAATGAAGAATTGGGTTTAGCTATTCAAAGTTGTATTTCTAACTTACCAAAAAAACAATCTCAAGTTTTTATGATGAAAACGGTTCAAGGAATAAGTACTGAAGATATTTGTAATGAACTTGGAATTAATCCGTCTAATCTTTGGGTGATGATTCACAGATCGAGAACAAACTTGATGAATTGCCTTAATCAAAATTGGTTTAAAATATGAATTCTTGCGAAAAAGCTGCAATCATTTGCAATAAATCACAATATAACGAAGCTTCTATTATCGAAATAATGAAGCTTAAATTTCACATGCTTATGTGTAAAACATGTTCTAAATTCAGTAAAAAAAATGCTGTATTAACATCTTTATGCCAAAAAGTTAATTTAACTAGCTTATCTGAAAATGATAAAGCTAAAATGAAAGAAATGCTTAAAAAGCAGGATTAAAAAAATAATAAAATATACTTATTACAACCCACCAAAATATAGGAATTGACTCTATCCAAAAAGATGCATAATATTTTTTTTGATCCCTTTTTGTGATAAACATACAAAAGCCTAATAAAATAAATAAGACTCCTTTAGCAATTATATCTAAAGGCAAGATACTTTCTTTTAAAAAAGTTAAAGCAAAAAAAACTACAACAATAAAAGACCCAAATACTTTGGTATTAGCTACTCCAAATCGTTGAGGTATCGTTTTCAAATCTGGAGAATCATAAGCTAAGTCTCTTATTTCAAAAGGTATTAATAAAATTAAAACTATTAAAAACCGCTGAATAGTTTCTATAATAATATCCCACAGTATCACTTTTGAAATTGCTATAGCAGGAAGAACCACTGTAGTGCCTGCCCAAACTAATGCCACTATAAACACTTTTAAACCCCCTAAATTTCTTAAGTTTTTAGTATGTGGCAAAACAGGTATAGCATATAAACCTGTTAAAGCTACCATTACCAATAGAAAAAGTAAAGTTTCTTTTGACAAAAAAAACATACTATACAATGCTATCAGAAGACATATAATACTGAAAACTTGTATTTTTTTAATATAACGTGTTGCTACTAGAATATATTTTTCGGCTTCTACCCCATATTTTACAAAATTATAAGCAGCTATAGTTCCAAAAAAAACAAATGTATTTAAAAAATTATCTGCCGGAATGTTTAACAAAAAATCTGTTACTTCTAAAAGTGCCAACACAGCTAAAGCAACATGTATACTGGCATTAATATAGAAATTAAAAAAACGTATCAACAGCTTCATTAAACAAAAATAGGTAAACTGTTCATAACCTTCATTTTTAGTTAAAAACTTTAATTTAACCGAGATTCAAAGACTCTATTTTCCAGTAATTAATCATTATTTTTGCGTGACTAATTTTTTGAAAACTACTTACTTAATGAAGACAGACGTGTTTGCATCTCGCCATATCGGCATAAGAGCAGAAGATCTTCCTCACATGCTAAAAACAGTTGGTGTTGAAAATCTAGAACAACTTATTTACGAAACAATACCCGAAGATATTCGTTTAAAAAAACCCCTTGCTCTAGATAATCCTATGAGCGAGAATCAGTTTTTAGAACATCTTGAAAACCTATCTCAAAAAAACAAAGTATACGCTACATATATCGGCTTAGGATATCATGAAAGCTTAACTCCTTCTGTTATAAAAAGAAATATTCTTGAAAACCCGGGTTGGTATACTGCTTACACACCTTACCAAGCTGAAATTGCTCAAGGTAGATTAGAAGCGTTATTAAATTTTCAAACCATGATCTGTGATTTAACAGGTATGGAACTTGCAAATGCTTCTCTTTTAGATGAAAGTACTGCTGCAGCGGAAGCTATGACTATGCTTTTTGAAGTAAGAAGTAGAGAACAAAAAAAGAATAATGTTTTGAAATTCTTCGTATCTGAAGAAATATTACCACAAACACTTTCTCTTTTAAAAACAAGGGCTACCCCATTAGGTATTGAATTGGTAATTGGAAATCATGAAAACATGGATTTCAGTACTGATTATTATGGAGCTATGTTACAATACCCAGGTAAAACTGGACAAGTTTTTGACTATGCTAGTTTTGTTTCGAAAGCAAAAGAAAACAATATTAAAGTTGCTGTAGCTGCTGATATTTTAAGTTTAGTTTTACTAACCCCACCTGGTGAGTTTGGTGCTGATGTTGTTGTAGGAACTACACAACGTTTTGGTATTCCATTAGGTTACGGTGGGCCCCACGCAGCGTTTTTTGCTACAAAAGAAGCCTACAAAAGAAATATTCCTGGTCGTATAATTGGTGTAACTAAAGATACTGATGGCAACCCTGCATTACGCATGGCTTTGCAAACCAGAGAACAACATATTAAAAGAGATAAAGCTACATCTAATATTTGCACTGCTCAAGTTTTATTAGCTGTTATGGCAGGTATGTATGCCGTATATCATGGCCCAAAAGGCTTAAAGTATATTGCCGATACTGTACACACCTCAGCTGTTACTCTTGCGGATGCTTTAGAAAAGCTAGGCCTTTACCAGGTAAACACATCATTTTTTGATACTATAACTGTAAAAACTGAATCAGCCCTTGTTAAACCTATTGCTGAAAAATATGAGGTAAACTTTTTATACAGTGATGAAAATACAATTTCGATAGCATTAAATGAAGCTACTTCTATTGAAGACGTACAGCTTATTGTTACTATATTTTCTGAAGCTTTAAATAAAGATACTATTCAAATTACAGATTTGAAAGAAAACTCTGCAATTGAATCGAACTTACAAAGAACAACTTCTTATTTAGATAATCCTGTTTTTAACTCGTACCATTCTGAAACAGAAATGATGCGATATATTAAAAAACTAGAACGTAAAGATTTAGCATTAAACCATTCTATGATTTCATTAGGCTCTTGTACTATGAAATTGAATGCTGCTACTGAAATGCTACCGTTGAGTTCTGCTAATTGGGGTAATATACACCCATTTGCACCTGTGGAACAAGCAGAAGGGTATCAAATTATGTTGAAAGAGCTTGAAAAAAGCTTAAATACAATTACAGGGTTCGCAGGCACATCTCTACAACCAAATTCTGGCGCACAAGGTGAGTATGCAGGTTTAATGGTTATTAGAGCATACCATGAATCTAACAATGAAGCACATAGAAATATTTGTTTAATACCAGCTTCTGCACACGGCACAAACCCTGCTTCAGCTGTTATGGCAGGTATGAAGGTTGTTGTTACTAAAACAGATGAAAAAGGAAATATTGATGTTACTGACCTTGAAGAAAAAGTAGCTAAATACTCTGGAAATCTTGCTGCCTTAATGGTAACATACCCATCTACTCACGGTGTTTTTGAATCATCAATAAAGCATATTACAAAACTTATTCACGATAACGGTGGGCAAGTATATATGGATGGCGCAAATATGAATGCACAAGTAGGCCTTACAAACCCTGCTACTATTGGCGCTGATGTTTGTCATTTAAATTTACACAAGACGTTTGCTATACCACATGGTGGTGGTGGACCAGGTGTTGGACCAATTTGCGTTGCCGAACAATTAGTTCCTTTTTTACCAGGCAATCCAATAATTAAAACTGGTGGAGAGAATGCAATTTCTGCAATTTCTGCTGCTCCTTGGGGAAGCTCTTTAGTTTGTTTAATATCTTATGGATATATAAAAATGTTAGGAGAATATGGCTTAAAACGCTCTACTGAAATTGCAATTTTGAATGCTAATTACATCAAACATCGCTTAAGTGGAAACTTTGAAGTTCTATATACAGGAGAAAAAGGACGAGCTGCTCATGAAATGATACTTGACTGCCGACCTTTTAAACAAAATGGAATTGAAGTAACTGATATCGCTAAAAGATTAATGGATTATGGTTTTCATGCTCCAACAGTTTCTTTTCCTGTTGCAGGTACTGTCATGATTGAACCTACAGAAAGTGAAGGCCTAGCTGAATTAAATCGTTTTTGTGATGCTATGATTTCTATTAGAAAAGAAATTAATGAAGCATCTGATAGCGACTCAAACAATGTTTTAAAAAATGCGCCTCATACTTTAAAAATGGTTACTAATGATACTTGGGATTTTCCTTATAGTAGAGAAAAAGCTGCCTTTCCTTTAGAATATGTATCCGAAAATAAATTTTGGCCATCAGTTCGAAGAGTAGACGATGCTTATGGAGACCGTAATTTAATATGCACATGCGCACCTATTGAAGCCTACATGGAAGCATAATAAACCCAACAAAATCAATACCTTAAAGCCTTTTCATTTTTTTGAAAAGGCTTTTTTTAAACCTATTATTTTAAAAAAAAGCAATTTGAACATCGGGATTTTTACTATGCATGCATAGCAATGATTCTACTTTTTATTACCTTAGTGCAGATTACACCAATACCATAAGCATGAAAATCGGAATTACTGGAACAGGTTCTTATATACCAACTGTTTTAACCACAAATAAAGACTTTATAAATCATAAATTTCTTAATAATGACGGAAGCACGTTCGCATATGAAAATGATGTTGTTATTGATAAATTTAAAGCCATAACAGGTATTGCAAACCGACGTTATGTTACAAATGATTTAAATACTTCTGATATTGCATTTTTTGCTGCTGAAAAAGCAATTGCAGATGCAGGAATTGATAAAGAATCACTAGATTATATAATTTTAGCTCATAATTTTGGTGATGTAAAGCATGGTCAATCACAAGGAGATACATTACCTAGTTTAGCAACAAGAGTAAAGAGTAAATTAAAAATTAAAAATCCTAAGTGCGTTGCTTATGATATTTTATTTGGTTGCCCTGGTTGGATTGAAGGCGTAATACAAGCTAATGCTTTTATTAAAAGTGGCATTGCTAAAAAATGCCTTGTTATTGGTGCCGAAACACTTTCTAGAGTAGTAGATGATTACGATCGAGATTCAATGATATATTCTGATGGTGCGGGAGCTACGATTATAGAAAGCTCTGATGAAAATGGTGAAATTTTAGCTCATGCTTCTGCTACATACGCTTTTGAAGAGTCTAATTATTTATTTTTCGGACAATCGTACTCTTTAGAAGACACTACAACCACTAACTACATTAAAATGCATGGTCGTAAAATTTACGAATTTGCAGTAACAAATGTACCGGCTGCTATGAAAGATTGTTTAGATAGCAGTGGATTACATATTAGCGATGTGAAAAAGATTTTTATTCATCAAGCTAATGAAAAAATGGATGAAGCCATTGTTAAACGCTTTTATAAAGCTTATGGCATGCAAATGCCAGAAGGTATTATGCCTATGAATATTAAAGAATTAGGAAATAGCTCAGTTGCGACCATCCCTACTCTTTTTGATATGGTAAAACGTGGAAAATTAGAAAATCAAGCAATTGAAAAAGGAGATGTTGTTATATTTGCAAGTGTTGGCGCAGGAATGAACATAAACGCCATTATATACAGACACTAATATCCTTTTTTAATGTACGAAAACAGTTTTCCGAATAAGCGTTTTGAACATACTTTAAACTTTCTTCAAAAACATATTTCGACCTCACAACCTATACTCGATTTAGGTGTAGAAAACCCGTTTTCAAAAATCATGAAAGAACATGGTTTTAAAGTAGAGAATACGAAAGGTGAAGATTTAGATATAGATTTTTCTTCTGTTATAAAATCTGATGCAGATGTAGTTACTGCTTTTGAAATTTTTGAACACCTACTCGCTCCTTTTAATGTTCTAAGAGAAATAAAAAGTAAAAAACTAGTTGCTAGTATACCGATGCGATTATGGTTTTCACCTGCTTACCAGAGCAAAACTGATAAGTGGGATAGACATTATCATGAGTTTGAAGATTGGCAGTTTGATTGGCTATTAGAGAAGGCTGGCTGGAAAATTATCGATCGCGCAAAATTTACTAACCCAATTAAAAAAATAGGCTTTCGACCATTATTAAGAAAGTTTACACCTCGCTATTACATTATTTACGCTGAGCGCATTTAAAACTTTCTAAGCAGCACTTGCTTTAAACAAGTGCTAACTTAAAAAGATAATTAAAACACATTAACCCGATTTTAAATATTTTAATATGCGTCTAATGTCTGAAGCTTTTCTAATGCTTCTGATTTAGAATTTACGTTCAATTTTAAATAGATATTTTGAATGTGAAAATTAACAGCACTTGTTGTAATAAATAGCTTTTCGGCAATCATTTTATAAGTACCACCATTACACAAACATTCTATAATTTGGTTTTCTCTCTTCGAAAAAGAATCGTAAGTTTTCTTTTGAAACATAGAGAATAATTTTTCTGCAATATCATGACTCATTGCAGCTCCTTCAAATTTTATAGAATCTAAAGCATGATGCAACCTCTGCTTAGTAACAGGCTTTGTCAAATAACCATTAGCTCTATTTTTAAAAGCGACTTTAACTAATTCAAAATCACTTTTAGTACTAAGCATTATAACCTTAACATTAGGGTCTATTTTTCTAAAATACTTAATAGCTTCAATACCTCCGATATCAGGGATATCGACTTCAGATATAATAATATCTGGCATTATATCGTTATAAACTAACAAAGCATCTTTTACTGTTTTAAAAATTCCTGCTAAGGAATAATCGTGGTAAGTTTCAAAATAATAACGGTAAGCTTCATGAAATTGGGGATCATCATCAAGCACCATTATTTTAGGCATGTAGGATTTCATATTATGGGGGATTTGGGGGACCAATCTTTCAACTTCAAAAATTGAAAAACCAGAGATTAAACTAATTACAATTATACAACTCACCAAGTTCTTTTTTTTTCAAAAAACATAGCAATGACCTTTTACTATTAAAAATAGTAAACAAAAAAAGTCACTTTTTTGCCTTAAATCATTATGAAATAAATGACAAATGTTGGAGCTTTATAAAAATCAGGAATTAACTAGAAAGTGTGTTCTATTATAATTGCAGGAAAAATAGGTTACAATTATTTTTCGAATATTACTTTCTCTTAAATTAATAAAAGGAGGGTAATTAATTAGCAATTTTAAATCTAAATTGCTTTTTAGGTAATCGGTTAGGTTAAGTTTAGTTTTCATAAATTGGGGGATTTAGGATTACTGTTTTTTATCTTTAAGCGTATTCTTGTTCTATTTCTATTTGGTTTTAATAAAAAAATTATCACTCTATTTAAAAGAAATTATGTGCTTTTAAATTTTACTTATTGCTCTAATTTTTTTTAAAAGTAATAAAATATTGATAACATCAAGAGTCTTTAGTAATCTTTTTCCTACAACATATTCAAGATCAACTAATTTCAAGCAACATTAAAGTCGGTAAATATCTGATTTTCAATCGTTAAAAGTTTATTTTTTATCGATATACCGTTCATCGAAAAGTTTATTTAAAAAGAAAGCTATCGTGAAAACAACTTAAAAAGCCCGCTAAATATTTACATATTTTAGCAGGCTCTTACCTCAATTAAACCAATTTTCAATGCTTAATCTTCATACAAATTAACAGCTGTTGCTGAAAAATCATCTACTTGCATGATCCATTTTTCATCATTATACTTACCATTTAAGTTTGACCCGTAAGCCATTTCTGCATCTTGCTTAATATCAAAATCTGCTAAATAAACATAGTACAAACCATTCTCTTTGTTATAAAATTGTTTTGCATTTAAGCCTTTAGCTTTTAAACCATCTATAAAAGCTGTTAGGTATTTTTTAGTTTTATACACATTTGCAATAACATAATACCCAGATTTCACCCCTACAATATCTGTTTGATTTAATACTTTAATTGGTAGTTTTTCATATTTTTTATGATTTACATTATTTAAAGTATAACTTTTTTTAACTTCCTTATAATCATTAGAAGCTACCGATGTTGATGTTTTATTACTAACTGAATTCTCCCCCTTTAAATCTTTTGCCTTTTCTAAATCGTTTCTCAAAATTCGTACTATCGCTTCAAAACGGTCTTCAAAAGCGTCGTTTCTCGCTGTTTCAATAGAGTCTTGTCTTAATATAAGTTCATCTAAAATTAATCTGTTCTCATAAGCCATAGAGTTATCTTTTTCTTCTACTTCATCAATACTAGCTAACCCTAACCCACTACTACCTGCACCAGAATCTATTGTTTTTCTTCTTTTCTTACCACTTTTGGTTGCTGGCTTAATAACTTCTTTTTTAACAGCCTCAATTGTTTCTTCCCCACTTTTATTTTCCTGATCTGCCATTAACTTAAGTATCTGCTCTTCATAGTTTCTAATAATAGCATCTACTTTACTGTCTTGAGAACTATCTACATAATCAGCTAGTGACTTTTTATTATTCTTAAAAGTATATGCTACAGAAACCTCATGATTCCAACCCAAATCTGCTTGATCTTCAACAACGTCTTTTTCCATTAAATACCCTAAAGACATTTTTTTATTCAAATTAAAACCAAAACCCATAGATAAACCATATTCATCATCTAAAGTACTTTGAACCCATCCGAATTCAGGCAATTCTAATATTACAGAACCAACATAAGAAATACTATTATCGTAATTTTTACCAACTTGAAGTAATGGTGATAATCTTGCATTTGCAAACAACCCACGTGAAGCTCTTAAGAAATGAGTGTATTGAACAGATGCTTTTATACTTTTATCATTAAGGTTCGTTAAAAAGCTATTTGTTGTTTGGTTATACTTAAACAAATCTTGTGCATATAAACTAAAATCAAATTTACCAAGAGACAATGTAATACCTGGTTGAATAGCTATTTTACTTTCTCTATTTACATCTGCCAATTCAGGATCTTCTTCCGAAGAGACCATTCTATTTTTATCTAAACCATCACTAAAATAGCTAACATTAGTACCAAATGTTAATGTGCTTTTTTCTCCCAACTTTACAGAAGTTGCATAATTTGCATTAAAGCCAAACTCTTGAACAACGCCAGCCCACTGGCTATAAACACCAATACCTAAAGCTGTATGGTCGTTAATTTTGTTACTAAAACCAACAAAATAGTTTTGATTATTATCTTCAAAAGTTGTGTATTGATTTCTATGCAAAATATTTAAATATGACTTTTCTTCTCTTACCAAAGAAAATGTTGGGTTGATCAAAAATCTATTGAAAAACAACTGATTATGGTATGTTGTTTTAGATCCAAAATCAGCAACACTTTCTTGAGCAGCTAAATTATTACTGCTCAAGATTAAAGTCACTATTAATATAAAATAAATTTTGTTCTGTATTGTTGAAATTGTGTGGGTCATAATTGAAATAATTAATGTTAATCTAAAACTTAACCTTCCGATAATACTTGCTTATTTGGGGATAAACTATCGGTCATAGCTCTTTTAAGACTGCCCTATTAATCTTCGAAAATTGAAGTAGAATAGTTTATTTCAGATTCTTTATTTAATGCTTCAAAACTATTATACTCTTTTCTATTTCTGCTAGGCTCATGGTCATCTGAATAAGAAAAGGCAACTTGTTTTAACCCGCCTTTATCATCAGATCTTTTTAATAATACATAACCTGATCCATTATCCTTCATAAGATCTACAGAGAACTCATCTGAACCGCTATTGATGGGACTTCCAAGGTTGACACTACTGCCAACCTTGTTTTGTGCTACTTCTACCATATAGACATCTAATCCCCCATAGCCTTGATGTCCATTTGATGCGAAGAAAAGCGACGTCCCTCCCACAATATTTGGATATAAATCATCTTCGTTTGTATTTACTTTTTTACCTAAGTTTTTAGCAACTCCAAAAGTTCCATTACTTTTTAAATCTGCAACATAAATATCGAACTCACCAAATGTACCTGGCATATTCGAAGCAAAGAACAAACGCTTACCATCTTGAGAAACTGCAGGATGCATTGTTGAGGAATTCTTCGGTGCCAATGACACTTCTTCCACAGTTCTCCACTGCCCTTTTATTTTTTGGGCTTTATATATTTTACTTACTAATTCTTTTTTTGAAAAAACACCATATAGTGGCTTAACCAAAACAGGTTTCGCATAATATGCTGTTGTGCCGTCTGCCGTTAAAGCTATTGGCGTATGGTCATCTTCAATAGCTATTACTTCATTATTCTCTTTAGAGTTAATATCTTTAGCTAACTTAATTTCTCTACTTACAAAATCTTCTAAAGCCTTTAAATGACTTTTTGATGCAAAGTCAATTTCTCTAAATCGATCAGATGTTTTAACTTTCTTTGTTACATAATCTTGTTTTACTACAGTTGTCCAATCTTTACTATTAGATGCTGCTTTAGAAGTACTTTTACCCGCCATTTGTAATGCAAATTGGTAACGCTCATAATAGCTATTACTTACTCCGTTACCATCTGTAAATTTGAAAAGTTTATTATACCAAAAAATGGCAGTTTCATAGTTGTCACTTAAAAAATTAGCATTACCTAAATCTTCATAAATTTCCTTTTCTTGGTAACCTAACTTTCTTAATTCGTTAAAATTCTCAATTCTTTTATTTAGCTCTAAAGAAGTTGAATTTTGTGCTGATAATGTAGTATTTGAAAACACCAATAAGGTTGTAATTAAAATACTGTTGATTATAGTTTTTTTCATAATAGTAGGATATGGGGTTATAATTCTTAAGCAAAATTCAGAAAACATTTGGATGTAATAACTAATAATATTTCATAGGTTTTACATAGTTTTATGTATTTCATCGAAAAAATATGTTTTTGAGCGTGTATTTTTCGAAAATAATTTTAAATATTAGCCTAATTTGCTTAAACATTCATTTCATTAACGTCCTTATTTTGACATTTTTTATTAACTAGATACTTACCTTTGATTTTTTTAAGCATTATATGAATTACTATATTGTTATACCTGCTCATAATGAAGAGTCTTTTTTAAGGCTAACCTTAGAATCAATCTTAGAACAAACATTACTTCCCAAAAAAGTAATAATCGTCAACGACAACTCTACAGATAACACAGAATCTATTATTGATGATTTTGCTAAAAAAAATCAAATATTCTCAAAGTTAAATATCACATCATCACAAGAGCATATGCCCGGCAGTAAAGTAATAAATGCTTTTAATAAGGGAACTAACCTATTAATTGAAGATTATGATTTTATTGTAAAGCTTGATGCCGATGTTATTTTACCCAACAATTACTTTAAAACAATAAGCTCTATTTTTAATAAAAATCAAAAAGCAGGAGTTGTAGGTGGTTTTGTTTATGAAAAAAACAATGAAGGCCAGTGGTTATTAAATCACCCAATGAATAAAAAGCACGTTCGAGGAGCATTTAAAGCATATTCAAAAGAATGTTATTCTGCTATTGGCGGCTTAAAAAGTGCCATGGGATGGGATACCGTTGATGAATTATTAGCTCAATATTATGGTTTTGAAATTATAACTGATGACAATTTAAAAGTAAAACACCTTCGCCCAACTGGGAAAGCGTACAATAAAAAGGCTAAACTTTTACAAGGTAAAGCTATGTATACTATGAGGTATAAATTAATTATCACATTAATTGCTTCATTAAAAATGGCTTTAAAACAAGGCAAACCAAATGCTTTTTTTGATAATATGAAAGGCTACCTAAAAGCCTCAAAAGAAAAAGCCCCCTTTTTGGTTTCCCAAAAAGAAGGCTCTTTTATTCGTGATTTACGCTGGAAAGGTATAAAAAAACAATTATTTTAACACCTCAACAATCGGCTCTCCTGTTGTGCCACTTGGGTAAGCAATACCTAATAATGATGCTATCGTTGGTGCAATATCAGGAATAACTGTTTTTTGATGCATTGCTCCCTTTTGTATTCCTTTTCCGAAAAATAATAACGGTACATGCGTATCATATGTATAAGGCGACCCATGAGTAGACCCCGTAGTTGAGTAACTAATAAAATTAGGCTTCAATACAATCAATACATCACCTGATCTTTTTTGATTATATCCATTTTGAAGAATGTATGGAATTCCGCTTGTATAACTATTTTGTTTCATCTGGTTTGCAGTGTATGTTCTATCTATATAATCATAAGACAGTAACTCATTTGCAATATCCTTTTGAACATCTTCTAAATCTATATCAAGATTTTTTACAATTTTATGATCTAAAAAAATTTGTCCATTCGATATGTTTTTAACAATATCAACAGTACCATAATTATAATTTAAAAATACATTCAGCTTTTCTTTAATAAGATTAAAATCAACATAACCTGCTGGTATTTTCTTATCTTTTAAATATGAAGGCACATCTACACCTGCATGATCTGCCGTTAAAAAAACAGTATACTCACCCACACCTACTTTAACATCTAAAGTATTTAATAATTTTTCTAAATCAGCATCTAACCTTAAGTAGGTATCTTCAATTTCTTTTGAGTTCACTCCAAATTTATGCCCAACATAGTCAGTACTTGAAAAACTTACTGCTAAAAAATCAGTAATAGCATCCGCACCTAAACTTTCACCTTCTAAAGATGCGATTGCGAAATCAACAGTCAAACTATTACCATAAGGTGTTGCTTTAATAAGGTCATATTCATCATTAGCTGCCCAAAGTGCAGGCAAATCATGAGGAAAAGAAGAATTCATTTCACCTTCAAAAAGTCCTTCATAAGCATTTACATCTGTACCACTTTGTATGTATTCATTTATATTTTTTAAAGTATTCCATGGTTTTTTATATGATATAGCTATGTCTGAAGCATTAAAATCTGCAACCCACTTAGGCAATTCATTCATATAATAAGTGCTAGTAATCCAATTACCCTCATCTTTTCCATGAAACCAGTATGCTGCATTTGCAGAATGACCACCCGGTAAAACAGCACCTCTATCTTTTAGCGCCACTGCAATAACTTTACCTCGCATTTCTGTATGAAGGCGCAATTGATCTGTAATTGTCGTTACGTTGTTTCTAAAAGGTGACATTTTCCCAGCATCTGATGTTGTCCCAACAGAGTTGTAAGTGTCATCTGAAACACAATAAACACTTTCTCCTGAATCTTTATCGTACCAGTTATTTCCTATTATACCATGTGTAGCAGGTGTTGTACCTGTATATACTGATGTATGCCCAGGAGCTGTATATGTTGGAGCATAATTAAAATGATTATTTTGGCAATTAAAACCATCTTTTATCAACCTTTTAAAACCACCATCTCCATATTGCGACCAAAACCTCGTTAAATAATCATATCTCATTTGATCAACTACAATACCAACTACTAATTTTGGACTTGTAAATGGTGCTGTAGCAACAGCTGATTCTTGAGATTTGTTTTTAGATTTTCTTTGTGCACTTAATGAAAGTCCACTCAAACAAATTAATGCCGATAGTAAAAAAGCAGCATGTTTATTTTTAGTCATGAAATTGAATTTTATAAAACAAAATTAATTAAATATATATCGTTTAAAAGAATTTAAAGTTAAATCAATTTAAAAATTAAGTCATATTTCAAAGCTTATGTATATAACAATTTTCTTTTCTTATAATAACAAGTCTCAAACAATATAATATTATTATTTTTACATGAACTAGATTATTTTAATTAATGAATTACCTAGCATCTATTGGCAGCTATTTTATTATGATTCGGGAGGTTTTTAAAAAACCTACCAAATGGAGAATAATGAAAACTCTTATTTTGAAAGAGATTGACGAACTTATATTCGGTTCTCTTGGCATAATCATATTTATTTCCTTTTTTATCGGAGGTGTTGTTTCTATACAAACAGCTTTAAATATGACGAACCCATTAATACCTCGAAATCTTATTGGGTTTGCTACTAGACAATCTGTTATTTTAGAATTTGCCCCAACATTTACTTCTATTATTATGGCGGGGAAAGTTGGCTCGTATATTACTTCTAGTATTGGTACTATGCGAGTAACTGAGCAAATTGATGCCTTAGAAGTTATGGGCGTAAACTCTTTAAATTATTTAGTTTTCCCTAAAATTATTGCTTTATTATTATATCCGTTTGCAATAGCTATTGCCATGTACGTCGGTATTTTTGGAGGATGGATTGCTGGAGTTTTTGGTGGATTTAGTACAAGTGCTGATTTCGTTGAAGGGATTCAATTAGATTTTATTCCTTTTCATGTTACATACTCATTTATAAAAACTATAATATTTGCATTTATTATAGCTACCATACCCTCCTTTCATGGTTATTATATGAAAGGTGGAGCTTTAGAGGTTGGTAAGGCAAGTACAACATCGTTTGTATGGACGAGTGTTGTTATTATTATTGTAAATTATATACTAACACAACTTTTATTAGGCTAATGATTGAAGTAAATGACATACACAAATCTTTCGGAGATACAAAAATACTTAAGGGTGTAACTACTTCTTTCGAGAAAGGAAAAACAAACCTTATAATTGGACAAAGTGGTTCTGGAAAAACTGTTTTTCTAAAGTGTCTTCTGGGTTTATTTGAACCTGAAGAAGGATCTATTTGTTATGACGGAAGAACATACTCCAGTTTAACAGGAGATGAAAAAAGAGATTTACGTCAAGAAATGGGCATGGTATTTCAAGGTAGTGCTTTGTTTGATTCTATGACTGTTGAAGGCAATGTAATGTTTCCTCTTGAAATGTTTACAAAACAATCTAAATCTGAAATGCAGGATCGTGTTGATGCTGTTTTAAAACGTGTCAATTTAATTGAAGCACACCACAAGTACCCTTCAGAAATATCTGGAGGAATGCAAAAAAGAGTTGCTATTGCAAGAGCAATAGTTATGAACCCGAAGTATTTATTTTGTGATGAGCCAAACTCTGGACTTGATCCCAAAACCGCTATATTAATTGACAATCTAATTCAAGAGATTACAGAAGAGTATAATATTACAACTATTATTAACACTCATGATATGAACTCTGTTATGGAAATAGGTCAGAAAATTTTATTCTTAAAAAACGGTTTAAAAGAGTGGGAAGGCACAAATAAAGAAATATTCAAAACCGATAACGAAGCCGTTACCGATTTTGTATATTCATCAGAATTGTTTAAAAAAGTGCGTCAAATGTATATTGAAGAGCGTAATTAAATTTAATTTAATTCCGCTTTAACCTCAATTTTATTATTCTTTAAACGAAGTTTTAGCCAATCAGATAATTTCTTAGTATCTATTTCTGCTTGACCTTTCTTAATTTCTTTTTTCCAACTTACTTCAAAAACAGGAATTGTATCTAATTTTTTAAAATCTGTTTTAATTGTATACGAGAAACCAAGTGTTTCTAAATTTTCATAGTTTGTTTTAGCCTCAGCACTTATATCTTCAAAAGGAATTTGCGAAGTTTTTAGCTTATTCAACTTCACTAAATCTTCTTCTAAAATTTTTATTCGCTCATCTTTCGATAACAATTCTGCTTTTTTAGATTCATAAAGCTCATTTACATATTTAAATTGATCGATAACTTCATTTTTAGAACCTTGAATTATTTTCAGGTCTACATCTTTCAACTCCGTGTAATCTTCATTTTTTATAGATCTCCAACTTGAAATTATGTTATCTGGCACTAATTCTTCTCCCATAAACATAAGTTCTATAGCTGAATTTTCTCTTTTAGTTTTACTACCAAAAATCATTTCAAAAAAATTCTTATCATTACCATGATACTCTATATTGGTGAAATTCCCAAGAAACATTCCATTTCCTGCAAATTGATATTTCTCAATATTATTAGTGATAAAACTTTGAGCTTCACTTTTAAACTTAGATTCTTTCCAAGCTTGAAAGAATGTAAAACTAGCAGGTATCATAACTAAAATAGCTACTAATGATGCCAACCTTGCTATTGTTCTCCTTCTTTGAGAGTTAGCGTAGCGCACCATCGGAAAGCCTAAAATTTTAATAACCAGAAAAGTTGCCAGACCAATAAAGATGGTATTTATTATAAATAAATACATTGCTCCACTAGCATAATCCCAGTTACCAATAGCTAAACCAAAACCTACTGTACATAAAGGAGGCATTAATGCTGTTGCAATTGCTACACCAAATATAACACTAGCTATCGTGCCTTTTTTTGCTCTAGCAATCACCAACGCCAAACCACCAAAAAAAGCTATAAGAACATCTCTAATATCAGGCGCCGTACGTGCTAAAAGCTCTGAAGATTCATCACGTAATGGAAAAAGTTTAAAAAACAGAAAAGCTGTTAAAATACTAAGAACCACCATTACAGCAAAATTCTTTAACGAACGACGAAGTGTATCAACATCATTAATTGCCAATGACAATCCCATACCTAATATAGGACCCATTAGTGGCGAAATTAACATGGCCCCAATAACAACAGCTGTTGAATTTGCATTCAAACCAATTGAAGCTATAAATATAGAGCATATTAAAATCCACGATGTATGGCCTTTAAATGGTATATCTGCAACAATAGATTCTCGAGTAGCTTCTTGGTCAGTATTACTTCTGATATCTAATAACTCTGACAAAAACTGTTTAGTAGAACCTAAAAGACCTTGAAGATCTTTTTTCACCTCTTCTCCTTTAGCTCCTTCATTGCTGTTGGGCGCAATATGTTCTTTATTTAATTCGTCATTCATATTCTAGGTATACTGTTTACCAAATTTTTCTTTCACCTTAACAAGTACTTGCTTAATATCTTGTTCTTTAGATTTTGGGTAGATTAGTAAAACATCTTCTTTATCTACAATAATGTAATCCTTTAAGCCATCAACAACAACAATTTTGTCTTTTGGAGATCTAATCATATTCCCTGTAGCATCTTCTAACAAAACTCTGCTGTTAACTACAGCGTTATCACCTTCTTCTTTATCTAACTTATCATAAAGAGAACCCCAAGTACCTAAATCATTCCAATCAAAAGTAGCAGGAAGAACATAAATCTTTTTTGATTGTTCTAATATTGCATAATCAATAGATATATTTTCTGCCTGAGGATAGTTCTCATTAATAAACTCCTGTTCAGAATCTGTATTATACAAAGCAATTCCCTTTGCAAATAATTCGTATTGCGATGGTTGGTAAGCTTTAAAAGCGTCAACTATTGTTTTAACGCTCCACATAAATATACCCGCATTCCACAAAAAATTACCTTGTGCTAAAAAATCTTTAGCAGTTTCATAATTAGGCTTTTCTCTAAATTGGTTTACCTTTTTAAGGTCTTCTTTATTTTCTTTATCAAATTCTATATATCCAAAGCCTGTGTTCGGAAAAGTTGGTTTAATACCTAAAGTACAAAGTGCATCTTCTTTTTCACATTTATCAAAACACGCTTCAACATTTCTTGCAAAACCTTCTTCATCTTCAATCCAATGATCACTAGGTGCTACTATCATCACCGCATCTGGATTTTTCTTTTGTATTTTTAATGACGCATATAATATACATGGTGCTGTATTACGCATTGCAGGCTCAAGAACTACTTGTTCTTGTTTTACCATGGGTAATTGCTCTAATACTAAATCATTATAGCGCTCATTTGTTAAAATCAGAATATTCTCTGTAGGAACAAACTTATTTAAACGTTTAAAAGTTTTTTGAATTAAAGTATCTCCCGTACCAAGCATATCGTGAAATTGCTTAGGAAATTCAGATGTACTAACTGGCCAAAAACGAGATCCAACTCCACCTGCCATTAAAACTGCGTAATAATTTTTATTCATTTCTTTTAGTCTTTTATTAACTCTACTTCTGCATTAGGTTGAAACAAATAAATATTATTTGTACTCAACTCAATACATTCGAATCGTTTTATTTTTTTATTCCCTTTTTTAAAAATTCTACCATTTTTTAATCTAAATACGCTTCCGATTGGTAATTGAAAAACGTACGAATTTTCTTTAAATTGTGCATCAAATTGTTTTAATGCTATTGATAATTTAGCATCTGTATCACTACTCGCACTGGGGTTTCTAAAGTGATTTGCTATTAATGGCAAAACCTTTGGCGGAAAAACCTCTGGACGAATAAAAGGAAGCATTAAAAATTGAAATGTTTTTTTCCATTCTAATCCATGTGGCTTAATTTTTCTTCCATATTTTTCAAAAGCTACTAAGTGTGCTATCTCATGCACCAAAGTAATTAAAAAACGATACTTATTTAAAGATGAATTAACTGTTATTTTATGTGTTCCGTCTGGTAATCTCCTATAATCACCATGACGAGTAACACGTTGATTTACAATCTTTAAATTAACACTATTTTCCTTTATCAGATCAGCGCACAACTCTACTGCTCGTTCAGGAAGGTATTTTTCTAGTGTTTTATACATTCAACAAAAATAAGATAAATATCAAAAAATTAAACAGCTATTTTATGGTGTGCTATTACTAACCTGTATTAATTTTCCATTAAACAACACATTACCCGTTAAAGCAAATTCTTTAATATAATTAGCCATTTCTAAAGCTGTCGTTGGCGCTTGATAACCCGGAAAAGCTTCTTCTAACATTTCTGTCTGTACCGCTCCAAGAGCTAAAACATTAAATGAAGGACCCGATTCTTTAAACTCTTCTGCCCATAATTCAGTTAATGTAATTACAGCTGCCTTACTAGAACTATATGCTGCTAAACCAGGAAATTTAAGACTTCCTTGCACTCCACCCATTGAACTAATTGTTATAACATGACCTGTTTTAGCCATTTTAGGCACTACAATCTTAGTTACGCTCGCTACACCAAAAACATTCACCTTATACACCTCTTCAAATTCTGATGATGTAATATCTAAAAAGGGTTTATTTAAAAGCTTACCTGCATTATTAATAAGAACATCAACTTGTTCCCATGAGTCTTTAATAAATTTTTCTAGTTTATCTAAATCTTTTTCATCGGATAGATCAAAGGGAAAGGAAGTGATATTAAGATGTTTTAAATCGGAAATAGGCTTATCATTTCTAGACAATGCTAAAACTTGATGATCAGCATCTGCAAAAAGCTTAGCCATTTCAAATCCTATTCCCCTACTTGAACCTGTAATTATAATATTTGCCATTGGTAACCTTAATTGAACTTAATTTCTTTTGTTGTTGCATTTACAATACCAGTAACCATTGGTATTGATTTGTTTACTACAGTTGCCATATGATTAAAATCCATCAATTCTGCTTCGTCATCAACACCATGATAATGGTTGAAATTTGTAAAATCAAATGTGCAAAATGTCTGAGAAGGCACACTAAACTCTTCATAAAATGCATAATTATCAGACCGTTTAAATAAATTCATTTTTTTTGCAGATGGCAAAAAACCAATCAATTTCTCTCCAGAATAATCATTTGCCACTTGTGCTAAGTTTGAATTTTCATACCCTGTAACATACATAAAGTAATCTTTATTTTGTAAGGCAACACCAACCATTTCAAAATTAAGCATAGTATATAAGTTTATATTTCTTTCTTTCAGTCTTTTCGCTAAATCCTTAGATCCCAAAAGACCTTTTTCTTCTGCTGTAAATAAAGCAAATACAATAGTTCTCTTATTATTTTTTGTAGTCGCAAAATAACGAGCAAGCTCTAAAACTGTAGTTGTCCCAGAGGCATTATCATTCGCTCCATTTGCTATAGCATCTCCATTCTTAGGAGCAATTAAACCTATATGATCATAGTGCGCACCAATAACAACAATTTCATTTTTCAAAGAAGCATCTATACCCTCTAATACACCAACCACATTATATGCAGGTTTCTCATAATTTGATATAGTGTCTTTATAATATTCAAAATAAGGCTTAACACCGTTTTCCTTAAAAATATCTTCAATATAATTAGCAGCTATCTCAATTCCCTCACTACCAGCTTCTCTACCTTTTAAATCATCAGAAGATAAAAAACTTATAATATCACCTACATCTTTACTTTTTGAAAACGATGTTGTTGGAATTGCTTTTCTACTTTTCTCCTCAATAACTTCCTCCTCTACATTAACCGTTTCAGAAACAGGTGTTACAGCTTCAATATTATCAGGGTTTGTTTCTACTATTTTAGGAGCTTTACAGCTGTATGTAAAAAGGATTCCAAAAATAATTACGCTAATTTTTTTCATTTATATGTTATTTACTTTTAAATTAAATATTATTTTATCTCGGATTTAAAGATAAAAAAAAGCATCCCAAATAAATGGGATGCTTTAGTATAATATTTAAAAACTACTTATTAACTAAGCAAGCATTGTAACTGGGTTTTCTATATAAGACCTCAACGTTTGTAAAAATTGAGCTCCAGTTGCCCCATCTACAGTTCTGTGATCTAATGCTAAAGTAAGTTTCATTGTATTACCTACTACAATCTGACCATCTTTAACAACAGGTTTTTCTATAATGGCACCTACTGAAAGTATTGCAGAGTTTGGCTGATTAATAATAGAAGTAAAACTTTCTATTCCAAACATTCCTAAGTTAGAAACCGTAAAAGTACTTCCATCCATTTCTGCTGGAGTTAACTTTTTATTTCTTGCTTTACCTGCTAATTCTCTAACAGAACCTCCTATTTGAGAAAGCCCCATTTGATCTGCAAATTTCAAAACAGGAACTACAAGCCCATCTTCAACTGCTACAGCTACACCTACATGAATATGATGATTAAAACGTGTTGAATCAGCACTCCAAGTAGTGTTTACTTGTGGATGTTTTTTCAGAGCCATTGCACATGCCTTTACTACCATATCATTAAATGATACTTTAGTCTCTGGCAAGCTATTTATTTGAACTCTAGATTGCATTGCATTACTCATATCTACCTCAATATTTAGGTAGTAATGTGGTGCAGTAAATTTCGATTCACCTAAACGTTTAGCAATAACCTTACGCATTTGGTTGTTCTTAACTTCTTCAAAGCTTTCCTCTCCTACGGCAACATTTACTGGTGTTGCAGAATTAGAAGCTGCTTTTGATGGAGCTGCAGAAGGTGTATAATTTTCAATATCCTTCTTTACTATTCTTCCATTATCTCCTGATCCAGCTACTTTTGCTAAATCAACTCCTTTTTCTGAAGCTATTTTTTTAGCTAAAGGTGAAGCAAAAACACGCTGACCATCGCTTACTACCGGGGCAGCATTTGGACTTGACACAGTTTCTTTTTTAGCCTCTTCCTTCTTAGCTTCTGCTTTAGGAGCACTTTCCTTTTTCGGAGCAGATGGTTTAGATTTTAAAAGACTATCAACATCAGTACCTTCTGGCCCTATAATTGCCAAAATAACATCAACAGGTGAAGATTCTCCTTCTTGAGTACCTATATATAATAATGTGCCTGAATAGAAAGACTCAAACTCCATTGTAGCTTTATCTGTTTCTATCTCAGCAAGTATATCTCCTTCTTCAACTTTATCACCTACTTTTTTCAACCAAGAAGCTACAGTACCTTCTTCCATAGTATCACTAAGTCTAGGCATTTTAATAATTTCAACACCTTCTGGAATATCAGCTGCTTCTGAAGATTCTTCATTTGAAACTTCTTCAACTGCTGTATTTTCTTCTTTAACTTCTTCTGACTTATCAGCCTCAGCTGCTCCTGAACCGTTTATTAAATCCGAAATATCTTCTCCTTTTTCACCAATAATAGCTAATAAAGTATCAACAGGAGCACCATCGCCTTCCTGAATTCCTATATGAAGTAATGTTCCTTCATCAAAAGATTCAAACTCCATTGTAGCCTTATCTGTTTCGATTTCAGCTAAAATATCACCTTCTTCAATTTTGTCACCTACTTGCTTTAACCACTTAGCAACTGTACCTTCTTCCATGGTATCGCTAAGTCTCGGCATATTTATTACTATTGCCATCTAACTATAATTTATGTTGTAAAAATGGATAATCTTCTTGATCGTAAACCATATCATACATTTGGCTTACTGGTGGATAATCTGACTCTTCTGCAAATTTCTCACATTCAGAAACTAATGCTTTGATTTTTTTGCCTATCGCATCAATTTCATCATCAGATGCATATTTCTTGTCCTTAATCACTTCTAATACTTGACTGATAGGATCAATTTTCTTGTATTCTTCTACTTCGTCCTTAGTTCTGTAATGTTGTGCATCAGACATAGAGTGGCCTCTATATCTATATGTTTTCATTTCTAAGAAAGTTGGTCCGCCACCACTTCTTGCTCTTTCGATAGCTTTACTCATTTCTTTAGCAACAGTAACTGGATCCATACCATCTACTGGTCCACAAGGCATTTCATACCCCAAACCTAATTTCCAAATATCAGTTGAATACGAAGTTCTTGCTACAGATGTTCCCATAGCATAACCGTTATTTTCACAAACAAAAACAACTGGTAATTGCCATAACATCGCTAAATTGAATGACTCATGTAAAGAACCCTGTCTTACAGCACCATCACCCATATAACATAAAGTGACAGCATCACTTTTTTTGTATTTATCAGCAAAAGCTAAACCTGCACCTAAAGGAATTTGACCACCAACGATACCATGACCGCCATAAAAACGATGTTCTTTAGAAAAGATGTGCATTGACCCTCCCATACCTTTTGAAGTACCTGTTACTTTTCCGAATAACTCAGCCATTACTCTTTTTGGATCCACACCCATACCTATCGGCTGTACATGGTTCCTGTAAGCTGTAATCATTTTATCTTTAGAAAGATCCATAGCATGAAGAGCTCCTGCTAAAACAGCTTCTTGACCATTATAAAGATGTAAAAATCCTCTAACTTTTTGTTGTATGTAAACGGCTGCTAATTTGTCCTCGAATTTTCTCCAGAACAACATATCTTCATACCATTTTAGGTAGACTTCTTTTGTGATTTTCTCCATTAAATGCGAATTTTTATAGAACTATAATTATTTCTACTCAACTTTAGGAACAAAAATTGAAAAGCAAAAATACACATATAAATCAATAGGTGAAAAAAATTAAACAAAAAGCTTAACCGCAAATAGAAAATACACGAATATTGATCATAAAGTGAAAAAAATGCAAAAAAAAGACCCTATTTCTGGTTTTTCAATTTATAAAAATGAGCTATTGAATGCTAAAGGAAGAATATCTAACAAAGAATCTATTTTTAAAACCTCTCCTTTTTCTCCCATTAATAAAATTTTGATAGGTAGTTTTTGCTTTTGCTCATACTCAATCATAGATTGTCTACAATTTCCACAAGGTGCTGCTGGCGAATCAACCACATAATTTTTTGATGTTGCTGAAATTGCCACAGCCTTTATAATCACGTTAGGGTATTTTGCACTTGCATGATATATTGCAACTCTTTCTGCACAAAGTCCAGAAGGGTACGCTGCATTCTCTTGATTACTACCAATAACAACTTCTCCGTTCTCTAAAAGAACAGCTGCTCCAACCTGAAAATTTGAATATGGGGCATATGCATTTTTACGAGCCTCTACTGCCGATATCATCAACTCCAAATCTTCAGCATCTAAAGCTTTACAAGATGGATATACACTATAATCAATTACTAATTTATGCTTTTTCAAATTTTATTTTTAATTAAATATAAGTCAACAAATCTAACTTTTACAACTATTTAAAATGTTAATTGATGAAAACTAAAAAATCCAAACCAAAACTACATAGTTTTAATTTGGATTTTCTTAATATGTATATTAGCACTTAATCGTTAAAAAACTCTTCTCCGAAATTAAATGTTAGAGAAAAACGAAGTGTATTTTCTAATGGGTTTTGAATTTTAGAAGATGAAAACAAATAAGAAAGATCTATTTGTGTTGCCTTAAATTTAAAACCCGCTCCAACAGACATAAATTTTCTAGATCCTTTCTCTTCACTTTCGTTAAAGTAACCCGCCCTTAACATAAAAGCATTTTGGTATCTATATTCAGCACCTAAAGCCCATGTAACTTCTTTAATCTCTTCTGAAAAACCTCCAGGAGCATCATTAAAAGATTTAAAAACACCTTCTAAGAAACCTATACTCTGGTATTCTTGTGCATCATCTCCATTAACATCTCCATCATTATTAAAATCTTGAGGCGTTGGCACTAACAATTTATTAAATTCAGTACTTACTGCTATTGTATTATCTCCATCAAGTATAAAGTCAAATCCACCACCAAACTTTAAATTCGTTGGTAAAAAATTCTCTTGTCCTCCTTGATCATAAGAAATCTTATTTCCTAAATTAGATATATTAAATCCAGCCCTCCATCTACCATCAAAATTATTATAAGCAACTTCTCTAGACCTATAATAACCGGCAACATCTACCGCAAACGCATTTGCTGCCTGAGAGTCTGTATTCGCTTGGTCTTGAAATTTAAGGTTAGAACTAATAAAACGCCCCGCTACTCCCATTGAAAATGTTTCACTAAGTTTTAGCGAATAAGAACCATCAATTGCAAATTCATTTGGCTTCACAATTCGAGGGTTGTCTTCAAAATTTTGACGTAATTGTATTTCTCCTAACGTAAAATATCTAATACTTGCCGCAAAAGCACTTCTATCATCAATCTTATTATAAAAATTTGCATTTAACAATGCTATATCTGTAATTATACTTTCTAAATAAGGTGTATAACTTACCGCAATGCCCATTTTATGCTCTGCAAAAGCAAATTTAGCAGGGTTCCATTGTTGAGAATATGCATCAACTGATGTAGCCACACC
Organism: Cellulophaga sp. HaHaR_3_176; assembly: GCF_019021925.1. NCBI lineage: Bacteria > Pseudomonadati > Bacteroidota > Flavobacteriia > Flavobacteriales > Flavobacteriaceae > Cellulophaga > Cellulophaga sp. HaHaR_3_176. The sequence goes on from NZ_CP058990.1 coordinate 2,562,293, forward strand.
CATATCTCCCATACCAGATGCTCTAGCATCTGCTGCGATTGTTAAAAAGGGTACCCCCGTCGAAATAACTCTATCATTATCTTGAGCAAACACATTTGCAATGCTTAACAAAAAAGAGACTAAAATTGCTTTTTTCATTTTTGAATTTCTATCAATTTAAAATATAGGTTCTATTGTTAACTTAAATGTAATGAAAACTAAACTATACATTCAATCATATAACTAACGCCTGTATTCTAAAAAACTTATCTAAGAAGATAAAAAAAATGATATTTATTTAAAAAATAAGACTATAACACTTCCTTAAATTTATTACTATATACCTTATTAATTGAATCACAATAATAATTAACTAATAAAAAGAAAAAACAAAATACTAATACTAACTTTGCTGCGTTATAAATGGTGTAATTACTATTAAGCCGAAAAATTAATTTTCTTTAAATAATTTACTTTTCATAAAATATTCTAAAGAAAACATCGTTCTTAAAGCCGAAAGCAATAATTGCAAACCAAAAATATTGATTTACCAAACTACATTAATGTAGTTGATTTTATTGAACTCAAGTCCTAATTATGAAAAAACAATTCATCAAAGTTGTACTCTCTTGTGCTGTTATAGCAAGTAGTGTAAGTAGTTGTAAAAACTCTTCTTCTAAAAACACATCTAGAGCTACAGGTTGGAAAATAAATGCAAAGGAAGGTGGTTTTCAGCACAATACAGATTATAAAGAGCAAGAAACTGCTCCTGGTCTAGTATTCGTTGAAGGTGGTACTTTTACCAAGGGTAAAGTGCAAGATGATGTGATGCATGATTGGAACAACACGCCTACACAACAACACGTTCAGTCTTTTTACATGGACGAAACCGAGGTAACTAATTCTATGTATTTAGAATATTTAGATTTCCTTAAAAAGGTTTACCCTCCTGAAGATCCTCGTTACGCAAATATTTACACAGGTGCTTTACCTGACACATTAGTATGGAGAAACCGTTTAGGTTTCAACGAAACTATGACAAATAACTATTTACGTCACCCAGCATACGCAGAATACCCTGTTGTTGGTGTAAATTGGATTCAAGCTGTACAATTTGCAGAATGGAGAACAGACCGTGTTAATGAAATTATGCTAGAAAGAGAAGGTTACCTATCTAGTGAGGCTAAATACAAAGCTTTAAATAGTGAAGCCGAAGGTACTTTTAGTACTGAAGCTTATTTGAACAGACCAGAATCTGTTTATAATGGTCAAATAGATTCATTACAAGGTAAAATGAAAAAAGATTCTATTTCTAATTTTGCTTCACGTAGTACAGGTATCATTTTACCTGAATACAGACTACCTACCGAAACTGAATGGGAATATGCAGCTGCTGCTCAAGTAGGATCAAGAGAATACAATAACTACAGAGGTAGAAAAAAATATCCTTGGGAAGGTGATTACACTAGAAACGGACAACGTGTTGGTCGTGGAGATCAATTAGCCAATTTCAAACAAGGAAAAGGTGATTATGGCGGAATTGCAGGTTGGTCTGATGATGGTGCTGATATTACTGCCGAAGTAAAATCATACAAACCTAATGATTTAGGCTTATACGATATGGCTGGGAATGTTGCTGAATGGACAGCTGATGTTTATAGACCAATGGTTGATGACGAAGTAAGTGATTTTAACTACTATAGAGGAAATGTTTACATGAAAACCGCTATCGGAGAAGATGGTAAAGTAAATGTTATTAGAGACTCTATCGTTTACGATACTTTACCTAACGGAAAAATAGTAGCAGTAAACTTACCTGGAGAAATTAAAATGGTAGCTGTTGATGAGCAAGAAACTTATTTGAGAACAAACTTCTCTTCAAGTGACAACAGAGGCTATAGAGATGGCGATGCCGGATCATCAAGATTTTATGACAAATTTAATGATGACGAAGACGGAGATGAAAAGAAGAAAATGTACAATTCTCCTAACCATAAAGTTGAACGTGATTCTGCCGGAACAGTTGTTCGTCAATACGATGAATCAAATTACAGAACAACACTTATAAATAATGAAGTAAGAGTTTTTAAAGGTGGTTCTTGGAGAGACAGAGCATACTGGTTAGATCCTGCACAACGTAGATACCTACCACAATATATGGCAACAGATTATATTGGTTTTAGATGCGCAATGTCTAGAGTTGGTTCTAAATCAAAAACAAAAAATAAAACTGTTAGAGGTAAAAAAGCTAAATAATAGCTTAAAACACAAAATTCTTAAAAGTCCTGATGTAACCATCAGGACTTTTTTTATACTTTAGTTTCATGAAAATAGAAAAGCTACACAAACTGTTTTTACAGTTCCCTATAATATGCACAGATACTAGAAAAATATCTGAAAATTGTATTTTTTTTGCTTTAAAGGGCGATAATTTCAACGGTAATTCTTACGCAAATAAAGCTATAGAAGGCGGAGCTTCTTTTGCTATTGTCGACGAAGAAGAGTACGCCACTAACAACAATACCATATTAGTTTCTAACACACTAGAAACACTACAAAAGCTAGCCAATTACCATAGAAATTATTCAAACGCAAAAGTTATTGGCCTAACTGGCAGTAATGGAAAAACTACTACAAAAGAACTAATCAACTCAGTGCTATCAACAACATACAAAACAATAGCAACAGTCGGTAATTTAAACAATCATATTGGCGTACCACTAAGCCTGTTAACCATAAAAGAAGATACTGAAATTGCAATTATAGAAATGGGCGCTAACCATAAAAAAGAAATTGAATTTTTGAGCAGTATAGCTGAACCTGATTTTGGCTATATCACAAATTTTGGAAAAGCACACTTAGAAGGATTTGGAAGCGAAGAAGGCGTGATAGAAGGAAAAAGTGAACTTTATGAATTTTTAATTAATAATGACAAACAAATATTTTTTAATGCTGATGACGCCATTCAATTTGAAAAATTAAATAGTTATATAAAAAAGTACGGGTTTAGTCAAATCGATTCCAAATTCTATCAAATAAAACTAATCGATGCCAATCCTTTTGTTGAAATTGAATTTGACAACATATTAATTACCACCAAACTTATAGGCGCTTATAATTTTATCAACTGTTGTGCAGCTATTACAATGGGGAAATATTTCAACATTACTATATCTGAAATAAAAAAAGGAATAGAAAGTTATATTCCTTCAAACAATAGGTCACAAATAATTGAAAAAAACGGAAATAAAATTATTTTAGATGCTTACAATGCAAACCCTAGCAGCATGCAAGTTGCCTTAGATAACTTAAAAAACCTTAAAGCCGAACATAAAATAGCATTTTTAGGTGATATGTTCGAGCTTGGAAACACTGCTAAAAAAGAACACCAAAATATAGCCGACTTAGCTTTTTCTATGAATTTTGATATTACTTTTTTAATAGGTGAAAATTTCTCAAACACAAATACGAATAACAAAATCTACACATCTTTTGACGAATTAAGAGAACACCTTAAACATAATAAAATCGAAAAAAGCACTATTCTGATAAAAGGATCTAGAGGAATGGCCCTAGAAAGAATCTTAGACTTATTGTAAAACCAGAAATCCATTCAGAAATTACCTATTTTCTAAATTCTGAATGGATATATGTCAAACCAAAAATTTACAGCTTTACTAATTAGCAATAATATTAAAAAGTGATATACAACAAAATCAACAACTGATTTAAAGTTAAAAACATTATTCCGCCACCATTAATCAAAAGCCCACCAAAAGCCACCATTAAAGCTAAAACGCACTTATTTTTGAAAAGCCAACAATAAGAACATCACAAGCGACGACAACTATTCCACTAAGTGCACTTTACCTTAATTAAAGTTCATTAAAATTTTGATTTAATTCAAATTAGAATTTGAAAGAAAACGCAATAGTATAGAAAACAAAAAAACCCTTCAATTTCTTGAAGGGTTTTTAATTACTGTGGGCCCTACTGGATTCGAACCAGTGACCCCCTGCTTGTAAGGCAGGTGCTCTAAACCAACTGAGCTAAGAGCCCGATTTGCTTAACATTGTTTCGCTAAGCGAGTGCAAATATAGAACAGTTTTTTAATTCTCAAAAGAAAAAAAGAAAAAATTTTAAATAATTTCTGCAATTACAAAATTGCTTCCTCCCACAAAAACAAAATCTTCTTTACTTGCATTTTCAATAGCCGCATTAAACGCTTTATTTACAGATAAATAAGAGTCAATTTTAAGTCCGAAGTTTAAAAATCTACTTCTTAATACTTCAACATCTAAACCACGGTCAATATCAGGTTTACACAAATAATATTTTGCGTTTTTAGGCAAAAGAGGTAAAACAATGTCTAAATCTTTGTCTTTTACAAAACCCATCACTATATGCAAATTCTCAAACTGTTGGTTATTGATTTGCTCAATTACAATTTTTAACCCCTCAGAATTATGTGCCGTATCACAAACCACCATTGGCTTATCAGATAAAATCTGCCAACGCCCAAGCAACCCAGTATTTTCAACAACCTTTAAAAGACCTTGCTGAATGTTATTAGATGATATTTTAAAGGACTTTAATTGTTTTACAACACAAAGTACTCCTTTTACATTCTTAACCTGATAACTCCCTAATAAAGAGGTTTTATAATTTTCTATAGTTTCACTGTCTGCAAAAACTATTGAAGCATTTTTATTTTCAGCAATTTCTCTAAACACTGAAGAGGTCTCCTTTTGCGTCTCACTAATTACAACAGGAATATTGTCTTTTATAATTCCACCTTTTTCTACTGCAATTTTCTCTAGCGTATCACCCAACAAATCTACATGATCGAAACCTATGTTTGTTATTAAAGAAACTTCTGGAGTTATAATATTTGTAGAATCTAAACGCCCTCCTAAACCAACTTCTACAATAGCAATATCAACCTTTTCCTTTGCGAAAAAATCAAAAGCCATACCCACTGTCATTTCAAAAAAAGACAGTTTATTCTCTTTTAAGTACACTATATTATCTTCTATAAAGCTTACTACTTTATTTTCATCGATACAGTTTCCATTAATTTTAATACGTTCTCGGAAATCTTTTAAATGTGGAGATGTATATAAGCCGACTTTATAACCAGCCTCTTGCAGAATTGAAGCCAACATGTGACTACTAGAACCTTTCCCATTAGTTCCCGCTACATGAATGCTTTTAAATTTATTTTCAGGATTTTTAAGATACTTAGATAATGATAAAATACCATCTAACTTTCCAGAATGTGCGATTTTACCTTTTTGTTGATACATTGGAAGTTGAACAAACATCCAATTTAAAACCTCATTATAAGTCATGTATTATTCTCGAACTTTAAAATCTACTACTACAAAACCTACTTGTTGGCTTGGCGCATTAGGATCTGGTTTCCATGTATGAGAATTTGCAGTTGCTTTTGCCGGCCCCATTAAACAAGGATCCGTATTCGTTGTACCTTTTACTCCAGGAATAGCATCGATAACTCGACCATTTCTATCTACAAAAATTTTAACAACAACCCTACCTTCTTCATTACAGTCTGGCTTTACAGAACTATTGCCTGCCAATGACCTGCCATTCAATCCATATCCCTTAGTTCCACTTCCTGAACCTGGAGCCCCATAATAACTAGTAGCATAAGGATTACCATCTGGACTACCTTTATCTCCCGATTTCGAATCATTGCCTTCACCACCAGATGATGATCCATCAGATTTATTGAGACCACCCATCATTTCATCAAGCTTTTTGCGTTTAGCATCTTGCTCTCTTTGGGCTTTCTCTTTTGCTTCCTGCTTATCTTTTTCTACTTTATCAGCCGCTTCTTTAGCTGCTTTTGCTGCAGCATCAGCTTTACGCTTAGCTTCTTTCTGTTGTTTTATAACCACAGACTCTTCACTTTCTTGCGTAATAATTTTCTCAGAAGGCTGCTCTTTTGGGGATTCCGCCTCAGGAACTACTTCTTCCACTTTTTCTTGCTCTACAGGAGGTGTAATTGGTTTATCTAAAGGCTCTGACTTTATTTTCTCTGTTGGCTGCACTTTACCGCTACCAAAATCAGTAGTACCAAAATTTATAGCAATTCCATTTTCTTCTGGAGGATCTAAAGATGTAAGTCCGATATAAAAAAGCAACACCAAGAGTGCACTTAACAATATTGTTGTAAGTGTAAGTGATTTCTTCTTGTGTTTTGTATCTAGTAACGACATTAATTAGGTCGCACAGCCAAAATAACTTTAAAATTATTCTTGTTAGCTATATCCATAACATTAACTGCTTCTTTAATAGCTACGCTTTCTTCGGCTCTTAGAATAATAGTTGGTTTCTCTTGACCTTTTAGTGCTTTTTTTAATTCAATTTCAATGTATTCTCCGTTAATTCTTTCGTTATTTACGAAGTACTCTAAATTCTTATTTATACTTACAGATACATTTTGAGAGCTTGTCGACTTTCCTTTTGCTTTTGGCAATAATAAATCTAATGCATTAGGAGAGTTAGATGTCAGCATAAAAAACACTAACAATAAAAAGACAATATCTGTCATTGAAGACATACTAAAGTCTGGGCTTACTTTATTTCTACCTTTTAGTTTCATAAATTAGAAATTAAAGAGGTTCATTCAACAAATCCATAAAATCAACTGCATTAGCCTCCATTTTATGCACAACTTTATCTGTACGGTTCACTAGGTGATTATAACCAATATAAGCTATAATACCAACTATCAAACCTGCCACAGTAGTCGTCATTGCAGTATAAATACCCGATGCCAAAGATCCCATTTCTGCCTGGCCTCCACTTGATGCCATTTCATGAAAAGCTAAAATCATACCAATTACAGTACCCAAAAAACCAATCATTGGTGCCGCACCCGCAACTGTAGCTAAAATACTTACGTTTTTCTCTAGCTTATACACTTCTAATGTTCCTGCATTCTCAATTGCTTTATTAATATCCTCTAATGGCTTACCTATACGAGATATTCCTTTTTCAGTTAACCTAGCTACAGGAGAATCTGTTTGAGCACAAAGAATTTTTGCTGCATCCAATTTACCATTAGTAACGTGATCCCTAATTTGATTCATAAAATTTTTATCAATCTTAGAAGCCGCTTTAATAGCAAAAACACGCTCAAAATAAATATACAAGGCAACAAAAAGCATTACAAATAATACTGATATAATAATAATACTACCTGTACCACCATTAATGATTAAATCTATTACGGAAAGCGTTTTCTCTTCAGAAATAACTTCACCAATTTGAGTTTCATCTACAAGATCTTGAAACAATAACATATACTATTTTATTTAAGTTGCCTTTATAACGTTCTTTTGGAAATTAAATTATGCGTTTAACACAAAATCTCTCAACAATACAAAAGTACCTGCACCAGCTAAAAACCCAATTAAAGCTAACCATGCAATATTCTTTAAATACCAGAAGAAATCTATTTTTTCCATTCCCATTGCAACAACACCCGCAGCAGAACCAATTATTAACATACTACCACCTGTACCAGCTGAATATGCTATAAAGTGCCATAATGGAGCATCCATACCTTCAGAAAACATACCTAAACTTGCAGCAACCAAAGGAACATTATCAATCACAGCTGAACCAACACCAAATAACATTACTACAATATCAGTATTAGGAATTGCTTCATTTAAACTTCCTGCAGCATGAAACAAAATACCTAGAGACTCCATTGCAGCAACAGCTAATAAGATACCAAAGAAAAATAAAATACTTGGCAACTCAATTTTAGATAAAGAATGATGAACTGGGCTATGATGACCTGCAGCTTCACTTTCTCCACCATCTACATTTGTAATATTAAATTTAGAATTACTATATATTTCAGCAAATGTTGCAACAACTGCTAATGATAACATCATACCTACATAAGGAGGTAAATGAGTAACTGTTTTAAAAATTGGAACAAATACGATTGCACCAAGACCTAAATACAACATTATTGCTCCATATTTAGATTTCGGAACAACTTCTTCTTCCTCTAATTCTCCTTCAATTTTACCTTTAAAAACCTTAAACTTACTAGCTACAAACACAGGTATAACCATACACACAATTGATGGGATTAATACATGTTCTACTAACTGTAATGCTGATACTTTATTCGCAATCCAAAGCATTGTCGTTGTTACATCTCCGATTGGAGACCAAGCACCACCTGCATTCGCTGCAATAATGATAATACCCGCAAACCATAATCTAGTTTCTCTTTCTCTTATAACTTTTTGCAAAATAGTAATCAATACAATAGTAGCCGTAAGGTTATCTATAATTGCAGAAAGAATAAAAGCTAAGATTGAAAAAAGCCATAAGAGTCTTGTTTTACTTTTTGTTTTTATAAAGCCTTTTATAGTGGCAAAACCATCGAAATAATCAATTATTTCAACAATTGTCATTGCACCCAATAAAAAGAATAAGATTTCTGCTGTTTTACCTAAATGATGCAGCAGTATTTCTTCTATATGAGTAGGCTCTAATTCTCTAAGTGCTGTATTTACCTCAAAAACATCCATATGAGATAATGCAATTATAGCCCAAAGTATAGCCATCATTGCTAATGCTGGTATAAGTTTGTCTATTTTTAGATTATGCTCTAAAGTGATAGCCAGGTACCCGGCAAGAAAGACAATAATAATAATAGTTTCCATAAAGTTAAGTTAGTTATATTAATTGTTTTAAAGCTATTTCAAAAGCTGTTTTACTTATATTTTGCTTTGTTTTGTTTTGCTCAAAGATATTTAAAATTGCTTTTTTTATTGTAGTAGAGGTGTCATTAAATATTAATTCATCATCCATTGGCACTCTTCCTTCCATAAAGTAAGCAAAAACACGAGCCATTCCACAGTTTGAAATAAAATCAGGAATCAAACTCACCTTTTCATCCGTGTACTCCATTATAGGACCAAAGAAAATTTCTTTGTCTGCAAATGGAACATTTGCACCACAAGTTATCACCTCTAAACCAGAATCTATCATTCTAGAAATTTGTTCTTTAGTAATCAATCTTGAAGCAGCACAAGGAGCAAAAATTTCTGTTTGAAGATCCCATATTTTATTATTTATCTCCTCAAAAGAAAGCATATTATCTGCCACTAATGTATTTCCATCTTTATTTCTATAAAAGGCAACTATTTCATCAAAAGAAAAACCTTCTTCATTAATTACACCACCTGCTCTATCAATAATTCCTACGATAGAAGCCCCCATTTTAGATAAATAAAAAGCAGCTGCGGCTCCAACATTACCAAAACCTTGCACTATAGCCCTTTTGCCTTTTACAGAACCTCCATAAATTTCATAATAATGTTTTACAGCTTCTGCAACGCCATAACCAGTTATCATATCTGCAACAGTGTACTTCCGAGAAGTATCTGGAGAAAAGTTACTTCCTTCTAAAACCTTTACAACACCAAGCCTTAACTGCCCAATTCTGTTAATTTTATCAGCTTCAGTAGGCTTAAAATGTCCATTAAAAACTCCTTCTTGAGGATGCCACACTCCAGCGTCTTCTGTAATAGGAATTACCTCATGTATCTCATCTACATTTAAATCTCCCCCAGTACCATAGTAGCTTTTCAATAAAGGAGCAACAGCATTATACCATCTTTCTAAAACTCCTTTTTTCCTAGGGTCATTTGGATCGAAGTTTATACCAGATTTAGCACCACCTATTGGCGGGCCAGATACTGTAAACTTAACTTCCATAGTTTTTGCCAGAGACAACACCTCGTTTACGTCTAAACCTTCACGCATTCTAGTACCTCCACCTGCTGCACCACCTCTTAATGAGTTAATAACCGTCCAACCTTCAGCTTCTGTTTCTGAATCTTTCCAGTTAAATACTATTTCTGCAGGTTTATTTTCGTATATTTTTAGTAAATTTTTCATTTATATTTTAATTTTAAAAACAGCATAATATTGACATGACTAATTCATGTATTTTTTTTGAAGTAATACTTATGAACAAAACCCCCTAGGGTTAGTGCTGTCTCATATCTGAATTTTTAAAATCAATTAAATGATAATTATTAGCAAATATAAAAATTATGAGTAGAAAAAAAGCCTTTAATTAATAAAGTAAACTCAGATTATTAATAATAAGATTATTATCAATGACATTTACACAATTCCCTAAACTACCCCCTTTAAATTAAAAATAAAATAATATTAACTTATATTTGTAATGCTTTTTTAAATATTTCACAATTATATGGATTTCAAATTAACAGAAGAGCAGCTGATGATTCAACAAGCTGCAAGAGATTTCGCTCAAAACGAATTACTACCAGGTGTAATCGAAAGAGATGAGCATCAAAAATTCCCTACAGAACAAGTTAAAAAACTTGGCGAACTTGGGTTTTTAGGTATGATGGTAGACCCTAAGTATGGAGGAAGTGGTCTAGACACTATTTCTTATGCCATTGCAATGGAAGAGCTATCTAAAGTAGATGCATCTTCTTCTGTTGTAGTTTCCGTAAACAACTCTTTAGTTTGTTGGGGACTTGAAACATTTGGAAATGAAGAACAAAAACAAAAGTATTTAACAAAGTTAGCTACTGGAGAAATAATTGGCGCTTTCTGCCTATCTGAACCAGAAGCAGGAAGCGATGCTACTTCTCAAAAAACAACAGCTATCGACAAAGGGGATCATTACCTTTTAAACGGAACCAAAAACTGGATTACAAACGGCAGTACAGCAAGTGTTTATTTAGTAATTGCACAAACAGATAGAGAAAAAGGACATAAAGGTATTAATGCATTAATTGTTGAAAAAGGTGCTCCTGGTTTTGAAATTGGTCCAAAAGAAAACAAACTGGGTATTAGAGGTAGCGACACACATTCTTTAATGTTTAATGACGTTAAAGTTCCGAAAGAAAATAGAATTGGTGAAGATGGGTTTGGATTTAAATTTGCAATGAAAACTTTAGGTGGAGGTAGAATTGGAATTGCAGCTCAAGCATTAGGAATTGCAGCTGGCGCATATGAACTAGCTCTTAAATACTCTAAACAGCGTAAAGCTTTTGGAACAGAAATTTACAACCATCAAGCTATTGCTTTTAAATTAGCAGATATGCACACCCAAATTGAAGCGGCTAGACATTTAGTTTATAAAGCGGCATGGGACAAAGATAATGGGAACAATTATGATGTATCAAGCGCAATGGCAAAACTATACGCATCACAAGTTGCAATGGATACTACTATAGAAGCTGTGCAAGTACATGGTGGAAATGGTTTTGTCAAAGATTACCATGTAGAAAGATTAATGAGAGATGCTAAAATTACTCAAATTTACGAAGGTACTTCAGAGATTCAAAAAATAGTAATTTCGAGAAATATCATCAATAAATAACGCTTTTTTAACTTTTTTAATTAAAAAATTAAAATCACCCCCTAATAATATTAGGGGGTGATTTGTTTTAAACACACTTAAATCCAATTCAACCCAACAAAAAACACATCAATCAATCAAATTAACACACAAAACACCAACCACCCCCCTTTAAATTACTGACAATAGGTTTATTTAACACAAATTTATCAAAATGATAAAATTAACCCCTCATAAAATCAAAAATGAATAATTAATAACGTTTTATTCCAAACGTTGCTTTTTTTGTTAGATAATGTAACATAGACTTCAAATAACCCATTAAAAATGATATTTTTGAGGAAATACTATATTTTATGACGTGGAAAAAACAGGGTTTATACCTACCGGAATTTGAGCATGAAAACTGTGGAGCAGGTTTTATATGCAACCTTAATGGAGAAAAGAACAATCAAATTATTCACGACGCATTAGAAATCTTAGTAAAATTAGAACACCGTGGTGGGGTTAGCTCTGATGGAAAAACAGGAGATGGTGCTGGATTATTAATCGATATTCCACATGCTTACTTTAAAAGAGTATGTGATTTTGAAATACCTGAGCAAAGAAAATACGCTATAGGTATGACATTTTTACCTAAAAATAAAAATCAATACAAGCATTGTAAAGCTGAATTTGAAAAAGAAATAAAAGCACAAGGTTTAGATATTTTAGGCTGGAGAAAGGTTCCTGTAGATTCTTCTCAATTAGGAGAAATAGCTTTAGCGTCAGAACCTAATACTGAACAAATTTTTATTGCCCAAGGAGATTTAGAAGAAAACATATTTAGAGCTAAGCTATATATGGCTCGTAAAATTGCAGAACATTCTATTCGCAATTCTAAAATGTCAGAATCTAATTATTTCTACTTATCTAGTTTATCAAACACAACACTTATATATAAAGGTATAATAATGCCTGAAGATATAGGTCCATATTATACCGATTTACAACAACCTGATTTAGTTACTAGACTAGCTTTAGTTCATCAAAGATTTTCTACTAACACAATGCCTACTTGGGAATTAGCACAACCATTCAGGTTTTTATGTCAGAACGGAGAAATAAACACTTTAAGAGGTAACGTATCTAGAATGCGTGTTCGTGAAGAAATCATGAAATCTGGAATATTTGGAGATCAGATAGAAAAACTTTTCCCAATTATTTTACCAGGTAAGTCTGATTCTGCCTCAATGGATATGTCTGTTGAATTGTTAACATTAACAGGCCGATCTTTGCCAGAGGTTATGATGATGACAATTCCTGAAGCATGGGAGAAGCACGCTACAATGTCTGAAGAAAGAAAAGCGTTCTATGAATACAACTCTTGTATTATGGAACCATGGGATGGCCCTGCATCTGTACCTTTTACAGATGGAGATTACATAGGAGCTTTATTAGATAGAAATGGATTAAGACCCTCTCGTTATACAGTAACAAAAAGTGGTAAATTAATCATGTCTTCTGAGGTTGGTGTTGTTGATATCGATCCTGCTGATGTAAAAAGTCACGGTCGTTTAGAGCCTGGAAAAATGTTCTTGGTTGACATGAATGAAGGAAGAATCATTGATGATGAAGAAATAAAGAATAAGATTGTATCTGAAAGACCTTATCAAAAATGGTTAAAAGAAAACAGCTTACAATTAAAAGATGTACCGAATACAAACTCAGCTTGCCCAATTGAAACGTTAGACTTAAACACAAGACAACGTTTATATAATTACACTATTGAAGATATTCAAGAAGTTATTGTCCCTATGGCACAAGTAGGCAAAGAAGCTTTAGGCTCAATGGGTATTGATACACCTTTAGCTGTACTTTCTAATAATCCACAAATAATATCTAATTATTTTAAGCAATTATTTGCCCAAGTAACAAACCCTCCTTTAGATGGTATTAGAGAAGAAGTTGTTACTGATATTAGCCTTGCATTGGGTCATGACAAAAATATTTTTGACATTACACCTGAGCAATGTAAAAAATTAAAAATTCAAAATCCTGTAATCTCTAATAACGATTTAGAGAAAATCAGAAATATAGACATTAATGGTTTCAAAGCTGAAACTATTGAAATGCTATATCAGAAGGATAAAGGAATGAATGGTTTAGAGGATGCTCTTGAAAATATAATCATTAGCATTACTAAAGCCGTTGATAAAGGAGTAAATATTATTATTCTTTCTGATAGAGGTGCTAAAAAAGGCCTAGCTCCTATCCCATCATTATTAGCATGTTCTTATGTTCATCATCAAATGAATCGCTTACGTAAGCGATCTTATTTTGATATTGTAATAGAATCTGCTGAACCTCGCGAACCACATCATTTTGCTACATTATTTGGTTATGGTGCATCTGCTGTTAACCCTTATATGGTAAATGAAATTATTCGTTTACAAGTAAAGGAAGGTTTTATTGAATTAGATGAGCAGAAAGCTGTAGATAACTTCAATAAAGCAATTGGAAAAGGGATTTTAAAAGTCATGAATAAAATCGGAATCTCTACATTACATTCATATAGAGGTTCTCAAATTTTTGAAATTGTTGGTTTCAACTCTAGTTTCGTTGAAAAATATTTCCCTTACACAGCTTCAAGAATTGAAGGTATTGGCTTATATGAAATAGAGAAAGAGATTAACGAAAGATACAAACACGCATATCCTGACACTTCTATCGACAAACGCCTAGGCTTAAACATTGGCGGAGAATATAGATGGAGACGTAATGGTGAAAATCACCTATTTAACCCAACGACAGTTGCAAAACTCCAGCAAGCGGTTAGATTAAATGATCAAGATTCTTACGATGTTTATAAAAATGCAATTAACGAACAGTCTAAAAACCTACTTACAATTCGTGGTTTATTTGAATTTAATAACTTAGATCCAATTCCTCTAGAAGAAGTAGAACCATGGACAGAAATTGTTAAACGTTTTAAAACAGGTGCAATGTCATACGGTTCTATTTCTCGTGAAGCCCATGAGAATTTAGCAATCGCAATGAACCGTTTAGGCGGTAAATCTAACTCAGGAGAAGGTGGAGAAGATAGAAGACGTTTTCAGCCCGATGCAAATGGTGACAACAGAAATTCTGCTATTAAACAAGTTGCTTCAGGGCGTTTCGGAGTAACATCTCATTACCTTAGTTCTGCTAAGGAGATTCAAATTAAAATGGCTCAAGGAGCTAAACCAGGTGAAGGTGGTCAATTACCAGGTCACAAAGTACTACCTTGGATAGCAGAAACAAGAAACTCTACTCCCTTTGTAGGTTTAATTTCTCCTCCTCCTCACCATGATATTTATTCAATTGAAGATTTAGCTCAATTAATTTACGATTTAAAAAATGCAAATCGTGATGCTAGAATTAACGTGAAATTAGTATCTGAAGTAGGTGTTGGTACTATTGCAGCTGGTGTATCTAAAGCAAAAGCTGACGTTGTATTAATTTCTGGTTATGATGGTGGTACAGGAGCTTCTCCTTTAACATCATTAAAACATGCAGGATTACCTTGGGAACTTGGTTTAGCAGAAGCACAACAGACTTTAGTATTAAACAACTTAAGATCAAGAATAGTAATCGAGTGTGATGGACAATTGAAAACAGGTCGTGATGTTGCTATAGCTACATTATTAGGAGCTGAAGAATTTGGTTTCGCAACTGCTCCATTAGTTGCCTCTGGTTGTATTATGATGCGTAAATGTCATTTAAACACTTGCCCAGTTGGTATAGCAACTCAAGATAAAGACTTAAGAAAAAACTTTAAAGGTACTCCTGAGCATGTAATTAATTTCTTTTACTACGTTGCTAACGAATTAAGAGAAATTATGGCACAACTAGGTTTCCGTACTATGGATGAAATGGTTGGTCAAACTCAGAAAATTAACACTAATAAAGCTATTAAACATTATAAAGCAAAAGGATTAGATTTATCTGCCATACTATATCAACCAGCAGATTATAAAAATTATACAGTAAAAAATACCGAAAAACAAGATCATAATTTAGATAATGTAATTGATTTTCAAATTTTCAAAGATGCTCATGCAGCAATCTTTAGAAAAGAAGTTACAAGCTTAAATTATAAAATAAAGAATACTGATAGATCTGTAGGAGCTATTTTATCACATGAAATTTCTAAAATATATGGCCACTTAGGCTTGCCTGAAGATACATTAAAGTTAAACTTTAAAGGTTCTGCAGGGCAAAGCTTTGGAGTGTTTGGTGCTCATGGTATTACTTTCACTGTAGAAGGTAATACAAATGATTACTTAGGAAAAGGATTATCCGGAGCTAAAATAATTGTAAAGAAGCCAGTAGAGTCAGATTTTATTGCTGAACATAATATTATTGTAGGTAATGTTTGTTTATTCGGAGCCGTACAAGGAGAAGCGTATATTAACGGTATTGCAGGAGAAAGATTTGCTGTTCGTAATTCAGGAGCCACAGCAGTTGTCGAAGGACTTGGAGATCATGGTTGTGAATATATGACAGGAGGTAAAATTGTTGTTTTAGGTGATACTGGACGAAATTTTGCAGCAGGAATGAGTGGTGGATATGCTTATGTACTAAATACTACTGGCAAATTCACAAATGGATTATGTAACGAAGAAACTGTAGATTTTGATCCTATCTACGAAGAAGATGCTTTAGAATTAAAAGAATTAATACAGAAGCATGTAGCACACACCAATAGTAATAGAGGTGCTGAAATTTTAGCAGACTGGGAAAATAGTCTAGCTAAGTTTGTAAAAGTAATGCCTAAAGAGTACAAAGTAGCTCTAGAGCGTATTGCAAATGAAGAACCAATGGTCGAAGAATTAACTGTATCGTAATTATGGGAAAAGTAACAGGATTTAAAGAAATAGAAAGAATAGACGAGCAATACGAAGCTGCAGATAATCGTATAAAAAACTACAAAGAGTTTACAGTAGCGTTAAGCGAATCTGAAATTAAATCACAAGGTTCTCGTTGTATGGATTGCGGTATACCTTTTTGTCATAGTGGTTGCCCATTAGGAAATTTAATTCCTGATTTTAATCATATGGTACATCAAGGTGAATGGCAAAAAGCATCATTAATTTTGCATTCTACTAATAACTTCCCAGAATTCACAGGTCGTTTATGCCCAGCTCCATGTGAGCAAGCCTGCGTATTAGGTTTAATAGACGACCCTATCTCGATAGAAAATATTGAAAAAAATATAGTTGAACGTGCTTTTAAAGAAGGTTGGATAAAACCACAACCGCCAAAAACTAGAACAGGTAAAACTGTAGCTATAGTTGGTTCAGGACCTGCTGGTTTAGCAACTGCTCAACAATTAAATAGAGCCGGCCATACTGTAACTGTTTTTGAAAGAGATGATGAAGTTGGAGGTTTATTACGATATGGTATTCCAAATTTCAAAATGGAAAAAGGAATAATAGACCGCCGTGTTGATATTTTAAAACTTGAAGGAATTATCTTTAAAGTAAACTCTAATGTTGGTAAAAACGTTTCAATTGATGAATTAAAGGCGTTTGATGCTATCGTTTTAACTGGAGGAGCTACACAAAGACGTTCATTACCTACACCTGGTATTGACGCTGATGGTGTTGTTCAAGCAATGGATTTTTTAACACAACAAACTAAAGTAGTTTTCGGCAAAGAGGTTAAAGATCAAGTTTTAGCTACTGATAAAAATGTTATTGTTATCGGCGGCGGAGATACAGGATCTGACTGTGTAGGCACATCAAATCGTCAAGGAGCTAAATCTGTAGTTAATTTTGAGATTATGCCAAAACCACCTGGACATCGTTCTCCTTCTACTCCATGGCCTTATTGGCCGTTACAATTGAAAACTTCATCTTCACATAAAGAAGGTGTTGAACGTAATTGGCTTATAAATACAAAAGAATTTATAACCAATAATAATGGTAAGTTAACAGGTTTAAAAACTGTTAATGTAGAATGGAAAATGGTTCCTGGACAACGCCCTCAATTAATCGAAATTGAAGGAACTGAGAAAGTTTGGGATTGTGATTTAGCATTATTAGCATTAGGTTTTACCGGTCCAGAAAATTATTTAGCAGAACAATTAGGTTTGCAAACCGATGCTCGTTCTAATTATAAGGCTAGTATTGATAAGTATCAAACTAATGTTCCTAATATATTCACTGCTGGTGATATGAGAAGAGGTCAATCATTAATAGTTTGGGCAATATCTGAAGGTAGACAAGCTGCATATCATGTAGATACATACTTAATGGGATCTTCTGATTTACCATTAAAAGGAGAAGGAGATTTACCTACTTTATAGAGGTATACTTCTACATATATTACATAATCCTAAATGAAAACATTCATTTAGGATTTTTTTTGTTTTATAATTGAATTGACATATGACTCCTATAAGTAATACTTCTTAGACTATTTATTAGTATCCATACTAATATACAAGTTCATAGAGACCATTTATTACACACTATTTAAGAATAATTATATATAGCGATTAAGCAGTAAGCCTAGTTCTCCCCCTCCAAACAGTCATTATGTAAATGATATTTATAAGAAAAATGATAATCATACTGAAGTTATAGTATGATCTACAATAAGCAAATGTATTTTTAAGTATAAACCAAGTGCCGTATTTGTATTTTTCTTAGAAGGTTCTTTATCTACACATAAAGTATAAACTTATTAAAGAGTAGCTTGTTGTCAATAGTTATAGTGTACTACAGTTATATTTTGTCATGATAACCACGTACAATCCAAGCTTGTACATCTTTAGATATATCTTAATACAAACTTCTATAAACAAAAAAAGTCCTTCATATTTCTATGAAGGACTTGATTAAAAAAGGCGACGACCTACTCTCCCACTTGGTATAGCAGTACCATCGGCGCTGATGGGCTTAACTTCCCTGTTCGGAATGGTAAGGGGTGGACCCCATCGCCATGGCCACCTTAAACTTTCAGTTGCGTATATTTATTATTATAAGTAGACTAACAACAATATTGTTAACATATTAAAGGGACAAAATGGTGCCTAAAGACACTCACAAGATTTTAAAAAGTAATTAAAAGTAAACTATAATAGTAGTTTGTAAGTAAAAAGGGTTTCTTCTCCCTGTCTAAGCGAACTCAAACAGGGAGAGCGTGCAAGCCTATGGGCTATTAGTATCACTCGGCTACAGACATTACTGCCCTTCTACCTATGACCTATCAACGTAGTCATCTCCTACGGCCCTTTAAAGAAATCTCATCTTGTGGCTGGTTTCGCGCTTATATGCTTTCAGCGCTTATCCAATCCCGACATAGCTACCCAGCAATGCTCCTGGCGGAACAACTGGTGCACCAGCGGTCAGTCCAACTCGGTCCTCTCGTACTAGAGTCAGATCCACGCAAATTTCTAACGCCCGCAGTAGATAGAGACCGAACTGTCTCACGACGTTCTGAACCCAGCTCGCGTGCCACTTTAATGGGCGAACAGCCCAACCCTTGGGACCTTCTCCAGCCCCAGGATGTGACGAGCCGACATCGAGGTGCCAAACCCCCCCGTCGATATGAGCTCTTGGGGGAGATCAGCCTGTTATCCCCGGCGTACCTTTTATCCTTTGAGCGATGGCCCTTCCATACGGAACCACCGGATCACTATGCTCTTGTTTCCAACCTGTTCGACCTGTATGTCTCTCAGTCAAGCACCCTTGTGCCATTGCACTCTACGTACGATTACCAACCGTACTGAGGGTACCTTTAGAAGCCTCCGTTACTCTTTTGGAGGCGACCACCCCAGTCAAACTACCCACCACGCACTGTTCTCTCAATAGAGAGTTAGGCCCTAGATAAGCAAAGGCTGGTATTTCAACAATGACTCCACAACGCCTGGCGACGCCGCTTCAAAGTCTCCCAGCTATCCTACACATTACTTACCCAGAACCAATACGAAGCTATAGTAAAGGTGCACGGGGTCTTTTCGTCCCACTGCGGGTAACCGGCATCTTCACCGATACTACAATTTCACCGAGCTCATGGCCGAGACAGTGTCCAGATCGTTGCACCATTCGTGCAGGTCGGAACTTACCCGACAAGGAATTTCGCTACCTTAGGACCGTTATAGTTACGGCCGCCGTTTACTGGGGCTTCAATTCAATGCTTTGCCGAAGCTAACATCTCCTCTTAACCTTCCAGCACCGGGCAGGTGTCAGGCCCTATACTTCATCTTTCGATTTTGCAGAGCCCTGTGTTTTTGATAAACAGTCGCCTGGACCTCTTCACTGCGGCCCTCCTAAAAG
This sequence comes from Cellulophaga sp. HaHaR_3_176, assembly GCF_019021925.1. Taxonomy (NCBI): domain Bacteria; kingdom Pseudomonadati; phylum Bacteroidota; class Flavobacteriia; order Flavobacteriales; family Flavobacteriaceae; genus Cellulophaga; species Cellulophaga sp. HaHaR_3_176. Next base: position 2,581,982 of record NZ_CP058990.1, read on the forward strand.
GAGGGCGACCCTTCTCCCGAAGTTACGGGTCTATTTTGCCTAGTTCCTTAGCCATGAATCTCTCGAGCGCCTTAGAATACTCATCCCAACCACCTGTGTCGGTTTACGGTACGGGCTGCTTCACTTGTTTTTCTCGGAGGATGTTACGCTGGATTATCAACTTAGCCGAAGCCTTGTCGTACTATCGGGGTGTCACCACTCCCTTCAACGCGCTATTCCGTCAGCGCGCACCAACACCACATCCCCGTCACTTTTAACGTGAGCAGGTAGCAGAATATTAACTGCTTGTCCATCCACTACCCCTTTCGGGTTCGCGTTAGGTCCCGACTGACCCCCAGCTGATTAGCATAGCTGGGGAAACCTTGGTCTTTCGGCGTGCGGGTTTCTCGCCCGCATTATCGTTACTTATGCCTACATTTTCGTTTCTATGCGTTCCAGCAAACCTTACAGTTCACCTTCAACACCCATAGAATGCTCCCCTACCCCTCTGTACCGAGTACAGAAGCCATAGCTTCGGTGGTATACTTATGCCCGATTATTATCCATGCGGAATCGCTCGACCAGTGAGCTGTTACGCACTCTTTAAATGAATGGCTGCTTCCAAGCCAACATCCTGGCTGTCAATGCAATTCCACCGCGTTATATCAACTTAGTATACACTTGGGGACCTTAGCTGATGGTCCGGGTTCTTTCCCTCTCGGACATGGACCTTAGCACCCATGCCCTCACTGCTGCAAAACATTTTATAGCATTCGGAGTTTGTCAGGAATTGGTAGGCGGTGAAGCCCCCGCATCCAATCAGTAGCTCTACCTCTATAAAACTATTGCAACGCTGCACCTAAATGCATTTCGGGGAGTACGAGCTATTTCCGAGTTTGATTGGCCTTTCACCCCTACCCACAGGTCATCCCAAGACTTTTCAACGTCAACGGGTTCGGTCCTCCACTTTGGGTTAACAAAGCTTCAACCTGCCCATGGGTAGATCACACGGTTTCGCGTCTACTACTACTAACTATGGCGCCCTATTCAGACTCGCTTTCGCTACGGCTCCGATCCTTAAAATCTTAACCTTGCTAGTAAAAGTAACTCGTAGGCTCATTATGCAAAAGGCACGCCGTCACCCCTAAAGGCTCCGACCGCTTGTAAGCGTATGGTTTCAGGATCTTTTTCACTCCGTTATTCACGGTTCTTTTCACCTTTCCCTCACGGTACTGGTTCACTATCGGTCTCTCAGGAGTATTTAGCCTTACCGGATGGTCCCGGCAAATTCATACAAGGTTTCACGTGCCCCGCACTACTCAGGATACCACTATCAATAACGTCCTTTACTTATACCGGGCTATCACCGTCTTCGGCCTGTCTTTCCAAACAGTTCTAATTCATCGCGCATCAAATGTCGTGGTCCTACAACCCCAGCATTGCCGAAACAATACTGGTTTGGGCTAATCCGCGTTCGCTCGCCACTACTAACGGAATCACTTTTGTTTTCTCCTCCTCCGGCTACTTAGATGTTTCAGTTCACCGGGTTTACTTCTCTTACGAGATACTATACCTTCAATATAGTGGGTTGCCCCATTCGGATATCCGCGGATCACAAGTTGTGTGCACCTCCCCGCAGCTTTTCGCAGCTTATCACGTCCTTCATCGCCTCTGAGAGCCTAGGCATCCCCCATACGCCCTTTTCTAGCTTGTCACTAGTCCTTTTTATTCTATTATATCATAATCCGAAAATTACAATACCTATTATCGTACTTTACTCTTTTTTAATTTGTGTTTCTTGTAACTACAGTATCCCTGAAGATATCTATAATCACTTTGTCCCAATATGTCAATGAACTTTTGGCTGTTAAGCCTTGTGGAGAATATCGGAGTCGAACCGATGACCTCCTGCGTGCAAGGCAGGCGCTCTAGCCAGCTGAGCTAATCCCCCATTTGTTGTCGAACTACATCAGTTAACAGTTATCAGTTAATTGATGACTTATACGTCAACTGGAGTTACCCAACTTCTAAAATTTCCTTTCAATTGATACCAATACTAATCAGTACCATCTTTTTAATGAACGTTTTGACTAAATTAATAATCAAGCTTTAAGTTGTAGTCTCAGGCAGACTCGAACTGCCGACCTCTACATTATCAGTGTAGCGCTCTAACCAGCTGAGCTATGAGACTCTCACTTTGCGAATCTTGCGACTCAATCAATATTTTTATATAACATATATATAAGACAGCGATAAAATTAATATAACTCAAAAATACAAGGACTAGATTCCTACTAAATTACATCTGTGATGCTTTTCTCTAGAAAGGAGGTGTTCCAGCCGCACCTTCCGGTACGGCTACCTTGTTACGACTTAGCCCTAGTTACCGATCTTGCCCTAGGCCGCTCCTTACGGTGACGGACTTCAGGCACTCCCGGCTTCCATGGCTTGACGGGCGGTGTGTACAAGGCCCGGGAACGTATTCACCGGATCATGGCTGATATCCGATTACTAGCGATTCCAGCTTCACGGGGTCGAGTTGCAGACCCCGATCCGAACTGTGACCGGTTTTATAGATTCGCTCTCTGTTACCAGATGGCTGCTCTCTGTACCGGCCATTGTAGCACGTGTGTGGCCCAGGACGTAAGGGCCGTGATGATTTGACGTCATCCCCACCTTCCTCACGGTTTGCACCGGCAGTCTTGCTAGAGTCCCCGACATGACTCGCTGGCAACTAACAACAGGGGTTGCGCTCGTTATAGGACTTAACCTGACACCTCACGGCACGAGCTGACGACAACCATGCAGCACCTTGTAAATTGTCCGAAGAAAAGTCTATCTCTAAACCTGTCAATCTACATTTAAGCCCTGGTAAGGTTCCTCGCGTATCATCGAATTAAACCACATGCTCCACCGCTTGTGCGGGCCCCCGTCAATTCCTTTGAGTTTCATTCTTGCGAACGTACTCCCCAGGTGGGATACTTATCACTTTCGCTTGGCCGCTCAGTCCGAAAACCGAACAGCTAGTATCCATCGTTTACGGCGTGGACTACCAGGGTATCTAATCCTGTTCGCTACCCACGCTTTCGTCCATCAGCGTCAGTGTATAGTTAGTGACCTGCCTTCGCAATCGGTATTCTATGTAATATCTATGCATTTCACCGCTACACTACATATTCTAGCCACTTCACTATAACTCAAGACCGCCAGTATCAAAGGCAGTGCATACGGTTGAGCCGCAGCATTTCACCTCTGACTTAACAGCCCGCCTACGGACCCTTTAAACCCAATAATTCCGGATAACGCTCGGACCCTCCGTATTACCGCGGCTGCTGGCACGGAGTTAGCCGGTCCTTATTCTTACAGTACCGTCATCAATCTACACGTAGATCTTATTCTTCCTGTATAAAAGTAGTTTACAACCCATAGGGCAGTCTTCCTACACGCGGCATGGCTGGATCAGACTTCCGTCCATTGTCCAATATTCCTCACTGCTGCCTCCCGTAGGAGTCTGGTCCGTGTCTCAGTACCAGTGTGGGGGATCTCCCTCTCAGGACCCCTACCCATCGAAGCCTTGGTAAGCCGTTACCTTACCAACTAACTAATGGGACGCATGCTCATCTCTTACCGTAACCTTTAATATAAAATCGATGCCGACTCAATATAATATAGGGCATTAATCCAAATTTCTCTGGGCTATTCCCTAGTAAGAGGTAGATTGCATACGCGTTGCGCACCCGTGCGCCGGTCGTCAGCGGAGCAAGCTCCCTGTTACCCCTCGACTTGCATGTGTTAGGCCTGCCGCTAGCGTTCATCCTGAGCCAGGATCAAACTCTTCATCGTTGTTTTGTAAATATTATTACAACACAAAATATAAAATCATCCGAACCTAGCCCTTAATATTCTTTAAGCTATTATGTTAATTCAATTTATTTAATTACCGTTTCCAGTAATTAAACGCTGTCTTACAATATGTCAATGAACTTTTCTATTCCTATTTTCTCAGCTTATTTACGTGTCGTTGTTTCCCTAAGCGGCTGCAAATATACACCCTCTTTTTAAACCCACAAGCTTTTTTTTAAACTTTTTTAATCTTTTTTCTTTACTATTTCGTAACTACCTAGAAACAAAGAACTAACGATAAATTTACTTTTAAATAAAATTGAAATTAAATGAAATCAATAGAGAAAACGATTAAGAAAAGAAATTCCACACTACACCAAAACGAACGATAAAATCTCGATATGGATAGCTAGGAGCTGAATAATAGTTATTACCAGTAAAGGATGAGTTTATGTGTTCAGCTTTTAGATACAGCCTTGTTTGTTGAATTTTAGCATTTATAAAGAGGTCTATTAAAGGAAAGCCTCCTAAGGTTTCATTATTTTGAATATAGAACTCCCCTAATAATGGATTAAATGAATTCATGTTATAAGAGGTAAAGTATTTAAAAGTCACACCTGTTTGCAAGAACATTGCTTTATCAAAAATCTCTTTTGAAAAATACAATGTATTCCTTGCTGTAAACTGTGGCACGTTTAGAACATCATTAGATTGAGAAACTGCCTGATACATTATAGTGTTATCTAAAGCAAATTTTCCGTACTTAAACTCTTTTCTGTATTTAACTTTTAAATGACTTATACTATTAGACTCCTGATAAGGCTTTATGTATTGGTTTTCAAAACCCCCTTCTTCTATCGTAACAAGAGGATCAACTGCAAAGTAAGTGTAATTATCTAATGTTGTAAACTCCACCGAAGCATCACCTAATAATTTCGATTCAAAATCAACACCTATTATATTCGTATTAACTTTTTCAAAATTATTTTCATTTGACCAATTGTAATTAGCGTAATCACTTTGATATAATAAGTAATTAAAATCTGGCATTCTAGAAGATGAATGTATATGAGCATGAAAAGCCATATCATCATTAAACCTATAGCCTGCAGAACCATTTAAAAGAGTTCCTGTCAAATTACCAGAGAGATTATATGTTAAGTTTCCTTTTACATCAAAATCTCCTATTTTCTTTTCATAATTAGCACCCAAAGAAATTTCTTCTCCCTTTAACTTACCTACCGACAATCCATCATCTTGAATTAGAAATGTATTAAAGTAATAATTATAGTTATAAACATTGACAAACCCCTTTAACCTTCCTAATGTTGTATTATAAAATTCCGCACTTAATTGATTATAAAAAGATTTAAGTCTTGCTTTATCAGATATTTCTCCTGAAACAAAAGCATCTCCAAAATAATCGTTTTGAGTCGTTTGTGTAAATTCATAAAACCTAGTCTCATAATTAAATACATGACCTAAAGACAATGAGGTTTTATCAATAGCACTAGAGTCTCCCTCCTTTTTAACAAGCTTGTATTGGTTTTCAAAGAAATAGCGCTTACCTAATATTTTAGTATCTACATCATTAAAAAAAACATCTATCCCTATTCTATCTTGAAATTCAGAATCTCCAGACTCAAATTGATCTTTATTTGATATACCTCCATTCTCCTGGTTTTCTAAATCTTGAACAGCAATATGAGCTCTTAGATTATATCTTTTATTTTTGCTTTCATAATTTGTAGTTGTTATAAAATTACCTGCTTCGGATTCCGTAGAGTTATATTTACCGAAAGATCTAAAACCAGTATAAGCTATAGAATAATTTAATCTTTCTGACGTATTAAATGTTAGCATTATATCCAAAAATTGTCCTTCAGAAAACACCGTTTTAAACATTACATCCGTAGTGGGCGTTGGAACATTATAATAATTTATATCTTCAATTTCCTTATAATTGTAATGTTTTGCATTTGCACCTATAAAGGGGTAAAACTTATCGTAATCAGTTTTTAAACTTAAACTATTATATGTTTGCCCCATATTAGAAAAGGGTAACAACTCAAAATTGTCTTTACGCAAGTAATTATTCTTATACTCCTTACTTATAGTTAAAGTCGTATCTAAAAAAGTAGTATCTCTTTTAAAGCTAATTATCTTGTACTTATCTATTGAAGGCTTCTTTTGTATAGAATCATTTTTCTTACCTAAAGCTTCTTTATCTTTTTTTTCCAAAGAATTAGAATCTTTACCTGGCTTAGTTGGCCTGTCTTGTGAAAAAACCAAACCTACATTAAATACAAAAAATATAATAAAAAATTGTCTCATTGATATTTACTTATTAAAACAAAGGTAATTTTTTTTGCTGTTAAAGGGATGTGAAAGTTTTACGAATACTCAATAGTCATTTATATTTTAACTACCAACTATTTAACTTTTCTTTAGAAAAAAAATATGAAATTCTAGTAATTTATGAGATATTTACAAAAAAAGATAAAATGCTAAGAAAGTTATTTTTTATTTGCTTCATTATTTCTTCGTTTTCATATGCGCAATTTAACCAAAATGCGCCTTGGATGGATACTTTAGAAAAAAACAGTGTTTCTTCCAAAAAGAATAACACACCCCATTCACTTTATGATATATCAAAAGCATTTGATGAATACTGGGAAAACAAAGATTATACAAAAAAGGGAAGTGGATTTAAACCTTATAAGAGATGGGAAAACTATTGGGGTTATTATATAGATAAAGATGGGAATTTACCAACACCTAATAAATTATGGGAATCTTGGAAAGCAAAGCAAGGTAGCATTGGAAAAGCACTGAACCCTACAGCAAATTGGAATGCTATAGGCCCTTTTACCCACGATACTTATTCAGGTGCATTATCTGGACAAGGAAGAATCAACGCAATTACTGTAGACCCTAATAATACAAACATTTGGTATGTTGGAGCTCCTGCTGGAGGTATTTGGAAATCAATTGATAATGGATCTTCTTGGGTTAATTTGTTTGATGATTTTCCACAAATAGGTGTTTCGGGTATTGCCGTTGACCCAAACAATTCTCAAATTGTATATATAGCTACTGGTGATGATGATGCTGCAGATTCATATAGCGTTGGTGTTTTTAAATCTGTCGATGGCGGAAACTCCTGGAATGAAACAGGATTAAACCCTAGCAATTCAAACATAAACCTTTTAATGAGTGAAATAACCATTAACCCGACAAATTCTAATATTATCTGGGTAAGCACAAGTAATGGCTTACAAAAATCTACTGATGGAGGAAATACATGGGAAGTAAAACTAGGTGGTAACGTTCAAGACTTTAAATTAAAACCGAATAGTCCAAATACAATTTATGCAGTTACCTCTAATTCGTTTTCAAAATCTACAGACGGAGGAGATACTTTTATCGAAATCACAAATGGATTGCCTGTTAACTCTGGAAGGTTAGCAATTGGAGTCAGCGAATCTAACCCTTCTGGTGTATATATACTTAGAGCATTAACAGGTGGTAATAGCTTTGCTTTTGGCGGACTTTATAAATCGTTAGATAGTGGTGAAAGTTTTGAAAGAACAGCTAGTGGGCAAGATATATTCGAATCAAACCAAGCTTGGTTTGACTTAGCAATTGAAGTATCTCCTTCTAATTTTAATGAAGTTTATACGGGTTGTTTAAATGTATGGAAAAGCACTAATGGTGGTGACACCTTTATTAGAATAAATAGATGGAATGTAAGTGACCAAGGTTATACACATGCAGATATACATACTATCAAAATATTTAATAATCAATTATTTGTTGGTAGTGACGGAGGTATTTACATGTCTGAAAACGGAGGAAGCTCTTTTAATGACTATACTGCTGGTTTATCTATTAGTCAGTTTTATAGAATTTCAGTTGCAAAAAATGACTCAGGAAAAATTACTGGTGGACTACAAGACAATGCAGGCTTCATTAGAGACCAAGAGCAATGGAATGTATTTACTGGTGGAGATGGGATGGATTACGAAATTGACCCAAACAACAGTAGTTTAATTTATGGATTTGTTCAGTTTGGCAGTAGCCTCTTTATTTCTTCAGATTCTGGCCAATCGGTCGGAATTGTAGGTGCACCCAGCGACACTAACGGAAATACAATACAAGGTAATTGGATTACACCTTTAGCGATAAGTTCTGATGGTTCAGTTTACGCAGGTTTTGATGCTCTTTATAAATTAGTAAATAATCAATGGTCAAAAATATCATCATCAATAGGAACAGGTAATATTGATGATATAGAAATCGACCCAAAAAATCCAGACATTATTTTTGCTGCTGAAAGCAACCTATTATACAGGAGTAGTAATGGCGGAGCAACCTTTTCTATTATTAAAATTTTAGATTCAGAAATTTCTGATATTGCAATTAATAGTAACGACAGTAATATAATTTACGCAACCACTTCTGATAGAGTTGGTGTTGAACTAAGCAAACAGCCTGCAGAGAGAGGCGTTTTCAAAATAACTATTGACGGAGGCACTATAACATCTGAAAACATTACATATGATATACCTACAGATCAAGCATTTTTTTCTATTGCTCATCAAGGCAGGCATACAGACAACCCTATTTATGTAGGTACAAGTTTAGGTGTTTATAGATTAGATGACACCTTAACAGAATGGGAAGAATATTATACAAACTTACCAAATGTTGCTATTAGTGATTTAGAAATAAATTTAGATGGAGAAAAAATCATAGCATCTACTTACGGAAGAGGAGTTTGGGAATCTACAATTCCGATTCAAATACCTGAGAATGAAGTTAGGTTAATTTCTATCTCACCAAATAGTAATACTGTTTTCTGTGATGAATTTGCTCCAACTGCGATTGTAGAAAACCAAGGTCTTAATGAAATAACAACAATTGAAATTAGCTATACTATAGGCGATAGTGCTATTAAAAATTTTACTTGGTCTGGTAACTTATTAAGTAATGAAACCACCACAGTAGAACTGCCTTTAGAGACAGCTGCTATTTATGGCGAGTCTAACATTAACTTAACAGCTACGATTGAAAATGATACTTATGATGATAATAACAACTTAAGTAATCGATTCTTTGTAAATAAAACAGATATTGGTGGGGTTATCAACACTTTTGAAACCGAACAAGAATCACTTATAACATATAATGACGGAAACGCCGAGAGTGTTTGGCAAAAAGGAGTGCCAACTGGGTCTAAATTAAACCAAGCTTCTTCTGGTACAAATGTATATGGCACAAACTTAAGCGGTAATCACCCTAATAGCACTAAAGCAAATCTTTTAAGTAATTGCTATGATATGACTTCAATTCTAGCTCCTGTACTTAAATTTGATATGGCTTATGATCTTGAGTTAAATTTTGATATAATTTATGTTGAGTATTCGATAGACAGTGGAAGTACCTGGGGTGTTTTAGGTAATATTGATAGCCAACCTAATTGGTACAATAGCAATCGTACAAATGCAAAATCAGAAGAGGCCGATGATTGTCAAAATTGTCCAGGCGCACAATGGACAGGAGAAAATACAGAAATTACAGAATATAGTTATGATTTTACTGCAAACGCAGCAAACGGAGAGCAAGATCTTACTACTGAAACTAATGTTTTGTTCAGAATTGTATTTCAATCAGATCCTGCCGTTACTGGAGAAGGTGCCATAATAGATAATTTAGTTGTTGATGGTTTACTAGATGACGATGATGATGATAATGATGGTATTTTAGATATAGATGATAATTGCCCATTAATAGCAAATGCAGATCAACTTGATACTGATGGTGATGGCGAAGGAGATGTTTGTGATTCTGATGATGATAATGATGGTGTTTTAGATATAGATGATAATTGCCCATTAATAGCTAATCCAAATCAAGAAGATGATGATTTAGATGGCATTGGCAACTTATGTGACGAAGACAGTGATAATGATGGCGTACCTAATAGTATTGACGAATGTGACAATACTGAAACTGGAGTAACCGTAAATACAACCGGGTGTGAAGTATTCTCGCTACCGAATACAAATTTTCAAATTATTACAACTGGAGAATCCTGTTCTTCAAGTAACAATGGAAATATTTTTATAACTGCTCAAAATAAATCTTATACTTATAACGCAGCACTTACAAACACAGACAACTCAATTGATATTAGTTTTTCTGACACTACATCGTTTACAGATTTATCATCTGGCACGTATCAGTTATGCTTAACTGTAGAAGGGCAACCTAATTATGAAACATGCTTTGATTTAACTGTTTCACAACCTGATGCTTTATCCGTAACTTCTAAGGTTAACTCTTTAAATAATGAGGTTACTTTAAAGCTTTCTGGCGGTGAAATATATACAATTTCTTTAAATGATAAAATTTATATTACTTCAGCTAAAGAAATCACACTGCCCTTAGAGAGCGTAACGACAAAGGTATTCGTTAAAACAAGCTTAGATTGCCAAGGTATACATAATGAAGAAATAATGTTAAGTGATGAGTTATTCATTTACCCTAACCCAATTGAAGGTGGTGATTTAACAATTCTATTAAGCCAAAATACATCTGAGAAAATAACTATTTCTCTTTTCAATGCAACTGGCACTAGCCTTTTGAGTAAAGAAATGACTCCTATAAACAATGAGATTAAAATAAATGTTGATGGTTTACCTACCGGTATTTATTTTTTAAACGTTAAATCAGGTAATACATTATCTAATTATAAAATCATAAGAAAATGAAAAAATTAAAATACATATATTTATTTAGCACTCTAAGCTCTTTAGTACTTTCCTGTAGTAGTTCTTCAAGTGAACCCACTACAGAACCTACAACTCCTGTGGCAATAACTCCTAGTTCTGCTTTATTAATTTTTCCAGATGATGATACGGAATGTAATGAAGGGGTAATTGATGCTAACAATGATAGTAGAAGTACGGTAACATTTGAATGGTTAAGTGCTGAAAATACCGATTCTTATGAAATAAAACTTAAGAATTTAGATACAGGCAGTATTACAACTAGTACATCTACTACTAATGAAAAAGATATTAGTATAAATAGAGGAACTCCTTATGAATGGTATGTAATATCACTAGCAAACGGTACAAGTACAACTGCAACTAGTGAAACATGGTCTTTTTACAATCAAGGTAAAGGAATACAAAATTACGCTCCTTTTCCTGCAATTGCACTAACTCCTCAAAGAGGAAGTACAATTACAAATACTGAAACTGTTACTTTACAATGGTCAGCTTCTGATGTAGATAACGATATTGCATCATATGAAATATTGTTTGGAACAAATGAAACTCCAGAAAATTCATTAGGCGACACTACAGAAACTACAATACAAGTAACTATTGCAGCGGGTAATATATATTATTGGAAAGTGATAACAACAGATTCTTATAACAACAGTTCAAATTCAGAACTATTTGAGTTTAGAGTTGAATAAATTAAAAAAGCCAGAAAACATTAAATTGTTTTCTGGCTTTTTTAATAATAGATAGTTTCTATTTAGAAACAGAATTATAATAATTCAAAAACGAAATTACATCTTCCTCTTTTTTCAAGTTCAATTTATTTTCTTTCACATAAATTTTCATCTCTTCTTTTTTATCTCCAGTAAAATCAAGAATATTATTTTTAGATAATTTTATTTTAATAGCATGATTTTCTTGGTCCTTGTTAGATTGATCTAAAATATAGTAAGAACTATTCCATACATAAGTTGGCGGTACATATTTTTCATATGATGTACTAGGCCTTCTTGCTTGTTTTAATACAGATTCTGGTTTAAACAAAAGCTTTAAACCACCTTCATTTAAATCAGAAAAGTAACTTGTTCTAACAGCATCTCTGGAATCTTTATATGTAAAAATACGATACTTCTTATTTCCAATTCTCACACTTATGTATGACCTTTTTAGAAGTGAGTAATAAGAATCTATAGCATCATTATTTAATATTTCTACCTCATTACCATGAGCATTGAATCTCATTTTACCAACAAGTTCAACTTTATCATTTACAATGATTTCACCATCAACAAAACTCTCATTTAAATATGGTGTACCATTAGTTTTACTATCTGTTATTTCAGTAGTGCTTGTTACAAAATTCACAATTCCTTCTTCAGGTACTGGCGAATATGCTTGTTGAGCAAAAGATGATTTTACACAAAAAAGGACTATTGTGGTTAAGGTAAAAAGTTTAGTTATTTTGATCATAAATTTTTTTTTAAATTTAATTATTTATTCTATAATTGATATAAAAAACAATGTTATTAAAAACTTAAAATAACGATTCTTTTCTATGTCATTTTTAAGTTATTGCTGTTAAGGGTTTTTAATATTTAAGAACGGTATAGCTTCATTATTTAAATTATAATGATACGATCTCCAATAAAAATCATCTCCTTCAAATTCCCAAACAATTTTCTTCTCATTACTGACTTCTAAAAAACAAGAAGAGTCACAGGTTACCAAACCGAACTGTTTCTGAAACTTTAGGAAAAAAAACTGATTTACCTTAACTCCAAACCATTTCTAATTCATTATTTGATGAACACTTAACAAAAAAAAATCAGGCTAAATTGCTTTAGCCTGATTTGAAGTTATATTACAATAAAAGTTAATCTCTTATTGGTTTATACAAAACTCTTTAGATTCTGATGCACCAAATGCACCACCTCCGTCTATAATATTTAAAACAGAACATGTAATTGTATAATTACCAGTAACTGTACCATCAGATTGACCATCACCGAATGAATCAAAAATAGTAAATGTATAACAACCATCTTCTAAAAACACTTCTTTAGTAACCGTTTCAACAGCATCAGAAAATGGACCATCAGTAGCAACAACAGCTCCTGATGCATCAGTAATTTCCCATGAAGTTTCACTTCCAAAAGCATCTGTATTAACAGTAACTACAATATCATTACAAGGTAATTCTTTAAAATACGTAATAGTTGCCGTTTCATCAAAAGCAACACCACCTTCAATAGGGGTAAGATTTAGCACTAATGAATAAACTTCTTCATCTACTAACGGCTCAAAATTAAGTGAAACTGCCAATACAGCTGAATAAGCACCTGCTGGTATAGTAACCGTAGAAGCTAAAGCATAATTTTCAGATGCCCCAACAGATGAATCATCAATTGAAACATTAAAAGTTCTATCTGAACTTGAAACAGTAGTAACATTTACTGGAATTTCAATTGCTACACCTTCTGAAGGTATTGTAAGATTATAACTAGTTGTTGCAAAGGAAACACCCGTTTGCCCATTTTCTTTATCAAATACTATTGACTCCTCTTCACAAGAGATAAAAGCAAATAGCACAGATAATATTAATATATATTTTTTCATAATTTTTTAAGTTTTAGTATCCAGGATTTTGAACCATATTTTGATTAGAATTAATCTCCGCAATAGGAATCGGCAATTGAAATCTGAAGTTGTCTGCCGCTAATGTTGGGAAATCTGGAGATGTTCCACCGCCATTAATAAAATCACCCATTGTAGAACGCATAACTGGCTCTCCTCTACGTTTTAAATCAAAAAATCTATGACCTTCAAAAGCTAATTCTGCTCTACGGTTGTATTGGATAGCATCTTCAAGAGCTTGACCAGTTTCACCACCTGCATAAGAAACAAATCTTAAATCTCTAAGTTCGTTTAACGTTGATAATGCATCTTGACCCAATTCGTACTGAGCTTCAGCTTTGTTAAGTAAAACCTCTTCAGCACGCATTACTTTAACATCAACACGACCATTAACCTCACCTGCTTCACCTAAAAATTTAGAGATAGCATTGTATTGATTTCCTGTATTTTCACCTATATAAGAGATAATAGCTAATCTTTGATCATTTGCATCAAAACCGTTGAAAAAATCAAAATCAAATGCAAACTCTAAAACATCTGCAGTTTCAGTTGTTTGACTATACAAAACTCCTACATTATTACCTGCACTTTCAACAGAAGTATTAATAGCTAATTTAACAACTATACCTGCTTCATTACTATCTGTATAAAGATCTTCTAATTCTTCTGCTGTAGCCAATGGAACGCTTACACTATCAGCAGCATCAATTGCTTTTTGGAATTCACCATTATAAAGGTATACTCTAGAAAGTAAACCATAGACACCGTCAACATTTAATTTACCTTGACCATTGTCATCTCCAATTAACTGAACAGCTCTTTCTAAGTCACCAATAATCTCAGTATAGTTACTAGCAACAGTTTCTCTTGCAGGTTCTGCAAAAGGATCTAAAGTATCACCATCTTCAACTTTGATATAAACAACTCCTAAAGAAGCATTTGCATCTGCAGATTGTGTAGGTATTTTTCCATATACCCTAACAAGATCAAAATGAGCTAAAGCTCTAATTGCTAATGCCTGACCTAAAATATTATCTTTATCAGCACCATCTCCTAAATTATCTATTTGACCAATAACTAAGTTCGCGACATTAACTGCCTCATAAGCCTCACTCCAATATAAAGAAATAGCACCACCTGTAGCTGGTGTATATCTATAGTTATAATAATCACTATTAGAATTTCTACCTGTTTGTGCAAGAATTACATTATCAGATAAAATATCAGGAATACCCTGTAAGCCAGAACCCGTATCAGAATAATAGTTCCATAATTGTCTATAAGCACCATCTACACCATTTTGAAAAGCAGATACGCTATTAAAAAATGTTTCTGGATTTCCTTCGACAAAAGGTTGTAAGTCATTTAACTCATCGTTACAGGACGAAAAAAATCCGAACGAAAATAAAAGAACTAATAATTTTATGTTATTTTTCATTTTTAACTTTTTTTTGTTTGTTTAAAATCCTACTTCAATTCCAAATGTAAATGATCTTGTGTTTGGATAGCTAAATAGATTAAATGATCCTGGTACAAAACCAACATCTCCTGGCTCACCTGATTCTGCCGAACCAATACCAACTTCTGGATCTCCACTGAAATTAGTTATTGTGAATATATTTTGACCTGATAAAGAAAATCTAACAGAGTTCAAACCTATATTCTCAAAAGCTTTTCTAGGCATGTTATAATCTAATGTAAGAGTACGTAATCTTAAGTAATCACCTTTCTCTAAAAATCTAGTTGAAGTCTGATCTGCTTCACCTTGAAATAAAGGACTAGGTAAAACATTTGTATCACCTGGTTGCTTCCAGTAATTAAAAGCATCAACTCTTTGGTTTGCATTAATACTACCTATTGCAACACCTGATTGAAGTTGATTGTTATAAATGTAGTTTCCTCCTTTAAAAACAAAATCAGTTCTAAGGCCAAAACCTTTATAAGAAAATGCTGAATAAAAACCACCTTCAATATTTGCAATTGGCGATTTTCCTTCTTGAATTTGTTGAAAAGAAGTACTGTATTCGTTTGTGATATTACCATCTAAATCGTAATATAATGGCTCACCATTTGCAGGGTTTACTCCAGCATACTCTACAGCGTAATACGAATTAATTTCTTCGCCTACTCTTAATATATTATCTCCAAATGTACCTGTTATGATGTCTTCACCATCAACCAATGCAATAACTTTATTGTCAATAAAAGTAATGTTACCACCAAGTGTCCATTTAAAGTTTTCTGTTCTAATAACATCTCCACTTAAAGAAACTTCAATACCTGAGTTTTCAATTTCCCCAATGTTAGAAAAAATTGAATTATTTTCATCACCAACAGTATTAGAGATAGGACGATCTAAAAGTAATTCATCTGAATTTTTCTTAAAGTAATCTACAACACCATTAAGTCTATTGTTAAATAAACCAAATTCAACACCAACATCAAAAATAGCTTGAGATTCCCATTGTATTTGAGGGTTACCTACTCCTACAGGTAATGCAGTAGTCTGTCCATTATATGTATTAGCAAAATCAAGTAAATTCAAATAGTTGAAATCACCAATATTCTGGTTACCCGAAGTACCATAAGAAGCTCTTAACTTAAGTGTATTGAAAATAGAATTTTCCATAAAACTTTCGTTAGAAATATTCCATGCTGCACTACCACTATAAAAATATCCAAATTTATTATCTGGTCCAAATCTAGAAGAACCATCACGTCTTACAGATCCTGAAACAATATATTTACCATCATAATCGTAATCAACAAATAAACCTTGAGAGAATAAAATTCTTCTAGATTCTGTAGAACCAACTGCTGTAGGCTCTGCAGCTACATCTAAGTATGGAATACTTGGTGAAGGAAAACCTCTACCTGACGCAAATAAATCTGTAGATATATTTTCGTTATATTCTAATAAGAAACTTGTAGATAAGTTATGTAAACCATTAAATGTATCACTATAAGTAAATATGTTGTTTACATTGTATTCAAAATCTACAATAGATTCATCTGTTTGTGTTCCAGGAAAAGCTGCCGAACCAACAATTGAGTTTAATACTCCACCAGATATTGAACGAGATGTTCTGTTGTATCTATTGTTAATTAAACCAACACTGAAGTTGTTACTGAATTTATCAGAAAAAGTCATTCCTGCAGAAATATTACCTATCAATAATAAGTTTCTAGTATCCTCAGGCTCTGTTTGTAATGCTAAAGCAATTGGAAACCCTTGACTTGTTGGATTGTATACTTGATCTCCTTGATCATCTGTAACAATGCTACCATCGTTATTAGTTAAAAACAAAGGCTCATAAGGATTATAAGAGTACATAGCTCTAAAAGGGTTCTGAACATTATTTCTATCTCTTGGTAAATCTGTAGTACTACGAGAAACAGAAACATTCATTCCAATATTTAACCAGTCTTTAGCTTGATAATTTGTATTTAAACGAGATGATATTCTTTCAAAACCATCAATATTATCAATAATACCTGAGTTTTTGTCATAACCTAAAGACATATAGTATGTCAATTTCTCATCTCCACCTGAAATAGAAAAGTTATTTGATTGAATAACTGATTTTCTAAGTAAAGCTTCTCTCCAGTCTGTATCTAAAGAAACTAACCTTGCTAATTCAGCAGGCGTAGAAGTAGCCCCTGGCAAACTAGAAGCAGCTCCAACACCTAAAGCAGCATACTGACGCTCTAATTCTAATTTTTGAGAAGCATTCATGATATCGTAATTATCAGGAATCATTTCACCAAAACCGTAAGATGATGAAAATTTAATTTGTGCATCACCAGATTTACCTTTTTTAGTTGTAATTAAAATTACACCATTTGCACCACGAGAACCATATTTAGAAACTGTTGCCGCATCTTTTAATATAGAAAAAGTTTCTATATCACTTGGGTTTAAGTTACTAATAGGATTAAAATCTCTTTCTGTATCAATAGGAATTGGAACTCCATCAATAACATATAAAGGAGTCGTTTGAGCATTAATAGAACCTACTCCACGAATTTGAACAAACGCCGTGTTACCTGGTCTACCATTAGAGGCAGTTACCTGAACACCTGCCGCTTGACCTTGAAGTATATTATCAATACTTGTTGAAGGTACAAAAGCTTCAATTTTCTCAGTAGATACTGTTGAAATTGCAGACGTAGAAAGTTCTCTTGATCTTGAACCATAACCAACAACAACAACCTCTTCTAAAGATTGCGAATCCTCTTCTAATTGAACACTAATAGAACCCGAAGCTCCTATTAATTTTTCTACTGTTTTCTGACCGATATAACTAAACCTTAATTTCTGCCCAACAGTAGCAGTTATGGTATAATTACCGTCAAAATCTGTTTGTGATCCTTTAGTAGTACCTACTACTAGAACAGAAACACCAGGTAATGGCAAACCAGATTGGTCTGTCACTGTACCCGCAATTGTTTTCTCTTGCGCAAAAGAAAAACTCATCATTAACGCCAACAAGGGCGTTAAAATCCATGTTAATTTCGATTTCATTTAAATAAATTTTTGAATTAGTCTGTGACAAAAATGATAATTTAATGTTAATAAAGCAAGTAAACATCGACATTCAAGCCCCTTTTTGTTAAAAAAAGGTTATATTTTATGATATAATTACATTAATTCATCTTAAAATATGATAAATTTATTTTTTTAACTCAAAATCATATATTTTAATTACGAAATAGAACATAAGGATATAATTGTTAGAGATTTTCGTTTATTCATTGCGAATTCATCTAAGCATAAAATCATTTTGTAAGTATATTCGTATTGCAAACAAGCTAAATAATTCATGTTAAAAAATTACTTTTACACAGAAAAAACAAATGCTTGAAAAGTGCTTTTTTTTACCTCTTGAAATAGGAACCGATGAAGCTGGCAGAGGTTGTTTGGCTGGACCCGTTACCGCTGCTGCAATAATTCTTCCTGAAGATTTTAAAAATGATATTTTAAATGATTCTAAAAAATTATCTGAAGTAAAAAGAAATATTCTTCGACCTATTTTAGAAAACGACGCTATTAGCTATGCCGTTTCTCATATCAATCCAGAAAAAATAGATGAAATAAATATATTAAACGCTTCTATTTTAGCGATGCACAAAGCTATTGATCAATTAAATTCTGACGCTACCCATATTATTGTTGATGGTAATAGATTCAAGCAATACAAAAAACATACTCACGAGTGCATTGTTAAAGGTGATGGAAAATATCTAAGTATTGCTGCTGCTTCTATTTTAGCAAAAACATATAGAGATGAAATTATGAATATGCTACATGAAGAACATCCTATGTATAACTGGAAACAAAATAAAGGATACCCAACTAAAGAACACCGAGAAGCTATTCGGAAGTATGGAGTCACAAAATACCATAGAAAAAGTTTCAGACAGCTACCCGAACAATTAAAATTAAATATATAAACTACTTTACTGCTTTAGATATTTGAAAACTTTAAATTTGTCAAAAGATCTTTTCATGAAGTTTAAAATACTCACCTTTATTCTAATTTTATTTTTCAGCTGTAAAAAAGAAGAAACTAAAACAAGCTCTCAACTAGATTATATACCACAAAATGCATCAATCATTATAAAAATTAATGATTTTGATTTATTTAAAAGTGAGTTAAAAAACAATAACTTTTTAAAAGAATATAAACAAACAAAGCACTTTGCGGAACTAAAAGGTAAAGTAAATTTGTTTGATTATTTAAAACCCGAAGAAGAAAGTATTATTTCGATAATTGAAGTTGGCAAAGAAAGTTTTGAATTTCTTTTAAAAACTAAGACCTCAATAAAGTTACTTGATTTAAATGAAGCAACTAATAAAACTATTGAAGAACTTACATATGAAAATTATAGTTACAATAAAATAACCCTTAACTCAGAAACTTTTTATAGTTATATATTAAACGAATCGGTTTTTATTACATCTTCTCAATTATTAATAGAAAATTTAATACGAACTAAAGAAATACCTGAAGTTAATAGTGATTTAAAAAAACTTTACAACACTTCTAATAAAACTAAACCTGCTGTGATTTTCATAAACAGCTTGAATAGCAATTCTATAACATCATCTTTATTAAATGAAAATTCAGCATTCAAGCTTTCAGATTTTTCTGACTGGGTTTCTTTAGACCTCTTAACTGAACAAAATGAATTTAAGCTTTCTGGTATATCTAACTCTAATTCTTCTACTAAGTTTATAAGCTTATTTGAGAACGTTAAACCCTTAAAAAACAATACTCCTTTATATGCTCCTATAAACTCAGAAGCAATAGCCTCGTTCACTTTTGATAATTTTGACGAATTTCACAAAAACAACCAAAAGTATTTAGAGCTTAAAGCTACTAAAGACACTGTTTTTAACAGTGCTCAAGAAATAGGAATAATATATACAAATAATAAAAAAAGTGTTATTCTTGAATCCTACAACACAGACCACATTACAGAGTACTTAACTCTTTTTTCTAATAAAGACTCAAGCTACCAAGGCAATGATATATTAAGCTTAAATAAAAAAGATCTTTTAATTGCTTTTGAATCTATTCTGCCTGATTTTGAAACTAATTACTATTCCGTTATAGAAAACACTATAGTTTTCTCAGAAGATATTGAAACTCTTCAAAACATCATAAGCAGTTATAAAAACGAAGCTACTTTTGAAAAATCATCAATCTACAATACAAGTAAAAAAAGTATTGTAGATGAGTCAAACATTTTATTAATTGCTTCCCCTAAAGCCATCGAAGACTTCATTAACGATGATTTTAAAAGCTCAATTTCTAACGACATAAAATCCATTGATTTTGCTAACCAAATATTGATTGGACAAGTTGTTAGTGATCATAACTTTGCCCATACTAGCATTATTCTAAAAAAAGAAATATCTCAAAGTGAGGTTAATATGACTACACCACTATTTACCGTACGATTAGATAGTGATATAGCCACCCAACCACAGTTTGTAACCAACTACAGAACTCGCAAAAAAGAAATAATAGTTCAAGATCAAGACAACAACCTATATCTTATATCTACAGAAGGGAAAGTACTTTGGAAAAAGCAACTGGATGGTAAGGTACAAGGAAAAATTGAACAGGTAGATATTTACAAAAATGGAAGACTACAATTTGCGTTTACCACTGAAAACTCTTTTTTAATTTTAGATAGAAATGGAAAAACTGTAGAGCCATTCAATATACAATTTGATGGAGGTGATTTAAAAGAATTAGCTGTTTTTGATTATGAAAACAACAAAGATTATAGATTTTTAATTACTCAAAACAAGCAGTTGAAAATGTATGACAATAAAGGTGAAATTGTTAATGGATTCAATTTTAAAGATGCTAGCAGCCCTATTACAAGCACTCCTAAGCATTTTAGAATTCAGAAAAAAGATTACATCGCATTTTCTTTAAAAGATGGTACACTTAAAATTTTAAGTAGAGTCGGATCTGACCGCATACAAGTAAAAGAAAAGATGAACTTTTCTGGAAATTCAATTTTCAAGTATAAAAATAAAATTTCAACAACAGATTCCGCAGGTGTTTTACACCAAGTAGATCAAAATGGAGCAATTACTAAAAGTGATTTTAAACTAAATAAAGACCACGGTTTATACACTACAAGTAACACCTTAGTAACCATGAATGATAATGTTATATCTATTAAAGGAAAAAAGACTGAACTAGAATTAGGACTTTATTCTAAACCCATAATATTTTATATAAACAATAAAATATATGTTAGTGTAACTGATATTCAAAATCAGAAAATTTATCTTTTTGATAGCAATTCTAATCCCATTCAAAATTTCCCGATTTATGGAAACTCTTTGATAGATTTAGCTGATATTAATAACGACAAAAAGCTTGAACTTGTGGCTAAAGATTTAGAAAATTCATTAATAGTCTACAAAATCAATTAAGTACGCAAACGCATTTAACTATAAAAAAGAAACCGAAGTTTTAAACTTCGGTTTCTTTTTTTATAAACGTTGCTTTAAAAAGAGTTGCAAAATGTTTTTTCAACTTTTCTTTAACCTCTTCCATATCTACAACATCCTTACCTAGTTCTACATTTAATGAGGTTACCGCTTTATCTTTAATCCCACACGGAATCATTAAATCAAAATAACCTAAATCTGCATTTATATTTAAAGCAAAGCCGTGCATAGTAACCCACCTGCTAGCTCGAACTCCCATTGCACAAATTTTGCGAGCAAACGGAGTACCAACATCTAACCAAACACCTGTTTCACCATTTGATCTTTCAGCTTTAATACCGTACTCTAAAAGTGTAAGAATCACTACTTCTTCTAAAAAACGAAGGTATTTATGAATATCAGTAAAAAAATTATCTAAATCTAAAATAGGATAGCCAACTATTTGCCCTGGGCCGTGATAGGTAATATCTCCGCCTCTATTTATTTTATAAAAGGTAGCTCCTTTAGCTTTTAGCTGAGCTTCATCTATTAATAAATTTTCAATAGATCCACTTTTACCTAAAGTATATACATGAGGGTGTTCTACAAATAGAAAATAATTAGGCGTATCAATTGATAGCTCTTCCCTTCTATTCTTAATTTTCAAATCAACAACAGACTTAAAAAGGCTTTCTTGATAATCCCAAGTCTCTTTGTAATCTTTTAGACCTAAATCTTTTAAAATGACTTTCTTATTCATTACTACAAAGATACAAAGCTTACATTATTTAATCTGGGTTATTTAAAATTACTAGCGCTGCAATAACTCCAGGCACCCAACCACAAAGGGTTAGTAAAAACACAATAATTATAGATCCGCAGCCTTTACCTATAACCGCTAAAGGGGGAAATAAAATAGCTAATATAACTCTCCAAATACTCATTTTTTGATTTTGATTGATGATTGTATCTATTAGACGAAAAAGTAATAAATATGTTACACTTTTTATTTAAAACCTATAAATGATAATATTTACTTTTCTCAGATTGATGAATTCGAGCATAGTACCTATATTTGCAGCCTTAATATTTAGAAAATGCAACTGTCAGAACAAGAGGTAATCAGAAGAGAGAAATTAACCAAGTTACGCGAATTAGGTATAAACCCTTACCCTGCGGCTTTGTATCCTGTAGATACTACATCAAAAAGTATAAAAACAGATTATAAAGATGGTAAAAAAGTAATTGTTGCAGGTAGGTTAATGCGAAAGAAAATACAAGGCAAAGCATCTTTTGCTGAATTACAAGACAGTGAAGGTCGTGTGCAATTGTATTTTAATAGAGATGAGATCTGTACTGAAGATGACCATTCTAAATATAACGACATTTTTAAAAAGCTAATCGATCTTGGTGATATTATTGGTGTAGAAGGAGAGTTATTCACTACTCAAGTAGGTGAAAAGACTGTTCTTGTAAAAGATTTTACAATTTTGTCTAAAGCACTAAGACCTTTACCTCTTCCAAAAGTAGACCCTGATGGAAAAATACACGATGAATTTAACGACCCTGAATTACGTTACCGTCAGCGTTATGTAGATTTAATAGTAAACCCTTCTGTTAAAGAAACATTTATTAAAAGAACCAAAATAACGAATAGTATCAGACAGTTTTTTAATGACAGAGAATATCTTGAAGTTGAAACTCCA
The DNA here is from genome assembly GCF_019021925.1 of Cellulophaga sp. HaHaR_3_176. Lineage (NCBI taxonomy): Bacteria > Pseudomonadati > Bacteroidota > Flavobacteriia > Flavobacteriales > Flavobacteriaceae > Cellulophaga > Cellulophaga sp. HaHaR_3_176. Next base: position 2,604,901 of record NZ_CP058990.1, read on the forward strand.
ATTTTACAACCAATACCAGGTGGAGCATCTGCGAGACCTTTTTTAACACACCATAACGCACTAAATATTCCGTTATACTTACGTATTGCAAATGAGCTTTATTTAAAGCGTCTAATTGTTGGTGGTTTTGATGGTGTTTATGAATTTTCTAAAGACTTTAGAAACGAAGGTATGGACCGCACCCATAACCCTGAATTTACTGTTATGGAATTGTATGTTGCTTATAAAGACTACAATTGGATGATGGATATGACAGAGCAACTACTAGAGAAAATATCTGTAGATGCTAATGGAAAATCTAAGATACAAGTTGGTGATAACGAAATTGAATTTAAAGCACCATACCCAAGAGTTCCTATTTTAGATGCTATTAAAGAACATACTGGTTATGATGTTGCTGGTTTAGGGGAAGTGGAATTAAGAGAAGTTGGTAAAAAATTAGGTCTTGAAGTAGATGATACTATGGGTGTAGGAAAGCTTATAGATGAAATTTTTGGTGAAAAATGTGAACATTTATATGTACAACCAACATTTATAACTGATTACCCTAAAGAAATGAGCCCCTTAACCAAAGAGCACAGAGATAACCCAGCTCTAACAGAGCGCTTTGAACTTATGGTAAACGGTAAAGAGTTAGCTAATTGCTACTCAGAGCTTAATGATGCTATAGACCAAAGAGAACGTTTTGAAGAGCAATTAAAATTATCTGCTAAAGGTGACGATGAGGCTATGTTCATTGACCAAGATTTTATTCGTGCATTAGAATACGGAATGCCACCAACAGCAGGTATTGGTATTGGTATTGATCGTTTGGTAATGTTAATGACCAACAACGCTTCAATTCAAGAAGTATTATTCTTCCCTCAAATGAGGCCAGAGAAAAAAGCCTTAGATTTATCTGATAACGAAAAAATAATATTTGAAATTCTTAAAAAGAATACACAAATGCCTCTTGCAGAATTAAAAGAAGCTTCTGGCTTGAGCAATAAAGCTTGGGATAAAAGTTTAAAAGGATTAGGTAAACTAGGTGTTACAAAAGTTACGAAAACTGATGACGATTTAATTGTAGAATTGCAAGACTAAAAATTATTATCACAAACATTTTATACTAAAGGGGGAAATCAATTGATTTCCCCCTTTCTTTTTTTTAAACGCTTTTGAGATTATTAGAAAAAACAAAACCTCTGAATAACAGAGGTTTTGAATCGACTAATTCCAATAAAAAAATACTTTTCGATTACGCATAAATTATCGAACATCACAAATAGACACTTAAAAAAGCATATTATTACACTTTTACTACTTAATTAACATTATAAACTCTGTTAGTTAGATTTTAAAGCTTATTTGTTATTAAAATACAAATTCAACCTTAATTATCATATTTATCAAACAACGCTGGTTAAGAATTCATTAACATAAATTAAATTATAATTTTCTTTATTTGGAGTAGACTAATTAAACTAAACTATCAAAATGTTAAAAAATGCAATTCAGAAAACACTTTTTGTTTTCTTATTAGTAGGTTGTTTTACGACAACCCAAGCTCAGATTTTTAAAAAGAAAAAAGTAGCTAAATCAGAAGAAAAAACAGCTGCTAAAAAAGGTGATATTCAGCCTTATGACAAGATTATTACTAAAGAGGCTACCACAGACGAAGGACTTTTCAAAGTACATACTGTAGACAGCAATTTTTTTTATGAAATTCCAGACTCTTTATTTAATAAAGAAATGCTTATGGTTAGCCGAATATCAAAAACGGCAAATGGCATAGGTTTTGGTGGAGGAAAAATAAATACTCAAGTATTAAAATGGGAAAAAAGAGACAAAAAAGTATTACTACGAGTTGTATCGTATGATGTTGTTGCCGCTGACTCTTTACCTGTTCATGAAGCTGTTGTAAATTCAAATTTCGAACCTGTTTTATATTCTTTCGATATTAAAGCTTTTAAGAAAGATTCTTTAAAACCAGCTACAGTTATAGAGGTTAACGATTTATTCGAAAAAGATGTTAACGCTTTAGGCATGCCTGATTTTTACAGAAAAAGATATAAAGTGTCTAGACTAGATGCAGATAAGAGCTATATCGAATCTGTAAAAAGTTACCCATTAAATATTGAAGCCAGACATGTAAAAACATATACTGCAAGCAACTCACCTTCTAACAGCAGTTTAGGTACAATATCTATAGAGATAAACAATTCAATGATATTACTACCTGCTAACCCTATGAAAAGACGTTATTTTGATGAACGTGTTGGTTGGTTTGCTCGTGGTCAGGTAGATTATGGTTTAGAAGCTCAAAAAAGTAAAACGATAAACTTTTTAGATCGTTGGAGATTAGAGGTTAAAGATGAAGACCTTGAGAAATTTAAAAGAGGGGAGCTTGTTGTTCCTAAAAAACAAATAGTTTATTATGTTGACAGGGCAACACCTAAGGAATGGGTGCCTTTTATAAAACAAGGTATTGAAGATTGGCAAGTTGCTTTCGAAGCTGCTGGTTTTAAGGAAGCTATTATAGCTAAAGACCCACCCACTAAAGAAGAAGACCCAGAATGGTCTCCTGAAGATGTACGTTATTCTGTAGTTAGATATTTAGCTTCACCTATCCCAAATGCAAACGGACCTCACGTTAGTGATCCAAGAACTGGAGAGATATTAGAATCTGACATCAACTGGTATCATAATGTAATGACATTATTAAGAAACTGGTATTTCATACAAACTGCGGCTATTAATGAAGATGCTAGAGGAACAGATTTTAAAGAAGAAGTAATGGGACGTTTGATACGTTTTGTTTCTTCTCATGAAGTTGGTCACACATTAGGGCTTCCTCACAATATGGGGAGCAGTGTTGCTTACCCAGTTGATTCTTTACGTTCAGCATCTTTTACTAAAAAATACGGCACTGCACCTTCTATAATGGATTATGCTCGTTTTAATTACGTTGCCCAACCTGGTGATGAAGGCGTTGCTTTAATGCCTGAAATAGGAATTTATGATAAATATGCAATTAGCTGGGGTTACAGGCCTATTTTAGAAAAAACAGCTGAAGATGAAAAGAAAACATTAGATAGCTGGATTTTAAAACATGCTGGAGACCCTTTATATAGGTTTGGACATCAACAAGCTGGAGATGTTGTAGACCCTAGTTCTCAAACAGAAGATTTAGGTGATGATGCTATTAAAGCAAGTACATATGGTATTGCTAATTTAAAACGAATAGTTCCTAATTTAGCAAGTTGGATTGCTGAAGACGGTAAAACCTATGATGATTTAGGCATTTTATATAAAGAAGTTTTATCACAATATAACAGATACATGGGGCATGTTTCTAACAACATTGGGGGTGTTTACGAACATTATAAAACTTTTGATCAAGAAGGAAATGTTTATACCCCTGTAGATAAAGAACGTCAAAAAAATAGCCTTTTATTTGTTCAAAATGAATTATTTAAAACTCCTACTTGGCTGCTAGATACTAGTATTTTTAATAAAATTGAATATACTGGTTCAATCGAACGTTTACGCTCTATACAAGTTAGAACACTAGATAACATTTTAAATTTAGGTAAAATGGCTCGTATTATTGAAAATGAAACTCTTAACGGAAACAGTGCCTACACGCTAACTTCTATGATGAAAGATTTGCGAAATGGTATTTGGTCAGAACTTTCGAGAGGAAGTAAAATTGACACCTATAGAAGAAATTTACAAAAAGCACATATTGATAGATTAGCTTATTTAATGACTACAAAATCTCAAGAGGTTAGCAGAAGGACGAGTCCATATGTTAAATCTACAGCTGTGAACACTAGCCAATCTGACATTAGATCAGTTGCAAGAGCTGAATTAAACACTTTAAACAGAGCTATTAAAAGTGCTATCAATAGAACATCAGATACAATGAGTAAATACCACTTACAAGATGCTGTTGAGAGAATTGATATGATATTAGATCCAAAATAAGCAGCTTTATTTTAAACCAAATTTATTCATACATAGCTGTAGTTTTTTATTAACCTAAAAATACTTAACTACAGCTATTTGTTATTAAACAACAAAAAACAACTGTTTGACAACAATGAATAATTACGATACTTTTTTTTTATTAGATTTAAGGAAATAAAACCCCCAGATCATGACACAAAAAGCAAAAAGTATTGTTTATTTTTCAGTACTAGTAGTTACTTGTATACTTTACAGCTATACAGATACTGAAGAGTCTAATCAGGGTAATTTTGGTGCTATAGAAAATCAAAGCACTCAAAAAATTGATATTGCTTCTACAAGTAATATTTACGGTTTAAACTAAAATAACAAAAACATATTTTAAAAATAGGCATGATATACTCATGCCTATTTTATTTACTGTTCTCATTGAATTTACAGAACATTAAAGTCTTTAATGTTAACCACAAAAAACAAGACTCTCACAACATAAGCATTTTTTTAATAAAGTTTTTTCCTACATTTGTAATCCCAAATTATTACACTATGAAACCTAAAAATAAAAGTATTATATACTTAATTTGCTTTATTGCATGTGCATTATTCTATAACTATTTTATTGAAAATGAAAATACAAAGAATGATTTAAAGTCTGAAAATTTTGCAAAAATACAAATGATAGATTTGGAAAATGATGAGGAAAATTTTGAATCTGAAAGCATTGATGATAGTTTAAATTAAAAAATACCAACCTACCATATTAATTTAAAGCGAACTTAACCAGTTCGCTTTTTTTGTTAAATAAAAACTAATTACTCTATTGTTTTTAAACCTTTTACATCTGCTAGAGTCCTATAGATATAAATTTAAAAAAATAGAATTATGAAAAAATCAATTTTAATCTTACTACTTTTTATAGGGTTTAACTCTTTTGCTCAAAACAGAGAAAAAAGAAATTATACTCCTGAACAACACGCAACGCTTTCTACAAAAAAGATGACGCTAGCTTTAGATTTAAATGAGAGTCAACAGACAAAAATTTACAATTTGAATCTTGATAATGCAAAAGTTAGAAAAGCTAAGATGGAGGAGTTTAAAACACTCAGAAAAAGTGACGAAAACAAAAGGTTAAGTTCTGATGAACGTTACAAAAAAGAATCTGAAATGCTTGATCATAAAATCGCTCAAAAAGAAAAAATGAAATCAATTTTATCAAAAGAGCAATTTGAAAAATGGGAAAAGATGATGCTACATCAAAAAGGAAGAAATAAAAAAAATTCTGACAATAAAAAAAGTAGTCACAAAAATAAGGACAGAAAATAAAAATAAATAAAACCGAGATGAATATCTCGGTTTTATTTTATACTAACTTTTTAAAAACTTCCCAAACCATTTTCCTGAAGCCTTAAGTATCCTTTTTTGAGTTTCAAAATTTACATGTACTAAACCAAACCTTGGCCTATACCCTTCTGCCCACTCAAAGTTATCTGTTAAAGTCCAAACAAAATAACCATCTACTTTCAACCCTTTTTCTTTTGCTTTATAAACCTGTTTTAAATATTCTTTCAAAAACTTCTTTCTTTCCACATCATTTACTTCACCTTTTTCAATAACGTCTTTAAAAGCAGCTCCATTCTCTGTAATTATCAATTTGTTTATCCCTTTATACGAATTAAACTTCTTAATCATTTTATAAATACTCTTAGGGTACACCTCCCAATTCATTAATGTCGTATTTACATTTCGCTTATTTGCTTCAATAATTTTTGTATTTAAATAAGGTACAAAATAGCTATGTTGTACTACTTCACGGGTATAATTTTGTATGCCTATAAAGTCAAAATTAAAAACTGCATCGTCTTCATCACCATCTTTTATATATGGTTTTAAACGCTTTAATATTGGAGCCGATTCAAAAGGATAACCTAACCCTAATGAAGGTTCTATAAATAACCTATTTAACAAAGCGTCTGCTTTTTCTGCTGCTATTATATTTTTTTTCTTCTTATCAATAGGTGTAATATAAGAACATGAAAATGTAGTTCCTACAAGAGCATTCGGCACCATTTTCCTCAATATTCTACCTCCTGCAGATTGACATAAAACAGCATGATGTATTGTCGGTAAAAAATTATTCAAACCTTTACGACCAGGTGCATGAACTCCTAAAAAATAACCTGCTCCTGTAAAAACCATTGGTTCGTTTAAAACCATCCAATGTTTAACTCTATCTCCAAAATTTTGCGCACAAACGCTAGCAAATTCTTTGAACCATGAGATGACTTCTCTATTTACCCAACCTCCTTTTTTTTGTAAAACCTGTGGCAAATCCCAATGATATAATGTCACCCAAGGCACAATACCTTGTTCTAAACAAAAATTAATTACATCATTGTAAAATTGAATCCCTTTTTCACTAACCTCTCCAACTCCATTAGGAATAATTCGCGACCAAGACAATGAAAATCTAAAATTAGAAATATTCATTTTCTTCATCAACAGTATATCTTCTTTGTAATTATGATAAAAATCGCAACTCGTATTAGCATGTTGATTTTTATGAATAACACCTTTTTTACTTGTAAAAGCATCCCAAATTGAAGGGCTTTTATCATCCTTATCATGAGCTCCTTCTATTTGATAGGCAGCTACAGAAACTCCCCAAACAAAATCTTCTCCGAACTTTTTACTTGTAAACTTAGTTTTTTTTGAAGTTTTGTTTTTAATCATAATTAACGAGTCTTCAAATTCTCTAACAATACGGTATCAATTATATCTTCTGTGATATTTGGGTAATCAACAACAACCTTAGCATCATTTACAATCCAATTTTTTATGTGATTTAAATGCTTTTTCTTAAGTGACCTCATCACAGGCACACCTATTTTTTTAAGTGCAGCTGCATTACATTGTTGTTCGTATTGCCCTTTCATTGGTATAACCAATAATTTCTTATTTAAAAATAATGCCTCTGCAGGTGTTTCAAAACCAGCACCACATAGAACACCTAAACTTGTTGCCATGCTTTCAATAAATGCCTCATTAGTAATAGGCTTTATTGTAACGTTACCACTTGTTACAATTTGTTTATTATGTTTTGAAAAAACTTCCCAAGTAGCGTTAGGAACCTTAGATAGTATTTTTAATATTTTCGCATCACTATACGATGGTAAGTAAACGCTATAATGATTTTTTACCTCAACTTTAGCCTTTCGCACATCTTCACGAATTACGGGCGTAAAAATACTAGGGTTAAAATTGCTAAAATGAAATCCATATTGTTTTGTAGTAGGCGCGTATCTCCTTAAAATCAAACGTCCCAACGGATCGGGCTTTCGTGGTTTAGGGCTACCCTTCATTAATACTGCCGCTTGATGACTTACACTAATACAAGGTTTATTTTTTAATTTACATGCCCATGCCGAAACGGGTTCAAAATCATTTATAATTAAGTCATAATCATCAATAGGCAAACTTTTTATTTCTTTCTGGAGTCTTTTTGAATTTGCTCTGATATACGTTTTCCACAAATCAACACCACCTTTTTTTCCAAAAATGAAACTCAAACCCTTAAACTGATATTTTATAGGGTATGGAATATCAATATCTGCTTGCGTTCCGCTCAATAAAATATCTAGTTCGAGATCTTTTTTTAATAAGATAGGAATAATATCACGAGCCCTACTTAAATGTCCATTCCCTGTCCCTTGAATTGCATATAATACTTTCATTTATAATAGCTATTTAGATAGTGTATTTGATCTACAATAAAGAAAGTAAACAAACCTATTTTCAACCCTATCAAATATTATATTATTTTACAGAGATAAATGAATGAGTAGTTTAAGAATACATTATGTGATTGTTAAGCACAAAAAAGAGGCTTTCAGCCTCTTTTTTTTAACTATTAATATAAAATTTAGTCTATTTCAAATCATCGACAATGCTTTCTAAAGCGGTTATTGTTGCATCTAAATCTTCATAAGAAAGTGCATCATTTAAAAAATAACTTTCGAAAGCACTTGGTGGTAAATAAATACCTTTATTTAACATGCCATGAAAATATTTCTTAAAAGTTTCATTATTACCTTTTGCTGAAGATGCAAAATCTACAACAGGCTCATCTGTAAAATGAACAGAAATCATGCTACCAAATCTATTAATTTGGTGTTTTATTCCATTATCTCTCAATACCTTTTCTAAGCCTTTATGCAAATAAGATGTTTTATCTGCTAAACTTCTAAAGATATTAGGGTTTGCGTTAAGTTCTGTTAACATTGCTAAACCTGCACTCATAGCTAACGGGTTACCACTAAGTGTACCTGCCTGGTAAACAGGTCCATCAGGTGCTAATTTTGCCATAATTTCATTACGTGCTGCAAAAGCACCTACAGGAAGACCTCCTCCTATAACTTTTCCGAAAGTAACTATATCAGCATTAATACCTAATACTTCTTGAGCTCCACCTTTTCCTAATCTGAAGCCTGTCATTACCTCATCAAAAATCAAAAGGATACCCTCTTTTGTACATAATTCTCTTAATCCTTTAATAAAATCTTCTTGTGGTATAATACAACCCATATTACCTGCAACTGGTTCTATTATTACAGCTGCAATTTCTCTTTTGTTTGCATCAACTAAAGACTGTACACTTTCTAAATCATTATAATTTGCTAATAATGTATCTTTTGCAGTACCTTGAGTTACCCCTGGACTATTTGGGCTACCAAAAGTAACAGCTCCACTACCTGCTTGAATTAAAAAAGAATCTGAATGCCCATGATAACAGCCTGAAAATTTAATAATTTTATCTTTTCCTGTATAACCACGCGCTAAACGAACAGCACTCATACAAGCTTCTGTACCACTATTTACAAATCTAATTTTATCAATATTGGGCACCATTGAAACTGCTAATTTTGCTAAATCCGTTTCTATTTCCGTTGGCATACCAAAAGAAGTTCCCTTTCTAGCTTTTTCAATCACTGCATTAATAACAGGATCATAAGCATGACCTAAAATTAACGGACCCCATGATGCGATATAATCAATTAAACGATTACCATCCTCATCAATCAAGTAAGCACCTTTTGCTTCTTTTACAAATATTGGTGTCCCGCCAACAGCTTTAAAAGCTCTAACGGGCGAATTTACGCCTCCAGGTATATACTCTTGGGCTTCAGCAAATAATTTACTGCTTCTTTGATATTGCATTTGTAATTCTATTTTTTTAATGATTTTACAACTAATCGTTGACCTACAGATAAGTTGCTATCATTCATTTTATTGATTTTCATTAATTCATCTACAGAAACAAAATACCTTCTTGAGATAGAATATAACGTATCCCCTTTTTCTACAATATGTGTTTTAGTCTCATATTGTTTTGGTGGTTTTGTTTCTGGATATCCTTTATTCACAACACCCCTATCATATTTATGTAATTGATATTGTTCTATAAAAGAAATTAATTTATTGGGATATTTTTTATCAGTTGCATAACCAGCCTGCTTTAGGCCTTTTGCCCAACCACGATAATCATCGTGCCCTAAATCAAAAAGAAAAGAGTAACGTGCTCTTGTAGTTAAAAAAATACTATGATCTCTAAAAGAATACATCGGGTGATTGTACTTTCTAAAACACTCTCCTTTTTCATCATCATCATGAAAATCATAATCGCCCTCCCAACCCTTATGACATTTAATTCCGAAATGATTATTTGTTTTTTTAGCTAAAACACTACGGCCATACCCACTTTCTAAAATACCTTGTGCTAAAGTTATACTTGCTGGTATTCCGTAAGCTTTCATTTCAAACTGAGCAATTTCAGCAAACGTATCTATATATTCTTGCACTGATGTTATAGGAAACTCTATAAATTTACCTGAATCTTCTGGCAACACGTAAACATCACCATTTTCTGTTTCAATTTCAGTAACCTTAACTTCTTCTCTTTTTTCTATAGTAGGTTTTTTAGAGCTAGAAACTGTTCGTTTTTTTGATTTACATGCAGCAAAAAAAACTAAGATGATTATTAGTGTAACTTTTTTCATTATACTTTTAATAGTGGTAAACTTTTCTTTTTCAAAACAATATTCATTCCATTTACACCTTGTAAACCTCCTGTGTGTATTGCCAAAATTTTAGTGCCTGGCTTAAAATAATCTTTAGCAATCAAATCTAACAAACCAAACATCATTTTACCAGTATATACAGGTTCTAATGCTATTGTTGTTTTGTACTTAAAATCATTTATAAAGTCTATCAACTCTTTAGAAACTTTTGCGTAACCCCCAAAATGATAGTCTGTTTGTAACTGCCAGCCAAATTCTGGTGCAAATTTACAAATATCTTTAATTAAAAAATCACCTTTTAAAGCAGGAAAACCAATAACTTTTTGATGTTCTTTAGCTGAATTAATAATCCCAGCTATAGTACTACCTGTTCCAACGCATGATGTAATTACATCAAAATCAGCATCATCTTCATTTAATATTTCTTCACAACCTTTTACTGCTAACGTATTACTGCCGCCTTCCGGTATTATATAAAATTTTTCAAATTCGTTTTCGAGTTCTTGATGTGCCTCTTCACTATTTTTGTTTCTAAACCACTCTCGGGTAACAAACTTAAATTGCATGCCGTTTTTTTTAGCAAAAACTAAAGTAGGGTTGTCGTGCCACTTGTTTGCTAACTCTTCACCTCTAATAACACCTATAGTTCGCAATCCATTTTCTTTACCAGCATAAGCTGTTGCAGCTATATGGTTACTATAAGCCCCTCCAAAAGTTAAAATCGTTTTATAATCTTTTATGTTTGCTTCAATTAAATTATACTTTAATTTTCTGTACTTATTACCTGAAATAAATGGGTGTATCAAATCTTCTCTTTTTACAAAAAGAGAGATTTGTTTTTGATCTAATAAAGGAAGTTTTACTTGTTGATTTATACTATTCACCTTTATGCTTTGAAAGCCAAAGATATTTAATAAAGCTGAAAGGTTTTCTTTCTGATGCGTATTTTAAGTTTTTCTCATTTATATAAGCTTCTCTTTCAAAGCTTATATTTTGGTATGCTTTATAACTATCAAAATAGTAAACGCAACGCAATACCCACTCAAACAAATACAAGATATAAAAAGGCAAAAGCAACAATTCTTGCTGCTGTTTTAAATGAATACGCTCATGGTTGATAAGAACTGTATCCTTTTTAAGCGAGCTATTTTTAAGAATAATAAAAGGCCATAATGTTAACCCTACGTAATTCTTATAAAAAAAATGTTTTGAAACTAAAATCATTCTGACGTTTTGCAATCTATACGAATATACAAGCTAAAAGTGTGCCATAACAAATTTCATAGATTTACAGCCCACAAATGCGACCAAGTACAGAATTGTGAAAAATACAAAAGGTTAAAGTGCTTATTAATTATCGTATTTTATTTAAGAAGATTTATTTTTACAATATAGCTTACTTAAAAATATGAAAAAAAACATACCTATTGAAGAAGGCGATTTTTACCTATCAGAACAAGGGTATAAAGTTTTTACAGAACAGTTTCATTTAAAAAGAGGTTATTGTTGTGAAAGCGGCTGCAGGCATTGCCCATATGGCTATAACGGAAAAACCAACTCACGCAACTGATTATCAATGATTCGGCATGATTGTTGATGCCTTATAAATAGAAAAATTAATGTTAATCCAATAATATAAATTATTATGAAAATAGTTAGACTTTTAGCGATACCTGTGCTTGCTTTACTGGTATTCAGCTCTTGTACTTCTGTACGTGTTTTAGCAGATTACGATAAAGAAGCCAATTTTAATACGTTTAAAACGTATGCTTTTTACAAAACAGGTATTGATAAAGCTCAGATTTCTGATTTAGACAAAAAAAGAATTTTGCGTGCTATTGAAAGCGAAATGAGTGCTAGAGGTTTTTCTAAATCTGAAAATCCAGATATATTAGTAAGCATTTTTACTAAAGAGAAACAACAAGTAGATATCTATAACAACTACTGGGGCGGTGGTTTCGGTTGGGGCTGGAACCCGTATTGGGGTGGAGCTAACATGTATGGAAACCAAGTTAGCACTCGCACTGAAGGGTCTTTATATATAGATTTAATTGATGCCAAAAACAAGCAATTAGTTTGGCAAGGAAAAGGAATTGGATCATTATATCAAACAAAAAAAGTTGAGAAAAAAGAAGAACGAATTAAAGAGTTTGTTTCTGAAATTCTAAAAGCTTATCCGCCAATGGCTGCTAACTAAAAAATACAAACCCGCTACTCAGCGGGTTTTTTATTATATTAATTTATCTTCAAAAATTAATCATAAAAAACTATAACACTCAAAGCTGTACTAATAAGTGTTATCTGTATTTCGTATCTTTAGAACTGAATAATAATTTAATTATGTCTTACGAAAGCAATCCTATTTTAGATAAACTTCCAAAGCATTTACAGCAATTTATAAAACCACAAGACTATAGCGAATACACCGCTGTAAACCAAGCTGTATGGCGTTATGTAATGCGTAAAAATGTAGATTATTTAAGCAAAGTTGCTCATAAATCGTATTTAGTTGGACTGAATAAAACTGGAATTTCTATTGACAACATACCTAACATGTATGGTATGAACCGCATTTTACAAGAAATCGGCTGGGCTGCTGTTGCTGTAGATGGCTTTATACCTCCATCTGCTTTTATGGAATTTCAAGCCTATAATGTACTTGTAATTGCTTCTGATATTCGCCAATTAGAGCATATAGAATATACTCCTGCACCAGATATTATTCACGAAGGTGCTGGGCACGCCCCCATCATTGCTAATCCTGAATATGCCGAATACTTAAGACGTTTTGGTGAAATTGGAAGCAAAGCTATTTCTAGTGCTAAAGATTATGAACTATATGAAGCTGTTCGACATTTATCAATCATTAAAGAAGCTCATGGCACACCACAAGATTTAATTGCCAAAGCTGAAAAGCATATTGAAGATTTACAAGATAATATGGGTGAGCCAAGTGAAATGGCTTTAATTAGAAACTTGCATTGGTGGACTGTTGAGTATGGTTTAATTGGCACTACTGAAAATCCTAAAATATATGGCGCTGGTTTACTTTCTTCAATCGGAGAAAGTGCTTGGTGTATGACCGACCAAGTTGTTAAACTACCCTATTCTATTGAAGCTGCTCACACTCCTTTTGATATTACGAAACCACAGCCGCAGTTATTCGTAACGCCTAATTTTGCATATTTAAGTCAAGTTTTAGAAGAGTTTGCGAATACTATGGCCTTAAGAAAAGGTGGATTATCCGGAATTAAAAAACTTATCGCATCAAAAGAGTTAGGCACTATAGAGTTAAGTACAGGTATTCAAATTTCAGGAAGTTTTACAAATGTTATTGAATTTGATAGCAAACCTGTTTATTTTCAAACCACAGGAAAAACAGCTTTATCTTATAGAGAAAAAGAATTAGTAGGGCATAGCACAAAACACCACACCGAAGGTTTTGGTTCGCCTATCGGAAAATTAGTAGGTATAAACCTTGCTATTGAAGATATGAGCCCTAGAGATTTAAAGGCTTATAATATTTTTGAAGAACAAACAATTACATTAGATTTTGAAGGTGGTATTAAAATACATGGCGACATTATTACAGGAACACGTAATTTAAGAGGAGAAATCATATTAATCACTTTTGAAAACTGTACTGTATCACACGAAAAAACTATTTTATTTAAGCCTGAGTTTGGTTTATATCACATGGCTATTGGTGAACATATTGCATCTGCCTTTAATGGCCCTGCAGATTTATCTAGTTTTGATTTAATTACTCATCAAGTAATAAACACTACTATTAAGCCTATTAAAAACGAAGAGAGTTCTCTACTAGAGCTTTACTACCAACAAATAAAAGAATATAGAGAAGGTATAAATATGACTATTTCTAGAAATAAGGTTTTTCAAGAAATTAAAAGCAACTACCCTAAAGATTGGCTTTTATCAGTAGAGTTGTATGAACTTGCTAAGAACAGTAATGATAATGATTTTGCTCAAGAAATTATTCTTCATTTGAATTCTGTAAAACAAAACAACCCTAAAGTTGGTCATTTAATAGATGACGGTTTAACCTTAGTAAATCAAAGTTTAGTTGTTTAAAACTAGCCTTTTATTAATTCTAGAAGATTATCATCAACTACATTACCATTATATTCCAAAGTCCAGCCCATAGAGCTTGTTAAAATATAAAACTTAGAAAGCTCACTTAACAATCTATTCTGGGCATTGCTTTTTAGTGAAGAACTCTCGACTTTCTTCATTAAAGATGCTCTAACGTTTTTCTTTATTTTATTATAATCATCAGCATCAAACTGGTTTAAAAAATCTGACGTGACATCGTAGTATTCAAAATCAGGATTCAATTTAATCTCTGGCTCTGGAATACTTTTTATAATTAAAGTTTTTGTTTCTTCTTCTACTTTAAATTCTATTTTACTTAAATCGTAACCTACAGTTACATCAGCATTAACAACTACCAATGCTTTTTTCTCTGCAGTTACCAAAGGCCCAAATAAATCTTTAGAATCTTTATAATTATAAACCTCAGCAAAATGCCCTTCTGTTACTATTAACTTAGAAACATTAGCTATTTGCTCTTGAATAAGCATAGAGTTCTCTTTCAAAATAGATTTCTCTTTTTCATCTTCAGAGCAAGATCTAAAAACAAATACTGCTGTTAAAGTGATTAAAACACCTACTATAAATCTTTTCATTTTTTAAAATTCATAAATGAATATTCTTCTTGAAGATAAGCAATTTTACGCTCTAAATTAACAGTGAATTTCTGATGTTGTTCTGACTCTTGATTAAAAGGTCTATGACGTAACCCTTTCTGAATTGAATCGACATCATTCATAATTGGTTCAATACTATCAGATACCCAAACGCTTTTAAATTGCTCCCAAATATAATTTACTGCCATTGTATTTGGGTGTATCATATCATCTGCATAAAAACGATAATCACGAAGCTCATCCATCATAATTTCATAACTAGGAAAATACACCGCATTTCCATCTTTAAGCACTTCATGAATTGCCGTTAACAAATGAGCCTTACTTAATTGATTTTCTACAAAACCATCTTTTAAGTGACGAACAGGTGAAACTGTAAAAATAATTTTCACCTCAGCATTAACACTTTTTATTTGAGCGATTGTATTTTGCAAACTAGCTACAATCTCAGAAACACTTAGTATTTTCTTATCAAACTCCCTCTGTGGTACTTTATGACAATTTGCTACCTCTTGAGCTGTTTCCTTTAAAGCATACACCCATACCGTACCTAGTGTTATAATAACATGAGATGCTTTTTTGATTTGATCTAGTGTAACAGACAAACCATTGTTTAAATTTTGAACTAATTGATCTCTAGAAACGGAAGATAAATCGGAATGCGCATCATAACATTGCCATCTTTCATTTAAATAAAATACATCTTTCTCTGTATATTCATTTTGACCAATAGCCCTTGATATTAATTTTTCAATTGCTAAAGGGTGAAACAAAATTCCGAATGGGTTTTGAACCGTTTGAAATTTATAATATGAAAACTTCTTGCCAATATTTTCTACAAAACAAGACCCCAGCAATAACATTTGACTGTTATAATCAATAGGATGTTCTACTTTTGATAAAGGCACTTGTGTTTGAAGTTTCATTTATTAAAATTAAAAAAGACTTAGTACAATTTACCAAAAGTAAACTACTAAGTCTTATTTATAAATATTTAAGAATAATTATACCGTATCTAAACTAAATATCCTTGCGCTTTTTCTACAGCTTCGGCTATTCCGCCTGGGTTTTTACCTCCAGCAGTTGCAAAGAAAGGTTGGCCACCACCGCCACCTTGTATATACTTACCTAACTCACGCACAACAATTACCGCACTTAACTCTTTACTTGCAACTAACTCTTTTGATATGTAGCAAGAAAGTAATGCTTTCCCATCATTTTCAGCGGCTAGCAACAAGAATAAATTTTCTTTATTACTGCCCATTTCAAAAGATAAATCTTTAATACCCGAGGCATCTAAATCTACCTTTTTCGCTAAAAAGTCTATTCCATTTATAGTTTTTATTTCATTTAATAAATCACCTTTTAGGTTCTTTGCTTTATCTTTTAATAAACCTTCTATTTCTTTTTTAAGTTTTGCGTTTTCTTCTTGCAAGGCTGTTACTGCTTTTACAGGATCTTTTGCATTATTTAAAATATCTTTTACCTGAGATAATTTTTGATTATTTTCTGAATAAAAATCTTTTACAGCATCAGATGTTATTGCTTCAATTCTACGAATACCTGAAGCTACAGCTCCTTCTGATTTTATTTTAAAATGCCAAATATCGCCTGTAGACTTTACATGTGTACCACCACAAAGCTCTATTGACTGACCAAAACGAATGGTACGTACAGCATCTCCATATTTTTCACCAAACAAAGCCATTGCTCCTTGGTCGATAGCCTGCTGCATTGGTATGTTTCTACCTTCTTCTAATGCTAAATTTCCTTCAATTCTTGAATTTACATAATTCTCCACCTCCCTAAGCTCATCACTTGAAACTTTAGAAAAATGAGAAAAATCAAAACGTAAATATTTAGAATGCACAGCAGAACCTTTTTGCTCTACATGTGTACCTAGAACTTCTCTTAACGCTTGATGCAACAAATGTGTAGCTGTATGGTTCGCTTCCGTTCTGCGACGTTGTTTTTCATCTACAACAGCTTTATACACTTCAGTTCTATTTGCAGGTAAATCTTTCGTAAAGTGAATAATTTCGTTATTCTCCCTTTTCGTGTCTAAAACATAAACAACATTGCCGTTACTTTGCTCTAAATACCCTTTATCACCTACTTGACCACCACCTTCTGCATAAAAAGGCGTTAAATTAAATACTAGTTGATATTGTTCTCCATCTTTTTTAGAGGTAACTTTTCTGTATTTAACTAACTTCACGTTAGCTTCTAGCGTATCATAACCAACAAACTCTTGTTCTGAATCGTTTAATAAAACTGTCCAATCTTCTTTAGAAATCTCTGATGCTGATCTAGAACGTTTTTTCTGCTCTTGCATTGCTACATCAAAACCTTTTTCATCTAAACTAAGGCCTCTTTCATTTAAAATAAGTGCTGTTAAATCTATAGGAAAACCATAAGTGTCATATAATTCAAATGCTTTTCTACCATCTATTTCTTTAGAGTTTGCGTTTGATATTATTGTATCTAATAAAACTAAACCTTGATCTAATGTTTTTAAGAAAGAATGCTCTTCTTCTTTAATAACATTTTCTATTAATTGACGTTGACTTTTTAATTCAGGGAATGCAGCACCCATGCTATCACAAAGTACTTTTACCAAACGATACATAAAAGGCTCTTTTGTATCTAAGAAAGTAAACCCATAACGAATAGCTCTACGTAATATTCTACGAATTACATAACCAGCACCTGTATTACTCGGCAACTGCCCATCAGCTATAGAAAATGATACTGCACGAATATGATCTGCAATTACCCTAATAGCTATATCTATTTTTTCATCTTTAGCATAGGTACTATTTGTAATCGCTTCAATTTCTCTTATAATTGGTGTAAAAACATCAGTATCATAATTAGACTGTACGTTTTGCATAACCATACACAAACGTTCAAAGCCCATTCCCGTATCTACATGCTTTGCTGGTAAAGATTCTAATTGACCATTAGCCTTACGATTGTATTGCATGAAAACTAAGTTCCAGATTTCAACCACTTGAGGGTGATCTTGATTTACTAATGATGCGCCCGAAACTTTTGCCTTTTCTGCTGCTGAACGAATATCTACATGTATTTCTGAACAAGGTCCGCATGGTCCTTGATCTCCCATTTCCCAAAAATTATCTTTTTTGTTTCCGAATAAAATTTGAGATTCTGGCACAATATTTTTCCAAAGGTTTAGTGCCTCTGTATCCTGCTCTAACTTATCTGCATCTCTACTGCCTTCAAAAACAGTAACGTACAAACTATCTTTATCAATCTTACAAACATCTACAAGAAACTCCCATCCCCATTCAATTGCTTCTTTTTTAAAGTAATCACCAAAACTCCAGTTGCCTAACATTTCGAACATAGTATGGTGGTACGTATCTTTACCAACTTCTTCTAAATCGTTATGCTTACCACTAACCCTCAAACATTTTTGACTATCAGTAACTCTAGAAGATTTAGGCTCTGTATTTCCTAAGAAAAATTCTTTAAACTGATTCATTCCCGCATTTGTAAACATCAAAGTAGGATCATCTTTCACAACCATTGGTGCAGATGCAACGATTTTATGATCTTTCTCTTTAAAAAATTCTAAAAATTTTGAGCGTATTTCTTGCGACTTCATTAGTTTAATTTTATTGTTCTCAGCAGATAAAGCAAAGTTACAGTCATTATTTTATAGAAAAACGTTTTAATTACCTAAATTTTATAGCAAAAAGCTAAGGTTTTGATAATTTTAACAGAATCTACAAAACAATTTTTATATTTGTTTGTTACCTTATTTAAAAGCACAAAAATAGGATAAAATCCATTTATGTCTAAAGTAAAATATTATTACGATCCAGATACTTTATCGTATCGCAAAATAGAAGCTCAAAAATCTAGAAAATACAGGAATGTTGGCCTGTTTTTACTGGGTTCGCTTTTATTTGGCCTATTAGGCTTGACTATATTATTAAATACAAGTTTTATAAATACACCGAAAGAACTATCATTAGAACGAGAAGTTAGAAACTATGAGCTTCAATTTGAACTTTTGAATAGAAAAATGGTTCAAATAGAACAAGTATTAGCCAATATAGAAGATAGGGACAATAACATATATCGATTATATTTTGAAGCTAACCCTATACCTGACGAGCAAAGAAGAGCTGGTTTTGGTGGTGTTAACCGTTACAAATCATTAGAAGGATTTAATAATTCTGAAATGATTTCTGCTACAACAAAAAGAATGGATATTATACAGAAGCAAATGGTTATACAATCTAAATCATTAGATGAGATAACAATACTTGCTGAAGAAAAAGAAAAGCTACTTGCTGCAATACCTGCTATACAACCCATAAATAATGAAGATTTAAAAAGAATGGCTTCAGGTTATGGCTGGAGGTCTGACCCGTTTACAAAAGCAAGAAAGATGCACTGGGGAATGGATTTTTCTTCTCCAAAAGGAAGTCCTATTTACGCTACAGGTGACGGAAAAGTAACTAGAGCCGACAGTAACTCATCAGGGTATGGTAATCACATACGAATAGATCACGGCTTTGGCTATGTAAGTTTATATGCCCATATGAGTAAATACAATGTTACCGCTGGCAGAAAAGTTAAACGTGGTGACCTAATAGGTTTTGTTGGTAGCACAGGAAGATCTGAAGCACCACACCTACATTATGAAATTTTTAAAGACGGTGAACGCATAAACCCTATTAATTTTTACTACGGAAGTTTAACGGCCGAAGAATTTGAAAATATGTTAAAAACTGCAACGCAGGAAAACCAATCACTAGATTAATGCATATAGAACTTCCTGAAAAAAGATATTATGGTATCGGCGAAATTGCTAAAGCATTTGGCGTGAACACTTCATTGATTAGATTCTGGGAAAAGGAATTTGATGTTTTACAACCTAAAAAAAATGCAAAAGGCAATCGTAAGTTTACACCACAAGATGTAAAGAACTTGCAATTAATTTTTCACTTAGTAAAAGAGCGAGGTTTTACTTTAGAGGGCGCTAAAACACATTTAAAGGAAAATAAGAGCCAAACGCTTTCTACTTTTGATATCATCCAAAAATTAGAAGGTGTTAAAGCCGAACTTATCAAAATTAAAAGTCAATTATAATTTAAGGAACTTACAGTCAATGTAAATTGACATATTGTGCTAATTTAAATGCTGCTGTTCTATTTATTATAATTACTAATATTGACAATAAAAAGAGGGCTGAATTCTTTATTAGAATTCAGCCCTCTTTTATATTTTAACAGTAACCATTTATTTATTTCTTCCTCATAAAAACAGAGATCGGCACTCCATTAAAATCAAAATTCTCTCTTAATTTGTTTTCTAAAAAACGCTTATATGGGTCACGCACATACTGTGGTAAATTACAGAAGAAAGCAAATTGTGGATATGGAGTTGGTAACTGCGTACAAAATTTAATTTTCACAAACTTACCTTTGTAAGCTGGCGGAGGATTGTTTTCGATAATAGGAAGCATCACATCATTAAACTTACGTGTTTGAATTTTGCGACTTCTACTTTCATATACCTGAACTGCAGTTTCAATTGCTTTAAAAATACGCTGCTTAGTTAATACTGATATAAAAAGAATTGGAACATCTGTAAAAGGTTCCATAGCTTCTCTTATTTTTTGAGTATAATGCTTTATACTATTTGTTTCTTTTTCCTCTATTAAATCCCACTTATTAACAAGTATTACAATACCCTTGTTATTACGTTGTGCTAGCCAGAATATATTCTGAACCTGACCATCAAAACCACGCGTAGCATCTAAAATAAGAATACAAACATCGGCATGCTCAATCGCCCTAACAGAGCGCATTACTGAATAAAATTCTAAATCTTCTTTTACTTTAGCTTTTCTACGAATACCCGCAGTATCTACTAAATTAAATTCGAACCCAAAACGATTATATTTTGTATCAATACTATCTCTTGTTGTACCTGCTACATCTGTTACAATGTAACGCTCTTCGCCTATCAATGCATTTATAAAAGATGATTTACCCGCATTTGGCCTACCAACTACAGCAAAACGAGGCAACTCATCATCTTTATCTATTTCTTTCTCAGGCAGTACTTCTACTAAGGCATCTAAAAGATCTCCTGTACCACTACCGCTTGTACTTGCTATGGTAAAATATTCTCCTAAACCTAAAGAATAAAACTCTACAGCATCTTCAGCTCTTTTTGAGTTATCCACTTTATTAACAGCTAATAAAACTGGCTTTTTTACTCTACGTAACAAATTAGCTACATCTTCATCCATGCCAGTAACACCTGCTTCTACATCTACCATAAAAATTATAGCATCTGCCTCATCAATAGCTAATTCTACCTGCTTATCAATTTCAGCTTCAAAAACATCGTCACTACCTTTTACATATCCTCCTGTATCAATAACAGAGAATTCTCTACCATTCCAATCACTTTTGCCATAATGGCGATCACGTGTAACACCACTAACGGCGTCAACAATAGCTTCTCTACGTTGAATTAATCTATTAAAAAAGGTTGATTTACCAACATTAGGTCTTCCTACAATGGCTACAATAGCACTCATACTTCGTTATTTTGCTGCAAAAGTACTATTATTATTTGAAGAAAAATGATATCTTCTATGCCTAAATAGCTGTTACTGTGAAAAGTCGGCTAAAAATAGCTAAAACTTTGATATAAAGTATGAAAGGAGGCTCTATAAATAGAAAAATCCTTAAATCGTATATCAATTTAAGGATTTTTCTTATATTATTTATTACTATTTTATGTTTGAAACATAAAATATATTTAAAACCTAACTACTTATTACCCTTGGTTGTAGCCAAATCTTTTTAACTGGTTTGCATTACTACGCCAGTTTTTATTAACTTTTACGTACAACTCTAGGTGCACCTGCTTATCAAAAAATACTTCTAAATCTTTTCTAGCTTCTACACCTACTCTTTTTAAAGCGGCACCTTTATGCCCAATTATAATTCCTTTTTGAGAATCGCGCTCTACCATAATTACAGAACGCATTCTGATAATAGCCTCATCTTCAAAAAACTCTTCAGTATCAATTTCTACAGAATAAGGAATTTCTTTTTTATAATTCTGTAATATTTTCTCTCTAATAGTTTCATTTACAAAAAACCTTTCTGGCTTATCTGTTAACTGATCTTTAGGGTAAAATGCTGGCGAAACAGGTAGCAATTCAATTATACGAAGAAAAACTTCTTTTACATTAAAATTTTGCAATGCACTAATTGGGTGTATTTCGGCTGTTGGCAATTGCTCTTGCCAATATTGCACTTGCGCTTCTAAAACACCTTGTTCTGAAACATCAATCTTATTTAATAATAAAATAACTGGAATTTTACTATTTTTTAATTTATCGAAGAAACGCTCATCTTTCAATGCTTTCTCTCCTATTTCTACCATGTATATTAAAATATCTGCATCTTCAAAAGCAGATTTCACAAAATCCATCATAGAAGACTGCAACTCATAAGCAGGCTTGATAATACCAGGTGTATCAGATAGGATCATTTGAAAATCATCACCATTAACAATACCTAATATTCTATGTCTTGTAGTTTGTGCTTTTGAAGTGATAATTGATAATTTTTCACCTACAAATGCATTCATTAATGTAGACTTACCTACATTCGGATTTCCTATAATGTTTACAAAACCAGCTTTATGATCTGCCATTTTACTATTTTATCATTTAAAAATACAAAGGTAGTTTATTGTATTGCTTTAATTCATAAGAAACCCTAAAATTAAGTACAACACTACTGTAACTCCTCCACCAATTAAGGCATAAGGCAGTTGTGTATTTACATGATCTATATGATCACTTGCCGATGCCATTGACGAAATTATAGAGGTATCAGATATAGGAGAGCAGTGATCTCCGAAAATACCACCACCCAAAGTTGCCGCTATTACTAAGGTTATAGATGCATCATGAACTTCTGCCATCGGCACAGCTATAGCCATCATGATAGCAAAAGTACCCCATGAAGTACCTGTAGAGAACGCTATAAATGAACTAATTATAAATATAATTGCTGGCAAAAATTCTGGTGACAACCAATCTCTAGACCAGTTTGCTACAAAAGCTCCTGTACCTAATTGGTTACATGCATCACCAATTGCAAATGCTAATAACATTAATAAAGCCAACGGCATTAACTCACTTATCCCTTTTAAAACCAAATCAATCATTTCTTTGGTTTTCATTATTTTTTGTGATCGATACATTACCATTGCTACCAAAATAGCGGTAAGTACTGCATATAAAACAGATGATGAGCCTGAGCCTTGCCCTATGGCCTGAAAAACGTGATCAGAAAATGAAGTAGCATTTTCAACTGATTCCCAACCTGTGTAAACCAAATTAATTGGCATCATAAATACCATTGTTGCCAATGGCACTATCATATTATAAGCTTTTGCCTGTATACCTACTTTTGGAGCTAAAGAAGTTACCTCACTAGAAAGCATTGGTTTAGAATTGTCATTTAAAAGTTTGCCTGTTTCTCTAGTTCTTTTTTCAGCTTTAGCCATCGGACCAATATCTTTTTTGGTCAAAATGACTATAAAAACAATTATTATAGCTAGTATAGGGTAGAAATTATACATTATAGAAGAAAGTAATAACCCAAAAGGATTTTCTAAACCCTGTGTAACTAACAACCCCATTATAAAAGCTCCCCAAGCATTAAAAGGAATTAAAATTGAGGATGGTGCAGAACTAGAATCGGCAATGTAAGCCAACTTCTCTCTTGGTATTTTTAATTTATCAAAAACTGGCCTATACAGCGTACCAACTGTTAAAGAGCTAATGCTTGTTTCTACAAACAATAATAAGCCTGTAAATACTGCTAATAACTGAACTACCACTCTGCTATACCCCTTTTGCTTTTTCTCAAAATATGTTATTACTTTATTTAATTGATTTATAAAACCCTCTACCCCTTTTGAGTATTGAATAAATAATAATAAAGCACCAACAAGTGCACTAAACATTATCGTTCTTGTGTTTCCTTCTGATTTAAAAACATTTACCATACCCTCTATGGCTGATAAGGTTCCTGTCAATACATTCCAATCGTTCATGATTACCCACGAAAACCATATTCCAAAAAGTAAAGCTATATATACTTGTTTAGTTTTAAGCGCTAAAATAATCGCAATAACTGGTGGCAAAATTGACAGTAAGCCGTAGTTTTCCATAAATAAGTGTTTTGTAATGGGGTAGTTTTTTAAAACCCGTACAAAATAGTAAGTTTTTAAGTAAGTAGCTCACAAATACCCTATTTTAAGTAGTTAAATAAAAAAAATGACATTTAATTGAAAATAGATTTGGCAAATCATAAAAAGTAACTATCTTTGCAGTCCGAAATAATTCAGTCAGCATTATGAACTGAAAGCTTAAAAGCTAAGTTGGTTATTTTGAAAACGCAAATCGCGGGATAGAGCAGTAGGTAGCTCGTCGGGCTCATAACCCGAAGGTCACTGGTTCGAGTCCAGTTCCCGCTACTAAATTCAAAGCCTTTCAGGAAACTGAAAGGCTTTTTTGTTTTACACACTTTTATTTAAATAACAATTAATCAATTCAAACTTTACCACTTATCAGCTCCAAGCCGTTCTCTAAATTTTGAAGGTGTAGTTTTTGTATATTTTTTAAAAATTTTAGAAAAATACGAATAGTTTTCAAATCCTAATTCTTGAGCAATATCACCAACAGCTCTATCACTAAAAGTTAACATACGCTTACTTTCAATTACAATTTTCTCTGCAATAAGCATGGTTACCGTTTTATTTAAAACATGCTTACAAATTCGGTTTAAATGTTTTAAAGTAATATTTAACTCCGATGCATAAAAAGATGGGGATTTTTCTGTTTTATAATAATTTTCTAAAATAACATCAAAGCTTTCCAAGCGTTGATGGTATGAATGATACATGTTTACATTTTCTTCTAAATGTTTTCTTGAAGTTTCAATATGAATACAATCAATAAGATTTAATAGCTTATCTATTTTTCTACTATTATTAATTATATTTTCTTTAATAAGAAGTCTGAAATAAACTTCAATATCATCTAACTCCATTTCAGTAAACTGGACTTCGGAGATATTGTTTAAAGATTCATAAAATGGATAATCTTGTATTTTTTTCTGACCGAAATAAGAATTATAAATTTCTTTCGAATAAAAAATTATATAGCCATCTATATCGTCAGATAATTTCCAACTATGTACTTGCCCTGGCTGTATTAAATACATAGCCCCTTTTTGTATTTCAAACGTATTAAAATCTATTTTATGGGTTCCTGTCCCATTTGTAAATAAAACTAATAAATAAAAATTATGCGAATGAGAACTCTCTATAAAACTATGGTTTATTAAGTGATTTTTAAATGTATTAATATATAAATCATTCGTGTTTAAATGAGCATTAAAATTCTGGATTTCATAAATAGGGTAATTCTCCATTCAAAATGTCTTTATAGTATCTAAAAATGCGAATATAAGCGTTATTATACTCCTTAAAAACAATTAAATTAGCCTTTAATTTAGGGAAATTGATTTTGATAAATATATTCAAATGTCCTAAATGTTACATTTTAACGTATTTTAATATGAATTTATTTAAAGAAACAAAATTATATAGTATGATTACAGGTGCCTGCCCTGTATGCCACCAAGAAAGTATGTATATCGAGTCTAACCCATATAAAATTGGGTCTACATTAAAAATGCATGAACGTTGCAGCCATTGTAGTACAAAATATAAAATGGAGCCTTCTTTCTTCTTTGGAGCTATGTATGTTAGTTACCCTGTTGGTATCGCATTTGCATGCGCAGCTTTTGTTATTTCTTATTTCATTTTGAAAATTGACATCTTAACTTCTTTTTTAATCATTTGTGGCGTAATGATTTTTCTGCTCCCAATTATACTTCGATTATCTAGGAATATATGGATCAATTTTTTCAAAAGCTATAAAAAACAAAAAACACCATCTTAAAGTTTAAGATGGTGTGATTAAAAATTTAATAAAAAACGATTTTTAACTATTTGAACCTTCTTTTAGATAATTCTTTTTTATTTCAAGATAAACCAAAACTACTAAAACAATAGCACTGATAACTATAGAGATAGTTGGATTGTTCTCAATAAATCCTAAACATAATTTCAATAATTCTTCCATTCTCAATATTATAATATTACTACTTACTAACGTACAGTAGATGCTATTTATTGAAAGAGTTGCGTACAAAATGTCTTAAAAAAATGTTATTTAAGACCCTTAGTATCAATTCATAATACTCAACTCACTATGATTGTAGATTTATCTTACAAAATTAAAATAACAAGTTAAAAGGTCTCTAAATAAATGATAACAATTATAAAAATTTGCTAAGCTGGTAAATTAGTAATGAACAAACTAAAGTAGTTTTTATTTAAAAAATCTCCCTTAAAAGTTTAAGTATACGTACAGCTCGTTTATTTAAGTTTAATAAAAAATCTTTAACTAACATATCTTATATGCGTTAATATAGATATTGTCTACGACATCAACTTCTCCTCATTGCCTTTAACTTTGTTTTCAAATAAAAAAGAAAGAAAATGGAAAATATATTAATAGCTGGCGCCAATGGTACCACAGGAAAAAAAATAGTAAATCTTTTAAAAGAAACTCAATATTTTAACCCAATAGCAATGGTTCGTAAAGAGGATCAAAAAAAGCAGTTTCAAGATAAAAACATAGACGTTATACTTGCTGATTTAGAAAATAAAGATCTTTCTAAAGCGACAGAAAACATAGATAAAATAATTTTCGCAGCAGGATCTGGTGGAAAAAAAGTTGTTGAAGTAGACCAAGAAGGTGCAAAAAACTTAATTAATGCAGCAAAATCTAATGGAACTAAAAAATTTGTTATGCTTAGCACAATGGGTGCTGACAACCCCGACCAAGCAAAGGATTTAAAAGAGTATTTAGAAGCTAAACACAATGCAGATGTATTCTTGAAAGAAAGTGGATTAAACTATGCTATTGTTAGACCTGGGAGCTTAACTAATGATAAAGGAACTGGAAAAGTTACATTATCTAAGAAATTAAATCAACAAGGTTCTATTAGCAGAGATGATGTAGCACAAACATTAGTAAGGAGTTTACATGATGATGTTGCAAATAAAGAAATGTTCGAAATTTTAAAAGGTGACACTTTAATTGGTGATGCTCTTGATACTGTAAAAAGTTAAACTATTTACTGTTCAATATCATTAGCTTCAAATCCGATAAGCTCATTATCCTGAAATTTAGGCGTGAGCTCTATCGGGTTACAACAAACCTCACAATCTTCAATATATGTTTGATTTGTTACAGAACTATCTAAAAGCATTGATATCTCTTCCCAACAGTATGGACATTGAAAATAATGTTCGAACATAATTAATATTCTACATTTAATAATTGACCTGTAAGTTGTAATAATTGCAGCTCTGCTAATTTAGCATCATACTTGGCTAAGTTTTTATTTGTATTAGCATTCAGCAAATTTATCTGTGCTTGCCTAAACTCTATTGAACTTATTCTACCTAATTGAAATTGCTCTTTAGATCTATTAAAATTATTCTCATTTGTAAGTACATTTTGTTCTTGTATCTGATAAATGTTTAACAAATTACTATAGATAGCTCTTGCATTTTCAACGTCTCTATTAACTTCTAACGTTATCTGCTCCTTCAATAATTCTTGATTTTGATATGCAATTTTAGAATTTCGCACTCTAACTGTTGTACCACCTCCATCAAACAAATTCCATGTTAAACTTGCTCCTACTGCTAAGTTATAACTATCTCTACTTGTACCAGGTATAATTTGACCTGGTAAAAATGATGAGGGTGCACTATTGTTTAAGTTCCAACCGTACGACCCCGATAAACCAACAGTAGGTAAATACCCTGATTGATTAACTTTTATATCGTACTCATTAATTTTTAGGTTTTTCTCATTTCGCAATAAAGAAACATTATTCTCATTAACCTTAGCTATATAACTATCTAACAGTAAAGGAGAAATAAATGACACAATGGTATCTACTTGAAAATTTTCATTTAAACTTCTACTTAATACAACATTTAAATCGCGTTTTGCATTCGTCAACTGTTGCTTTGCATTTAAAAGAGATATGCTATCATTTGTTGCATCTACTTGTGCATTTAAAATATCTAGTTTAGTATTTTGTCCATATTCAAAGGCATACTCTGCTCTTTTTATTCGATCATTTGAAATCTCTAAGGCATTTTTCAACACATTTTTATTTTCAGTCAATCGTGCTACTTGAAAATATACACTAAACATTTGAACAACTGTACTCTCAATTGTTTCTCTTGCCTGTAACGCACTTAATTGATATTGTTCTTTTAATTGCTTATAACTATAATACCTACCTAAACCATCAAACAATGTATAGTTTAAATTTAAAGAAGCATTAAAAGAATTAGACTCAGCATCATTTATCTCTAAATCTGGTCTTGCTTCTCCACTATCAAGAAATTGTCCTGGATACTCTGTATTACTATTTAATTTATTATAATTAACTCCTGAATTACCTGTCAAGGTTGGTAAGTAACCTGAATTTAAAATACTCTTGTTATTTTCTGCTACCTTAATATCGTTTTTAGCGATTTTAATTCCAAAATTATTCTCTAATGCAGATTGTATTGCTTCTTCTTTTGTTAATAGTTTTTCTTGAGCAAAAAGTCCGCCATAGAAGCTGAAAAATAAAATTATATATAGTTTCTTCATTACTGATTATACTTTGTTGGCTAATTAAAATGTTCTTCCTCTTCTTTTTCTTTGATGGCTCTTTCAACCTCTTCTTTTTTGATTGTTTCTCCTGTAACTAACCACTTTGTAATAACTTTTAATTTATTACTAAAAGCTAAAAACAAAGGCAACATTACCAATGTTAAAACTGTTGCAAATGCAATACCATATGATATTGAAATTGCCATTGGCTTTAAAAACTGTGCCTGCCTACTTACTTCTAAAAGCAATGGTGCTAAACCAGCAATAGTTGTTATAGATGTTAAAAATATAGCTCTAAAACGAGATCTTCCTGCCTCATAAATTGCATCATCAAATGTCATACCTTCTTTTAGGTTCGAGTTAAACTTACCGATAAGCACAAGGCCATCGTTAACCATAATACCTATTAATGCTATGATACCTAATAAAGAAAGAATATTTACAGGAAAACCATGTATCCAATGCCCCCAAGATACCGCTGGCAAACAAAAAGGAATCAATAACAACAACATTAAAGGCTGACTGAAGCTACGGAATGTAAAAGCTATAGTTATATAAATCAGCGCTAATACAGAAAGCCCTACAAACCTTAATGAATCAACAAACTTGTTAGCTTCTCTGTTTTGCCCTTCATATAAGGCTGATACTGAAGAATATTTAGATTGAATATCTGGTATTATATTCTGTTGAATATCTAACATTATATCAGTCGCACTAGTTTCTTTACTGTTTTTTAAATCAGCCGTTATTTGTATTTCTCGTTGTCCTTCTAAGTGGTTTATAGCTACATCACCACGTTCTATAATATAACTCGCGATTTCTTTTAAAGGCACCTTACTACCACTCGGAGTGGTAATTCTCATTTCGTCTAAATCTGTTATTGATGATCTGTTTTCTCTATCATAACGAACCCAAACTTTAATTTCATCTTCACCACGCTGGAAACGTTGTGCTTGCACACCAAAAAAGCCTGATCTTACTTGTACCATTATTGATTGCAAGTCTAATCCTAATAAATAAGCGTTTTCTTTTAACTGTAGTTTAATTTCTTTTATACCTGCTGGGTCATTATCAGCAACATCTTTTAATAATGAATTGTTTTCTAGTGCTAATTTCAATTCTTTTTTAGCTGCTTTTAATTCATCTATATTATTACTTAACAATGAAACTGCAATAGGATTACCACCAAAATTACCTCCACTACCATAAACTAAACTTTCTACACCAATTACTGGTCCAACAAGCTCTCGCAACCTATTTGTAACCAATTCTGATGTAATTTCGGCTGGCCTTTCTTCTCCTGGTAAAAGATTTATTGCTAATGATGCTGTAGAAGAGCCTGAGCCTATCGTTTTTATTAAATTATCAAAAAGAACTTTATCTGTCCCTTTTAAGTATTTTTCTGTAAATTCTTGATTTACAATTTTCGCTTTAGATTCTATTAAAGTTATGATCGAATCAGTAATAATTTCATTTGTACCATTTGGCATTTCTAAACTAACCGACACTCGATCACTCGCTACATTTGGAAAAAAAGCAGTTCTAATAATACCTGCTCCTACAGAACCAAAGGTTAATGCTAACGCAATTGCAAAAAACGAAAACGTA
The DNA here is from genome assembly GCF_019021925.1 of Cellulophaga sp. HaHaR_3_176. Classification (NCBI taxonomy): domain Bacteria; kingdom Pseudomonadati; phylum Bacteroidota; class Flavobacteriia; order Flavobacteriales; family Flavobacteriaceae; genus Cellulophaga; species Cellulophaga sp. HaHaR_3_176. The sequence goes on from NZ_CP058990.1 coordinate 2,635,098, forward strand.
AGAATTTTATAATTTAATGCAAATTTTAATATTGGACTATAAAATTCATCCCGCATCCAATTCATAAAACGATCGCCTGCTTGGTTGATGACTCTTAATTTCGCAAAAGCTTGTCCTATTTTAGATTTTGGTTTTTTATCAGTTGGTTTTAGAGCCTTAGAGTGTGCTAAATGTGCAGGAAGTATAACTAATGCTTCAACTAATGATACCACAAGAGTTAGTATTACAATTACAGAAACCTCACTAAATACATCACCAATTCGACCATCTAAAAACAAAAACATTGAAAATGCTAATAGCGTCGTAATGATAGCTGATACAATTGGGGGAACTACCTCTAAAGTACCATCTATTGCTGCTTGCATTGGTGATTTACCCTTCTCGTAATGTTGATAGATATTTTCCGCTATAACAATACCATCATCGACTAAAATACCGATAACGATTATCATACCAAACAATGATAAAATATTTATAGTTACATCAAAATAACCTGCAAAAATAAACATTCCTAAAAAAGATATTGGCAACCCAAAAGCTACCCAAAATGCCAATCGTGTATTTAAAAATAATGATAAAAATATAAGCACTAACAACATTCCTTGCCATGCATTTGTAATCAAAAGCTGCGTTCGTTGGTTAAGTGTTATTGATAAATCCCTAACAACACTCAGTTCTACATTGTTATATTTTTGATTAAAATCTTCTATATATTCATTTACTCTTTCTGCGGAGGTTAGTAAATCTTCAGAATTTGTATTTGTAATTGAAACTGATACAGACAAGTTTCCGTTGTAATATGATGCATTTGGAGATTCTTCAAAACGATCTCTAATAATAGCTACATCTTTTAACCGAATTACTTGGCCCGTTATTGATGCTTTAATAATAAGGTTCGTAAGCTCATCTCCATAATAAGACCTATTGTTAGCCCTTATTAGATACTCTTCTGCATCCGTTTTAATATTACCACCTGTTACTAAAATGTTTGCATTCGAAACAGCCGCTGCCACATCGCTAAACGAAAGGCCATAAGCCAAAAGGCTGTTTTCATTTACAGCTATTTCTATTTCTTCATCTGGAAAACCAGAAATTTCAATTTGAGAAATTCCCTCTATACCTCTAATATCATTCTCAATTTGCCTACCAATTTGTTTTAATGTTACAAGCGGTATATTATCGCCACTTATTGCAAAACTAATTGTCTCTCTAATATTTTCATTTTTAGCGACTACCAAAGGCTCCATACCTGTAGGGAAAGAAGGAACTCTATCGACTGCATTTTTCACTTCTAAAAGCATGAAATCGATATTTTCTCCTTTTTCAATTTCAACGTTTATAGAACCACTATTTTCTCTTGAAGTAGAAGTCACCCTATCAACACCTTCAAGCCCTTTTAAATTATCTTCTATTTTTAAAACAATTCCCTCTTCTATTTCTTGAGGTGAAGCTCCTGGGTAAGCAATTGTTATCGATATGATTTTTGAATCTACTAAAGGAAAAAAAGAAGATTTTAAAGATAATACACCTACGATACCAAATACTGTTACAGCTAAAACAAATACAGAAACCGCTACATGATACTTAATGAAATACGCTATAATACTTCTCATTAGTCGTTCGTATTTTCTAAGTTATCGTCTATTTTTTTCACTAACATACCTGCATAAGCACCAACTACGGGTTTAGAAACTATAGTTACTCCATCAGGAACATCTTTTAATATTACGGTTTTATCTGAAAAGTAAATTGGCTTAACATCAATGACATCTAGAATAGTATCTCTAACTACAAAAATCTGATCACTTTCTAAAAGTAATCCTCTATTTACTTCAATAGCGTTTTCTTCTTGTTTTGCATTTAGTTTAGCTTCTAAATACATTCCTTCCTTCAAGCTTTCATTTTTAATTTCAATAAAAGCTTTAATGGTTTGTGACGCTTGATCTACATTACCATTTATTCGGGTTACAACACCTTTATATTCGTCTGTTTTATTTAGGTTTATTAAATTAACACTTTCGCCTATCTTTAATAAATCGCTATATGTTTTAGGTATAGATACTTCAAGCTCATAAACATCTATATTTATAAACTCTCCAAGTTTTTGACCTGTTCGAACCAACGTGCCTTCATTTACTAAAACCTCTGTTAAAACTCCTTTAAAAGGAGCTGATATTCGATATTTGGCCAATCGTTGTTCAAGATTTTTAACATTGTAATAATTCGTCAATAAGCCACGGCCTGAAATAAAATACTTTTCTTTTTCAGAAACCATTTCTGGAAAAACAGGTGTTGTTGCATTCATATCAAATGCATTTAAGTAGGCTTGCCATTTGTCAAAAATCCCAGGATAATCTAATCTTAAGTCTGGCATTATCGAAGTTATAAGATTGTATAAATTGCTTTTAGCCGATTGTACACTAGCCTTATATTCTGATGCATCAATTCTAATTATAGTTTCTCCTTGATTATAACTTTCTCCTTCTTTGAAAAATTTATTCCCTTTTTTAAAAACCCCTTGTACTTCTGCATATAATTCAACACGTCGTTTTGCAACAACATTACCATGTGCTGAAATTATTATAGGTACCGAACTGTTTTTAGCTATTGTAGTAAATACAGTTTTTACTACTTTTTCAGGTTTAGGCTTTTTGGTGTTTTTACTATTTATTAATAATGTAGCTGCATAAATAGAAAGTGCTATTAGGACAAGGCCTAAAATAGATAATACTATTTTTCTCATAATTATTTTTGATGGCTTGGAAAGGGTATTGACTACAAATCTATCCAATAGTTTAATCGCGTTTAGTTAAACATATCTTAAAATAAATTCATCATAATGATTAACCTATTTAAGCTAATTTTTTTTAATTAAAAAAGGCACACTATTTTAAGTATAGCATGCCTTTTTTGTTTTTATATATCTTTATATTTTTCAATTCTCTTTTACGTCTTCTAATTTAGAATTCACAATTCTTGTAGTACTTAAGTCTAGCTTTTCAAAATCTTTATTAAGCTGAAAATCATCACTATCAAATGCTAATAAACCTTCCTTTTTTATGTTTTGAATACTTGCAAATGAGTTAAACTTATTGCCCTGTAACTGTAAATATTTTAATTCTTCTAAATTACCTATACCATTTGGCACAGCTCCTTCAAAATTATTATATGCTAAACTAATTTCTGATAACTTCGGTAATTTTTTAAAATCAATCGCTATCTCTCCATCTAGTTTATTCCCAAAAAGACCCAAGACTTCTAAATTAACTAAGTCTTCGACTGACTTAGGTATGCTTCCGCTAAAATAATTACCTGAGATATTTAGTACCTTTAAACTTTTTACATCGCCTATTTTTGATGGAATTTCTCCATCTAAGTTATTATTATATAATGTCAATGTTTCTAAATTTTCACAACCTAAAAATTGGCTAGGCAAACTCCCTTTAAAGTTATTCATTTCTAAAGCTAGATTTTTAATCTGCTTTAACTCAAACAACTCTTTAGGCAACTCTCCTTTTAACCCGTTCATTGCTAAATTTAAATTTGTAAGTTTTTCTAGCTTTAAAAAAGATTTTGGCAACCTACCAACCAAATTATTATAATTTAAAATTATAGATACGACATGATTTTCTTTTATAGTAACACCATACCAACTACTAATGGGTGCCTCCAAATCCCACTTTGTTGTCCATTCTTTTCCATTTGTACTACTGTAAAAATCGAGCAAAGCTTCTTTTTCTTGTTCTGAAACTTGTGCAAACGAAAATGAACTAATACTTAAAACAAAAGTTGCAAGTAGGTATTTTGCATGGTTAACGGTCATAAATGGCTAGTTTTAAAATAAATTTGGGTAAAACTTTCTTCTGTTTGTTTTTACATATTTAACATACAAAAAATAGTATTTATTCTATGATAACGCACAAATTGTCGTTTTCTGATATTTACTGTCTATTTAAATGAAAAAAGGAATACAAAATGTATTCCTTCTTCTAATTTAATAACTAACTCAAATTAAATATTATTCATCTTCGAACTTGGTATCTGCCATTCTCGTAGAGTAAACATTTACGTCTGTATATTTTGGAAATTTTTCAATTTTTTCTCTATCAAAATCAAACACCAACAGATTATTGCTTTTAAATGAATTTACATTCTCAAAAGAATTAAATCCATTATTTTGTATTTGAAAAACTTCTAAACTTGCTAATTCACCTACCTCTTTAGGTATTGACCCCTCTAACATATTATTAGCAAGAACCAATTCTTTCAATTTTGATAATTTTCCAAATTCTGAAGGCATTTTACCTTCTAATTTATTTTCAAATAAACCTAAAGTCTCTAAGTTATTCAAATTACCTATTGAAACTGGTATAGTCCCTTTAAAATTGTTACTAGATAAGTTAAGAATTTTTAAGTTTTTTAAATCACCTAATTCACTAGGTATAGAACCGGTTAAAAAATTATTGAAAGCTGAAAGCTCTTGTAAATCTGTTAAGTTATTTAAGCTATTTGGCAAATCACCTTTTAACCTATTCATCTCTATTTTTAAAACCACTAATTTACTTAAGCTATTAATTTGTTGAGGTAATACACCTGATAATTTATTAAATGCGAGGTTTAATGATTTTAAAGCTTTTAAATTACCTATGCTTGTAGGTAAAATACCGTTTAAATTATTATTAAATAAATTAAGTTTAACTACTTCATCGTTATTTACTGTAACACCATGCCATGTTGCAACGGGCTTTTTCAAATCCCATTTATTACTCCAGTTTTCTCCGTTAGTAGCATCATAAAGGTCAATTAGAGCCTGCTTCTCTTCTTTAGAGATTTCTGCATAACTATTAAAACTCATAAATAATAATGCAGCAAATAGTAAATTCACTTTTATGAGTGATTTAAAATCAACTTTTTCTTTAGGTTTATTCATTGTCTTCAAATTTAGTTTGGGCTGTTCGTATTTGATTATTAAAATATAATTCTTTAAAATTTTCTTTCTTTTCATTATCAAAATCAAAAATTGCTAAAGTATTTTCTTCTAACAAAAGTTCTTGCATAAAAAAAGCATCAAAATTATTTTGTTGAATTTGCAACACTGCAAGGTTCGGAAGCTTTAAAATACTCTTCGGAAATGAATCTGAAAATGAGTTATCTGCAATGGTAAATGTCTTTAATGATTTAATTTCTGAAATAACAGCAGGTATAGCACCATTAAGTTTATTGTTAGAAAGCTCTAAACGTTCTAAAAAAACAAGATTACCTATAGATGTAGGTATTTTTCCTGTTAAGCTATTATCTGAAAGTGAAATAACTTTTAATGTTTTTATAAACCCTAATTCACTTGGCAAAACTCCATAAAACTTGTTGCCAAAAAAATCTAATATTTCTAATTTTCTAAGCTTAATAATATCAACAGGAAAAGAGCCTTCTAATTTGTTTTTACCTAATCTTAAAACCGTAAGATTTTCAAGCTTAAATAATGTATCTGGTATTTCTCCTTCAATAAAATTTAATGCTAAATTTAAAACCGTCAAATTTTCGAAGTCACCGATAGTTAACGGGATGTTACCTGACAAATTATTATTAAATAAAGTAATAGAAACCACTCTGTTATTTTCTATAACAATACCTGACCATTTCGATACTGGCTTTGACAAATCCCAAGAATTTGTCCAGTTCTCTCCATTTGTATTATGATACAAATCAATCAATGCATTTTTTTCAATTCTAGGTATTGCAAATGCAAAACTAGATAGCATTAAAAATAATAAAATAGATATTTTGGCTTTAAAAAACATAGGCAATAAAATAATCTCTAATTATCTGATTGTGCACCACCTATCATTAAATAGGAATACTCCTACAAAACTAATGTAAAATAAAAAACAAAAACAACTTACTCGACGAACAGCTTCTAATTTTTATATTTTTGTTGTGAAATGCAAAAAAAACATTGTCTATCAGACAAAATGCATGTTAATCATTTATATAACTACTCTAACTTTTCAATTTTAAGAGTTATACTCTCCCACTCTTCCATATTTTTTTTAAGAGAATTTTTCTTTTTCTCATACAAATCAAAAAAGTTAGGTTTAGCTATAGTAGCATCGTAATTCATTAATAAATCATGATCTATTTCAGCAATATCTTTCTCTAGCTGAGCAATAGAACTTTCGACATTACTAAGCTTATTATTTAAAGATTTAATTTTCTTTTGATCTTCGTAACTAACTTCCTTAACTACTTTTTTAACTTTTTGCTTAACAACAGGCTGCTTCTTTTCAATTTCTCTAAAATCTTCTACTTTACGCTGCTCTAAGTAAAAATCTATATCTCCTAAATACTCTTTTATTTTACCATCTTTAAATTCATAAACATTCTTTGTTAACCCCTGAAGAAAATCTCTATCATGAGAAACTAGTATTAATGTTCCTTCAAAACTTTTCAATGCCTGTTTTAAAACATTTTTTGATTTTATATCTAAATGGTTCGTAGGTTCATCCATCACCAAAACATTTAAAGGCTGTAAAAGCATTTTTGCTAACGCAAGTCGGTTTCTTTCACCTCCAGAAAGTACTTTCACATATTTTTCTACCTCATCACCTCTAAATAAAAACGATCCTAAAATATCACGAACTTTACTTCTATTGGTTTCGTTCGCCTCATCTATCATCGTATCTAAAATGGTTTTATCACCATCTAAATACTCCGCTTGGTTTTGAGCAAAATAACCTATCTGCACATTGTGTCCTAGCTTTAGTTTACCTTGGTGTTCTAGTTCTCCTACCATTATTTTAGCCAAAGTAGATTTCCCTTGCCCGTTTTGACCCACAAAAGCAGTTTTAATATCACGCTCAATCAGCAAATCTATTCCTTGTAAAACGTGTTTATCTCCATAGCTTTTTGAAAGGTTTTCAATTTCAACAACTATCTTACCTGGTACTTTTGAAATAGGAAACTTTAAATTCATTACACTATTGTCATCCCCATCAACCTCTATTCGATCTAGCTTATCTAATTTTTTAATTAAAGATTGTGCCATGGTTGCTTTAGATGCTTTTGCTCTAAATTTCTCGATAAGTTTCTCGGTTTGCTGTATTTGCTTTTCTTGATTTTTCTGAGCACTTAATTGCTGCTCTTGAATTTCTTTACGCAAAATCAAAAACTCTGAATACGGTTTATTATAATCGTAAATCCTCCCCAACGATATCTCAATGGTTCTGTTCGTCACATTATCTAAAAACATTTTATCATGAGATACAATTGCTATCGCACTATTACTTGTTCTTAAAAATTGCTCTAACCAAATTATAGATTCTATATCTAAGTGGTTGGTAGGTTCATCTAATAATAAAACATCATTTTCTTGTAATAACAGTTTTGCTAATTCAATTCGCATACGCCAACCTCCTGAAAAGGTATCTGTATATTTATCAAAATCTTCTCTTTTAAAACCTAAACCTTGCAAGATTTTTTCAGTTTGACCTTGGTAATTATATCCACCAAGTATTTCATATCGGTGAGTAATATCACTCATATCTTCAATAAGCTTCGTATAGCCATCACTTTCGTAATCTGTACGTTCTGCTAGTTGTTGATTGATATAATCTAATTGAGATTCTAACGATTTAATTTCTTCGAATGCTTGATAAGCCTCTTCCAAAACTGTTCTTCCTTGTTCAAAATCTAAATCTTGTTTTAAAAAACCTATTCTAACCTCTTTATCAGATGCTATGATACCAGTATCTGGTTGCATTTCTTTAGAAAGCAATTTTAGCAATGTAGATTTACCTGCTCCATTTTTACCAATAAGTCCAACTCTGTCTCCTGAGTTTAATCGGAATGATATTTCTTCAAATAAATATTCTCCACCAAAAGAGACAGAAAGGTTATGGATATTAAGCATTATATTTTAGATATTTAATTTTGAGAATTATGTCTTAGGTTACACATGTTACCTAATGAAAATCTTATTTTTGTATAAACTTTTGCAAATGTTAAAAAAAGGAAACAAACTATACAGTATTTTAACAGGAACTTGTCCTAAATGTCAAGAAGAAAGCATGTATTTAAACAAAAACCCATATTATATGGGGCAAATATTTAAAATGCATGAACGTTGTTCTCATTGTAATACCAAATACAAAATAGAACCTTCTTTTTTTTACGGCGCAATGTACGTAAGTTATGGCTTAGGAATCGCTTTTGCTGTTGCTGCTTTTGTAATCTCTTTTTTAATACTTAAAAGCTCATTAAAAGTTAGTTTTATTGCCATTATGGGTACTCTTATTTTCTTTATGCCTATAATTATGAGAATATCTAGAAACATTTGGATAAACATGTTTATGAGTTATGACCCTAATGCCAAAGAAGCTTTTTCTAAAAAGAAATAACTTTTTACTTAAAGTGCTTTTTTGTGAATCTATTTATATCCATTTCAGCATCAATAACCTCGTTTTTTTCAATAGCATTAAATAAAGCTTCTGATGCCGTTGGCGCAATCATGACTCCTCTTGAGCCAAACCCATTTAACACGTGAATATTATTATGTATTGGGTGCGTGCCGACTAAAGGTCTTCTATCTGTTACCGTAGGTCTAATACCTGCTACATGAGAAACTATTTCATAATCGCATTGTAAAAATGTGTCTAATTTTTCTAACAATTCAATCTTAGCATCCTCTGTAGGTACATTTGTTTTATCTTTCCATTTATATGTAGCACCTACCCTATATAAATCGTCACCTAAAGGAATTATAAAAACAGAAGATTTAATAACATTTTCTTCTTTTAAACCTGGGGCTTTAATTGTCAAAAGCTCTCCTTTTGTTCCATTTAAAGGTAAATATGAAAAATATGGGTTACTTTTTAAACCAAAGCCTGTAGCAAAAACAATATGTTTTGCTTCTAACCCTTCATATACCACGCTATTTTCTTTTACCTCTAAGGCTTTAAAGTCAAAAGTACTAGCTATTAAATTATTATTTTCTTGAAGATATGTCTTATAAACAGATAACAAGATCTTAGTATCTATTCGCCCTGTACCTAATACCTCTCCATATCCGAAATTAGCAGCTATAGCCGTATTTACATTTTCTTTTATTACAGTAGATAAGAAAATTGAAAGTTGCTTTTTATCTGCCGCTTCAAACCACATATTCTGTTCTTCTATAGAAGCAAAACGTCTTAAAACTGGCACTTTAAAATCTAAGCTTAACTTTAGCTTTTTTTCTAATTTTTCATAAAAAGGTAATGCTTTCTCTAATTGTTCTTTTGCATTCCATGCTAGTGTAAATCTTTTTAATATTACAGGGTTATACAACCCACCCGCAACAACTGATGATGTTTGAGATTCATCTGTTATAACTTGAAAAGATTTACCATTATTTTCTAATTGTTCACAAAAAGAAATACCTGCTAAGCCAAGGCCAACTACTATATAATCTAACATCTTGCAAAGGTAAATTAAAGGAAGTATATAAATTATTATTAAACTAATAAACGCAAAAAAGCCTCGACATAAATGCCAAGGCTTTTTTATTCTATATTTTGAATTGGAATATTCTAAATTAATAACTCCACATATCTTGTTCTTTATCTCGAATAGTTTCTTTAATTCTTTTCGATTCTAACAATTGAAATAATGAGTTATCAGAAATATAATCTTTAATTTCACGATCACCATACACGTTATCTTCTTTATAAATAGTTGCATTAAAACGCCTAGCGTTTAACAACATATCGAAAGATATTGGTTGTGCTGAATTTCGTTGGTTAAATACTTTAGCTTCGTGAAGCACTTGCCTAGCACTCGGGTACCAGATCCAGAATAACGCTACTTTATTTTCTTCTTGATCCATAGAATCATCATCAATAAAGTTAACATCTGGAGCTCTTGGAGCAATACCTAATAAACGATATTTCAATTCTCCTTGACGCTTATCAAAATACCAAATTCCTTTGACTAAGTATTCTTCTAAATCAGCTGCTGTTAAATCTCTTTTATTAATATACTCAGGTGAAATTTGTTCTCCTGCGTTATATTGCTCGTAACCGTATTCTGTTGTATCAATTTTTTGCAAAGTTGCAGAAAGATCACTAAAATCTCTTTTTTCAGTAAAATAAGAATCTACATAGATATCTTTAATTCTACCATTTTTAATATTCTTTACAAGAACATCATACAAAGATCTTCTATCAGATCCTATATCTACAGTATCAATTGGGTAGTATAGAGGAAAGTTTACACGTTCATCTAAATCGATAACCTCCCATACTGTTTTAGACCAAAGAATATCTCTATCATCTACATAACCGTATTCTAATGGAGTATCATTATCCATTTCTATCTGAGAGTTTGTTTTTTTACCTATCTCTTCTGGCTTTTTGGCATTTAATATGTTTGCCTGAGCCATCATAGATATTGGTAATAAAGCTACCGCTCCAATTAATAAAACATTTTTCCAATTCATTTTTAAAATTTTATTTGTTGTACACCTTTACCGAAATTAGAAGTAAACCACTTGAAATTGTATTCAAGCGATTTACAACTTGTTTCAATAAATTTTACTTACTAGTTTGTAAGTTCAACCACTACTGGAGAAACTTTCTTAAGCTTGTAAGATTTGTTATTTGTTATGTAAGCTTGTATGTCAAATATTTGAACAGCATCTCCACGACCAGCTCTTTTTAAAGCAGACTTTGCAGGACCATTTAATTTGTTACCTCTAACAACTACTGTTGGTTGACCAGGAACTTTAAATTTGAAACCACTTACTGCAAGATTTAAATCGAAATCGAAATCTTCTAATAAAGCACCAACTGTAGCAATTTCTAAGTTAGTTCTTGGCATTTTAGCAGTATTAGTTTCTCCTCTAATAGAACCGTTAGGTCTAGGAATATCTTTAATTCTAAATTCAAGCTTAGAACCTACTGGCTTACCATCTGGTAAAGTTCCTGAAGCAGTAATAGTTACTGTTCTACCTGTACCTGGGTTCATAACATAGCTACTACCACTACGTTTAGATAAACCAGGAGCAGATGCTCTAACTTTATTGTTTGGTATACCAGGTATTGATATCGACATTGGGTTAGCAACACCACGGTAAACTACATTCATTTTATCAGCCGCAATTAAAGCAGCACCAGGCTTACTTATTGTTGCAAAACTACTTTTAACCTCAACAGCAATTTCCTCACCATCTTGCTTAAAGTAAATGTTACCAGCAACTTCGTGATCACCAGGAGCACCAGCTGAAATTAACATTTTAACACCTCCAGCTTCGATCTTATAATCTTTACCGTCAGTTAATTTTCTACCATCTAAAGTTAATTCTGCTCTAACTGGAGTAGAAGAATTATCTGTTTTACTGATAATGATTTTACCATCATAAGACTCTCCACCGTAGAATGCAGATTTAGATCCAAAAAGTGATGTTTTAAAGTTCTTTAATGATACCTGATCAGTTAAGTTACCTTCTAACATTGCCTTTAAAGCATCTTCTTCTGTAGATTTAATATCAGATTGTAAAGCTGTGATTTTAGTTAAAGAAGCAATTAATGGAAAACTTTCATAATGATAATTAATCCAATCTTGCTTTGTTTTATCTTTTTTCTCAACTTTACCATTAGCATCACCTGTTTCGAATCTAGCAATAACAGATCCTTTTAATTTTTCAGGCACTAATAAAGATACTTGAGAACGATAATCTTTAATTTTTTTCATGAACTCTTTACCGCCTTCAGCTAAAGTTTCTCCATTAAAGAATTTTTGATCCAAATAATCTGACTTATCCATTACTTGGTAATCCTTTGGGTCTTCAACATCTTTAGTCATCTCTTTCTTTAGACCTTCTAAATAGTCATAATACTCTTGAGATAAAGTTTGAACTTTTTGAGCCTTCTTATAATCCTCTGCATATTTCGCAGCATCTTCTTCAGCTTTAGTTTCAAGACCTGCTAAAAAGGCCATGTTGCTATCCGTCGTTTTAGAGTTAGAAACTTCCATCTTCTCATTCATAAGACCGAATGCCGCTAGAACTTCTTTACTCATATTTAATGCCAGCATACAAATGAATACCAAGTACATTAGGTTTACCATTTTCTGACGTGGTGACTGTTTTCCTCCTGCCATGTTTTTCTAATTATTTTAGTTAAATTTTAATTTGGGTTTGGTTTAAATACTAAAACTAATTAGTTCTTACTCATTGCAGAAAGCATACCACCATATACTCCGTTAAGAGATGACAAGTTTGTAGATAAAGATGCCATTTGATCTTTTAAAGCTGTAGAGTTCTGAACAACTTCTTCATTAATTGAAGCTTGCTTACTAGCACTCTCTAATTGTACTTTATATAAACTGTTTAAAGATTCCATTTGAGAAGCAGCTTGTACCATTTCATCAGAATATTTACGCGTAGATTCCATTGCATCAACAGTTGGAGCGATACCTTTTGCAGCACCTTCAAAGTTTTTGATACTAGAACCTAAGCTTTCCATAAGACTTGCATCTACACCAGCTTCTTTTAATAAGTTATCTAACTTTTTAGATAATGAAGCTTCTGTTTCTGCAATTTCAGCTTTTACGTTTGATTTTTTAGCTGATGCTTCACCACCTGCTAATTCAGGGTACACTAAAGACCAATCTAAATCTTCATCTAAAGGTTCGAATGCACTAATAGCAAAAATAAGTGCCTCTGTAATAAGACCGATTGCTAATAATACACCTCCATTTAAAGGTCCTAATTCCCAGTGTAATATTTTAAATAATGCTCCAATAATTACGATTGATGCTCCAAGGCCGTAGGCCATGTTAAATAATTTCTTTGTTGCTTTTGACTGTGCCATAATTTAATTTGATTTCAGGTTAACGTTAATAAAAATAAGGATTTGGTTATAATTTAATTTGTAATAATTCAATTTACTATTTGTTTAGTGGCTTAGATTCTTCTACACCCATGTAATCTTGTACAGTTCTAAAACCGATATAACTACGAGCTGAATCTTGGTATTCATAATCTCTTGTACTCACCTGTAAAAAGTAAGCAACATCTTTCCATGAACCACCTCTAATAACTTTACGTGCATTTTTACCTGTTCCTCCATTAGGGTTCATAGTAGAAACATATTCGTATGAATTTGGATCGTAACTAGAGTCTGTCCATTCTGATACATTACCAGCCATGTTATAAAGGTTATAATCGTTAGGTTCAAATGATTTAGCTTCAACAGTGTAAAGTGCAGTATCAGCAGCATAATCACCACGCTGAGGTTTAAAGTTTGCCATAAAACAACCTGTGTCGCTTATAACATAAGGACCACCCCAAGGGTAAGTTCCTCCTTCAATACCACCTCTTGCAGCATATTCCCATTCAGCTTCTGTTGGCAATCTAAATTGATTAACAAACTGCTTGTTTTTTGACTTTTGATCGTCATTTTTAAATTTCGTTCTCCAATTACAAAAAGCTTTTGCTTGTTTCCAACTAACACCTACAACTGGGTACTCGCTGTAAGCATCATGCCAAAAATAATCGTTATGCATTGGCTCATTATAAGAATACTCGAAATCTCTAATCCAAACTGTTGTATCTGGGTATATTTCTAACTCTTCTTGTTTGATAAAATCTTTTCTGCTTCCTTTACCTTTAGCTCTAGCTGCAGCTTCAATATCCATCCAAGAATACTTATATTTTAATTGTGTTACATCAATAGTACGTTGACCATTATACGACTCCTCTTCAGGAATATATAATTTGTCCATTACCTCAACATAATACTCATCTGGGTATTCTGATGTTTCCCAAACTAAGTTTTCATCTAAATTTAAGCCACGACCCTCATAACCAGTTTCTCCCATTCCTGAGTAGTTATCAATCATATACTTATCATAAGCAGATAATCTTGTCGTATCTGCATCTTTAAATGCATACTCTCCAACACCACCATCAGCAGGTCCTAAACCTAACTCATCTGCGAGTATTGCCAATTTAGTTCTAACGATAGAATCTCTTACCCATTCTACGAATTGTCTATATTCGCTATTGGTAATCTCTGTGTCGTCCATATAAAAAGAGCGTACAGTAACTGTTTTGGTTGGTGCGTTGAGAACTTGAGCTTGATCTTCTTCACTCTTACCCATTATGTAGGATCCCTGAGGGATTAATTCCATACCGAATGGTTTTTCTGGATACCACTTCTTTCCTTGTGATCCAACTAGTTCTCCTTTTGTTTTAGACCCACAACTGCTGAGCAAAAAAACAAACGCTATAGATGATAACAATAGCTTCTTCATACTTTAGGTTAAATTTCGATTAAGACTGTACTTATTAAACACTTTTACTACTCTCTAAAACTACGTTTTATATGTTTTATTGTGTTTAATTGTATTATGTTATTAATATTTTTTAATTTAATTAAAGCCTTTTTTATAGGCTTTATACCACCTTTCAGGAATAATTTGATTACAAGCATCATAATAATCCTTCTCCGTGCAAGGTAATAACGCTGCTAATTCCGATTTATTATGTGATGTTAAAATAGTAGGCACTTCTACCCACCAACGATTTGTCATGCTACTTTTATGGAAAATTAAATCATCAGCATCTGTTGGCACAATGAATTTTGTAAAATTTTCACTCTTTATAAATGGCGACTCTACAACCCTATAATTATGGCCTTCTATAAAGTACCATATTATCTGTGCTATTAGCTGATAACACTGCGGACTGTTTTCTCCTTCATAAACTCCAAAAACTTTTACCTTATCGCTTATACCCGCATACCTCGCTATTGAGCATATTTCTTTACCATCAAACCCATTAGGTGAAAAATTTTCTGAAAAAGAAACTTCACTAGCCTTAACTGATCGTAAATCAATACTAACAATATGGGCATCTCTAAGTACAGGTTCCGCTAAAGATATATCAGACGAAATTTCACCCAAACGATATCCATCAAAGAAAAGACGATCCATAAGGTCTTTTTCTTCTTGAGCACAAAAATAACTTTGATACCCTAAGTTTGAGAAATTAAAAAGGTTATTGGGTTGATCTGTAATAATCTTACTAATGTAAGAATGTGATGAAATAAGCTCATCTTCTTGACCAAAATCAAACCTACTATCTACCGATACTAAGTTTACCATGTTCCGCAATCCGTCAAAAGCTCTGTATGTTGGGTATGTAATATCTTGTGTTGCACCTATTACAATCGGTATTACATCTTCTTCAAGCAACTCAGCAACAACCTGTCTTACAACAAAATAAGTATCTTCTACTGTTTCTCCTTCTTCAATATCACCTAAATCTACAATAGTACTATTCCAATTACCTATCATCAACTTATATAATTGAAGACGGATATCAGAAATATTTAAAGATTTTGGTTTTTTCTCAAAAGCATTTCGAGACTCATTAACACCTATAAGAGCAAAAGAAGCATTTGCTAAAACTGGCAAACCCTTCCGCTCTGAATGTTTATGTATTTTATTTCCTAATGCCTGTGCCGGTAGAAGTTCACAGTGAGCTAATATTTTATCATTAACTGGAACCAAAAAATCAAATGCCATAATTTTCTATACTTACTTTTTTGCTTTCGTCTTAGGCTTCGCTTTAGGTTTTGCTTTGGCTTTAGCTTTCTTTTTGGGAGTTTTAGCCTCAATTAAAGCAATTGCTTCTTTTAAAGTAATTTTAGTTGCATCTACTTCTTTAGATAATTCAACTTTAATTTTACCCTTTAATACATTATGTCTTCCCCAACGTGCTTTTTCTACCCTAATT
Organism: Cellulophaga sp. HaHaR_3_176; assembly: GCF_019021925.1. Taxonomy (NCBI): domain Bacteria; kingdom Pseudomonadati; phylum Bacteroidota; class Flavobacteriia; order Flavobacteriales; family Flavobacteriaceae; genus Cellulophaga; species Cellulophaga sp. HaHaR_3_176. Next base: position 2,650,873 of record NZ_CP058990.1, read on the forward strand.
CCTTCTTCTTTCCAATCATGAATAACCTTGTCTATTTCTTTCTGCTTTTTGGTTTCAATAAGCTCAATGATATCATCTGTAGATAGGTTATCAAAATCGTATTTCTTATTCACGTTGATAAACATTCCGTCCCACTTAATAAATGGTCCAAAACGCCCTGTACCTTTAGTTACTTCTTTATCTTCATAATTAAATATAGGAGCATCTGCCTTTTGTTTAGCTACAATAAGTTCTATTGCTCTATCTAAAACAACATCGAAAGCGCTTTCTCCTTTATCTAGAGATATAAATTTATCACCAAACTTCACATAAGGTCCGAACCTACCCACATTAGCAAGTACTTCTTCCCCTTCATAATTACCCAATGTTCTTGGCAATGTAAATAGCTCCATTGCTTCTTCGAAGCTAATTGTATTTAAAGATTGCTCTGGCAATAAACTAGCAAAAACAGGCTTTTCTTCTTCTTCAGATGTTCCTATCTGAACCATTGGCCCAAACCTACCTAAACGAACTAAAACTTGTCGTCCAGATTTTGGATCTGTACCTAAAATTCGCTCGCCGCTAGCTCTATCTGCATTTTCTTCAACATCTATTACTTTTGGATGAAAATCTTTATAAAAATCCTTCATCACTTTCTTCCAATCCTCTCTTCCTTCTGCAATTTCATCAAAGTCTTCTTCAACTTTTGCAGTGAAATTATACTCCATAATTCCAGAAAAATGACTTACTAAAAAGTCAGTAACTATCATACCTATATCCGTAGGCACTAATTTTCCTTTTTCTGACCCTACAGTTTCCGTTAAGTTATTTTCTTTAACGGCGTTATTTTCTAAAACCAACTGAACATATTCTCTTTCAACACCTTCAACTGTACCTTTTTCTACATACCCTCTATTCTGTACTGTCGAAATTGTCGGTGCATAAGTAGATGGTCTACCAATACCGAGCTCTTCTAACTTTTTTACTAATGATGCTTCTGTAAATCGGTATGGTGGTCTTGAAAAACGTTCTGTAGCCGTGATATAATTATTTCCTAAAGCTTCTCCTTTTTTCATTGCAGGAAGCATACCTTCTTGCTCTTCTGATGTATCTTCATCATCAAGGCCTTCCATATATACTTTTAAGAAACCATCAAATTTGATAACCTCACCGTTAGCACTAAACTCATCGGTATGGCCTGAACAACTTATTTTAACATTGGTGCGCTCTAATTGCGCATCACTCATTTGCGATGCCAAAGTACGTTTCCAAATAAGTTCGTATAATTTTGTCTGATCTCTTTCTAACGAAACTGACTGAAGTTTCATATCAGTAGGGCGAATAGCCTCATGTGCTTCTTGTGCTCCTTTTGATTTTCCTTTGTAATTACGTGTATTACTATACTCTTTACCGTAATTTTCTTCAATTGCCTCTTTCGCAGCATCTAAAGCTTCTTTCGATAAGTTTACACTATCAGTTCTCATGTAGGTAATTAACCCTGCCTCATATAAACGTTGTGCAACTTGCATGGTTCTACTTACTGAAAAATATAGTTTCCTAGAAGCTTCTTGCTGTAATGTAGATGTTGTAAATGGTGCTGCTGGCGATTTTTTAGCAGGCTTCTGATCTAAACTAGCTACTTCAAAATCAGAACTCATATTCTTTTTCAAGAATGTATTTGCTGCTGATTTAGATGGAAATGTTTTATTCAGTTTAGCTGAAAAAATACTTCCTGCACTAGTTTTAAATTGTGCTGTTATTTTAAATGACGCTTCTGTTTGGAAAGCATCAATATCTCTTTCTCTTTCTACAATTAAACGCACAGCCACTGACTGAACTCTACCTGCTGAAAGACCTGGTTTAATTTTCTTCCAAAGAACTGGCGACAACTCATACCCCACTAATCTATCTAATACACGCCTTGCTTGTTGGGCGTTTACCAAATCGTAATTAATCTCTCTTGGGTTTTCTATTGCTTTTTGTATTGCTGACTTAGTAATGCTATTAAAAACAATACGTTTTGTTTTAGATTTTTCTAAACCAAGTTCTTGTTCTAAATGCCAAGAAATAGCCTCTCCCTCGCGATCTTCATCACTCGCAAGCCATATTGTTTCTGCTTTCTTCGCTAAATCTTTCAATTTTTTGACTAAAGCTTTTTTATCTTGACTTACAATATATTTTGCATTAAAATCATTTTCGACATCTACGCCTAACTCCTTTGATGGTAAGTCGGCTATATGACCAAAACTGGATTCTACTTTAAAGTCTTTTCCTAAAAATTTCTCAATTGTTTTTGCTTTCGCTGGAGACTCTACGATTACTAAATTCTTTGCCATTAACTAGTTTTTGGTATTACAAAAGTATACCAATTTTTTTATTTAAACTTGCTTCCTTTATATATAGGCGCAAAAAAGACCAAATTAAACATTAAAAAACACACTTAAAGCAGTGTGTTTTTTATTAGTTTTTAACTCTAAACTTTAATGCTTATTTTAATAATAACGTACTCATTAATTTCATTTCATTTTCTAAATATTCATATTGATACAACACCTCTTCTCCTATCATAAGCAAACTTTTTCTAACGGAATTACATCAAAAGTATTTATATCATTAAAATGATTTAATGGTATTAAATTCTCTACATCTGTTTTATCATATACTTTTAATCCCGAGTCTCCATCACAAACAAAAATCTTATCACCTTTAATTCCAAGACCATAAGGGCTGTCCATTGCATACGACTTCACTAAATTAGGATTCGACAAATTATTAACATCAATTATTAACAACTACTTTTTGTAGCTCCGCATGAGTTACCACTACGCAATGTTACATACGCATAATTTTCATCAGCAACGACAGGGTCACAAGTCTTACCATGTTGAAATTCTGAAACAGAAACTGGTTTAGATGGCGATGATATATCATAGATATACATTCCGCTTCTGCTTCCTAAAAAAAGATTGTCACCTAAATTAAAAATAGTTTCAATATCAAAGCCCGCATGCACACTTTCTACTTTTTCTGGACTATTTAAGTTTTCAATATTAAAGACGTTTATATTATGACTATCTACTGTATACAAATAATCTTTCACAATTTTAAAGCGAGCTAAAGAGCCTCCTTGCCCTACAACTACATCATTCGTCATCTCTGCAAAAAGAACACTTGACCCTCCAAATCTGTTCTCATATTCCTCAATTGATCTACGCTCTGTAATAGTTTCCCTACCAACAATTATTTCTTATGAAAAATCTACTACGTCATACTCCACAAAATCAACATTTACAGGCCAAATAACATTATTTTGAAGAACGTTTTCTAACCTTTCCACTTTTTTAATATTATTAATATCAGAAATATCTAGCACCACTAAATCTGTAACACTATCTGCATATAAAAATTCATTTTTGATAGAAATATCGACTTTCCCTGCTATTTTTAAATAAGCTACTTTTTCAGGCGCATTTGGGTCTCTATTATATGAATTCCTTTATATTTATCATTTATAAAAATATAATCTTTATAAGCATAAATTTCACCAGACTCTTTAATAAATTTTGGAGGAAAAACACTTATGTCGCTTTTAAACTCTTCCACAGATATATTTAATGGCCTTACTACTAAATATTCAGCATATTTATTATCATCATCGTCATCACAAGAAAAAAACCAAGACTAAGAGAAATAAACAACAATACAATTCTAATTTTCATACCTATTTGTTTTTTTAGTGGTTATTAAATAGATACATCAAATGCATATTGGTTGAGAACTAAAATAAAATAGTATCAAAAATTTTGATAAACGATAGTTTTTATAACACTCTTATCATCATAATCTACCTCTAAAAACAGCTCTTCTTTTGATGGTTTTAAATTAAATGGAGCCTTAGTAATGACTACTCCGCTCTTCTTTTTCAATCGAATACCCTGCCCCGTAATCTTATCTACATTTGGTTCAAAATCATTAGATGGTAAATGTTCTGTAATTATTACGAATTTGAATTTCTTAAATTTTTCAACAAGAGTGTTTATTTCTGTATTTGACAAATGTTGCATTACCTGCCTAACCATTAAACAATCTGCATTTGGTATTTCATCTTTACAAATATCTAAACATTGAAAAATTAAATTATTCTCCTTAAAAAAATTTCGATTTCTCTCAATCAGAGCATCTACAACATCAATAGCAACATATTTTTTAGTGTAGTGAACAAGCTGCCTACCAATATTAAAATCTCCGCAACCTAAATCACAAACCGTTAGTGGCTCTTTAAAAGATTTTAAAAATTCAGAAACAACCTTAACATAAGGCGTTACAATTTTAGAATCGTGAGAACCTGTACCTGAATAAAAATCATAATCTGCCCCTCCCCACATGTGCTGATTATAAATTTGAGTCATAACTGCTTTAGTAGACCATCTTTTTTTTTCATTCAAAACTTTCTTTTCTTTACCCATAAAAATATTTTCAAAACCAATGTAAAAATCATTATTGATAAACCAGTTACAAATTTCACGAATTTTTAACTGCCAATATGACAGAACGCTCGTAAAAATCTTATCTTTGCAAACTAATTAATTATTCAGTTGATTATCATACCGCATGGAGGAGAAGATTATTGATGAAGAAAACCAAGGACAACCTTTAGTTCTTGACAAAACCTTAGGTAACAACCGTAAACTTTATATTGAAAGTTATGGGTGTGCTATGAATTTTTCTGATAGTGAAATTGTAGCATCTATTTTAGCTAAGGAAGGCTTTGACACAACAAATGAGCTTGAACAAGCTGATTTAGTTTTAGTAAACACCTGTTCTATTCGCGAAAAAGCAGAACTTACTGTTCGCAAACGATTAGAAAAATATAACGCTGTAAAAAGACTAAGACCACATATGAAGGTGGGGGTTTTAGGCTGTATGGCTGAACGACTTAAAAGCAAATTTTTAGAAGAGGAAAAAATTGTAGATATGGTTGTTGGCCCAGATGCTTACAAAGATTTACCAAACCTTATTCAAGAAATAGATGAAGGTAGAGATGCCGTAAATGTAATCTTATCTAAAGATGAAACTTATGGCGATATTGCCCCTGTTCGATTAAACACAAACGGGGTTAGTGCATTAGTATCGATAACTAGAGGTTGTGATAATATGTGTACTTTTTGCGTTGTACCTTTTACCAGAGGTAGAGAACGTAGTAGAGAACCACAATCTATTCTAAAAGAAATACAAGAGCTTTCTGATAAAAATTTTAAAGAAATTACCCTATTAGGTCAAAATGTAGATAGCTACTTATGGTATGGTGGCGGCTTAAAAAAGGAATTTGTTAACGCATCTGAAATGCAAAAAGCAACAGCAGTGAATTTCTCTGCTTTGTTAGATATGGTTGCAAAAACATTTCCAAAAATGCGTATTCGTTTTTCAACATCAAATCCTCAAGATATGACGCTTGATGTTATTGAAACGGTTGCAAAACACGACAATATTTGTAATCATATACATTTACCTGTACAAAGCGGAAGTAACCGTATTTTAAAAGAAATGAACAGGTTACACACTATCGAAGAGTATTTTGAATTGATTGATAATATTAGAAAAATACTGCCTGATTGTGCAATTTCTCAAGATATGATTTCTGGCTTTCCTACAGAAACAGAGGAAGATCACCAAGATACATTGAACGCTTTAAAAAGAGTGCAGTATGATTTTGGTTATATGTATTCTTACTCAGAAAGACCAGGAACAATGGCTGCTCGAAAGCTAGAAGATGACATACCTGAAGAAACGAAAAAAAGAAGATTAGCAGAAATAATTGCTGTTCAGCGTGAAGCTGGTCATTATAGAACAAAACAACACTTAGGAAAAATTGAAGAAGTTTTAATTGAAGGTCCTTCAAAAAAATCTGATCAACATTGGATGGGAAGAAACTCTCAAAACGCTGTTGTAATTTTTGCAAAAGAAAATTACAGTGTAGGTGAATTTGTTTTAGTAAAAATAACTGATTGTACTTCTGCAACCCTACTTGGTGAGGCTGTAAAACTTGCAGACAAATAAAAAAGATTAACACTAATGGAATCTGTACAAGCAACAAAACAACGATTTGAAATTATTGGTAATGATTTAAAATTAAATCGTTCAATTGAAAAAGCTATCCAAGTAGCCCCAACAGATATTTCTGTTTTAGTAACAGGAGAAAGTGGTGTTGGTAAAGAGGCTATTCCTAAAATAATTCATTCTCTTTCTCATAGAAAGCACGCAAAATATATTGCAGTAAACTGTGGTGCAATACCAGAAGGAACCATAGACAGTGAACTATTTGGTCATGAAAAAGGGGCTTTTACTGGTGCAACATCAACCCGTAGTGGTTATTTTGAAGTTGCCGATGGTGGAACTATTTTTTTAGATGAAGTTGGAGAACTACCACTAACTACTCAAGTCCGATTATTACGTGTTTTAGAAAATGGAGAATTTTTAAAAGTAGGGTCTTCTCAAGTACAAAAAACAGATGTTAGAATTGTAGCCGCTACAAACGTGCACATGTTTGAAGCGATTAAAAAAGAAAAATTCAGAGAAGATTTATACTATAGATTAAGCACTGTGGAAATTGCAATTCCACCTTTACGAGAGCGTAAAGAGGACATTCATTTATTGTTTAGAAAATTTGCTTCAGATTTTGGTCAGAAATACAAAATGCCAACAATTAGGCTAGATGATGATGCTGTTCATTTACTTTTAAAATATAGGTGGCCAGGTAATATTAGACAATTACGAAACATTGCCGAACAAATATCTGTTTTAGAAGAAAAAAGAGCTATTTCAGTAGCTACTTTACATGGTTATTTACCAAACGCAAACGACTCCAACCTGCCTGCAGTAATAGATAAACATAAAAAAGAAGGCGACTTTAGTAATGAGAGAGAGATACTTTACAAAGTATTGTTTGATATGAAAGGTGATTTAAATGACCTTAAAAAACTTACTTTAGAGTTATTAAAGAATAATGACACTGATAAGGTGCAAGAAGAGAATGAAAATTTAATTCGTAAAATTTACGGAGAAGACGATGATGAAGAATTTTCACATGAAAATGAAGAATCAAATGACGTTTTGCAGCTACCAGAACCTAAAACAGAACCAAGCTACAACAAACCTTTGGTTGAAGACAAATATCATTTTGCCGAAGAAATAGAAGTTGAAGAAACCCTATCTTTACAAGAAAAAGAGATAGAATTAATCACTAAATCTTTAGAACGTAACAAAGGCAAACGAAAAGCTGCTGCTGCTGAATTAGGTATATCAGAAAGAACATTATATAGAAAAATTAAGCAATACGACTTATAGGTTTTTATTTTACTTAAAAAAATACAATTGAAAAAATATATAACATACATAGTTCTAATACTTCTAACAACTACACTTTCTGGTTGTGGTATTTATAATTTTACAGGCGGAGATCAAGGTACTGCTAAAACTTTTGAAGTTAGATACTTTCAAAATTACGCAACACAGAGTCCTGGCTCTACTTTTGAACCGGGTTTAGACAGAGATTTTACACAGGCATTACAAAACTTGATTCAAAATCAAACAAGTTTAGATTTGGTAACAGCTAATGGAGACTTATTATATGAAGGCGAGATAACTGAATTTAGAATTTCACCAATGACAGCAACTGCTGATCAAACTGCTGCACAAAATAGATTAACGATGGGAGTTAATGTGCGTTTTTTCAATACCACTAAAGAAGATGTTGATTTCGAAAAACGATTTTCTTATTTTTATGATTACCCAGCAACATCAACTTTAGCTAGTGTAAAGAGTGCTGCTTTAGAAGAAATTTTTGAACGTATTACACAAGATATTTTTAGCGCATCATTAGCAGATTGGTAAACAAATAATATGAATGTATCCGATTTCACATATTTATTACAACACCCTGAAAAGGTAGTCTCGCCTGTGCAAACAAATCAGCTAGATGATATTCTAGATGAGTTTCCTTATTTTCAAGCTGCAAGAGCTATACAACTAAAAGGATTAAGAAATTTAAATAGCTTTAAATATAACAGCTCTTTAAAAACAACTGCTGCATATACTGCTGATAGAGATATCTTATTTGATTTTATAACCTCTAAAGAATTTGTTCAAAATACGATTGCAGATAGCATTTCTGGCAAATCGATAGCTATAAATGATCAAGAAATAGAATTTGAAACTATTGTTGCTGATAAGGTAATTGATAATTTATTAGTTAACACTGATGAACAAGAAAAGGCATTACCTCAGAATATAAAAGATGCTGAGCAAATTTTAGACCCCTCTTTATTTAGCTCTAAAGATCCGAAAATAGATCTTGAAATTGCTGAAACAAAAAAAAAAGCGAAAGAAAACCTGATAGGTAACCCCCTTCCTTTTTCAAAAAAAGATAAATATTCTTTTGGCGAATGGATGCAACTAGCTTCTCAAAAACCGATTGAAAGAACGGAAAACAATACTCTTCCTGCAGTTAAAAAAGAAGCACCCTCCACCGCTATCACAGATAGTAATACATCTGAAGAAGACGAATTGAAAAAGAAAAAATTTGACCTTATAGATCAGTTCATTCAAAAGAATCCCAAGATAGTCCCTAAAGAAAAAAATGCTCCAGTATTAGAAATTGAGCAATCAACTCAAATAGATAAAAAAGAGTTGATGACAGAAACTTTAGCCAAGGTTTATTTAGAGCAAAAAAAATATAAAAAAGCAATTCAAGCTTACAAAATTTTAAGTTTGAAATATCCGAAAAAAAGTAGTTTCTTTGCAAGCCAAATAAAATTAGTACAGAAAATACAAAAAGAAAATAAATGAACACGTTTACAATATTCTTAATCCTAATCATCATCGTAAGTATTTTATTAATGTTGGTTATAATGGTACAAAACCCTAAAGGCGGTGGACTTTCTTCATCTTTTGGTGGCGGTGGTAGCCAAGTTGTTGGTGGAGTTAAAAAAACAGGAGACTTTTTAGATAAAAGTACTTGGACTTTAGCAACTATTTTAATTGTTTTAATTCTTTTATCAAACATCTCGTTAAAAGATAATTTTAAACAAGAAGATTCTAAATTATTACAAGGTAACGACATCGAGAACACGCTTCCTGATGCTTTACCAGAAACAATTCCTACTCCAACAGAAACAACTGCTCCTGATTCGGAATAAATACTATTAAAAAATAATGAAATGCCAGCTTCTCAAATGACAAGCTGGCATTTTTTGTTTTATAAACTCTACAAACTGTCAGTTAATAAGCAATGGCATAATTTCTGCCATTAAATAGAAACAATATATAATCAAATTAAAAAATATAATCATATGGCTAAAGTTAACATTAAACCATTGGCAGATAGAGTTCTTATTGAGCCAATGGCAGCTGAAACAAAGACTGCTTCTGGACTTTTCATTCCTGACACTGCAAAAGAAAAACCTCAAAAAGGAAAAGTTGTTGCCGTAGGACCTGGAACGAAAGACGAAAGCGTTACCGTTAAAGTTGGTGACACTGTTCTTTATGGTAAATATGCTGGTACTGAGCTTAAATTAGAAGGTTCTGATTACCTGATGATGAGAGAAAGCGATATTCTAGCTATAATTTAATCTCACTTCTGCACTTGCAGAAACCTTTAGATTATTTTAAAAAAAATAAAAGATCTCTTTTTTAATTGAGATTAAAAACTAAAAAACACAAAGATGGCAAAAGATATTAAATTTGATATAGATGCACGCGATGGCCTTAAAAGAGGTGTTGATGCTCTTGCAAATGCAGTAAAAGTTACCTTAGGACCAAAAGGTAGAAACGTAATTATTAGCAAATCTTTCGGAGCTCCTGTAGTTACTAAAGATGGTGTTAGTGTTGCAAAAGAAATTGAATTAGTTGATCCTCTTGAGAACATGGGTGCTCAAATGGTTAAAGAAGTTGCTTCTAAAACTAATGATTTAGCTGGTGATGGAACTACAACTGCTACAGTTTTAGCACAAGCTATTGTAAAAGAAGGTTTAAAGAATGTTGCTGCGGGTGCAAACCCAATGGACTTGAAAAGAGGTATCGACAAAGCTGTTGAAGCAATTGTTGCTGATTTAGCTAAACAAGCTAAAAAAGTTGGTGATTCTTCTGACAAGATAAAACAAGTTGCTTCTATCTCTGCTAATAATGATGAAACTATAGGTGAATTAATCGCTCAGGCTTTCGGAAAAGTTGGTAAAGAAGGTGTAATTACTGTTGAAGAAGCTAAAGGAACCGATACTTATGTTGATGTTGTTGAAGGTATGCAGTTTGACAGAGGTTACCTTTCTCCTTACTTTGTTACAGATTCTGAAAAAATGGTTTCTGAATTAGAGAATCCTTATATTTTGCTTTTTGATAAGAAGATTTCTACAATGAAAGACATTCTTCCTGTTTTAGAGCCAGTTGCTCAATCAGGTAAGCCACTTTTAATTATTGCTGAAGATGTTGATGGTGAAGCATTAGCTACATTAGTAGTAAATAAATTAAGAGGTTCTTTAAAAATCGCAGCTGTTAAAGCTCCTGGTTTTGGAGATAGAAGAAAAGCAATGTTAGAAGACATCGCTATTTTAACTGGTGGTACTGTAATTTCAGAAGAAAGAGGTTTCAACTTAGAAAATGCTTCTTTAGATTTATTAGGTACTTGTGAAAAAATATCTATCGATAAAGACAACACTACTATTGTAAATGGTACTGGTGTTGCTAAAGATATTAAAGCAAGAGTTAACCAAATAAAAGCTCAAATCGAATCTACTACATCTGATTACGATAAAGAAAAGCTACAAGAGCGTTTAGCTAAACTTTCTGGTGGTGTTGCTGTACTTTATGTAGGTGCCGCTTCTGAAGTAGAAATGAAAGAGAAAAAAGATAGAGTTGACGATGCATTACACGCAACTAGAGCTGCTGTTGAAGAAGGTATTGTAGCTGGTGGTGGCGTTGCTCTTGTTCGTGCTAAAATTGTTTTAGCTAACTTAAAAGCTGAAAATGCTGATGAAGAAACAGGAATGCAAATTGTAGCTAGAGCTATTGAAGCTCCATTACGTACAATTGTTGAAAACGCTGGTGGCGAGGGATCTGTTGTTGTTTCTAAGGTATTAGAAGGTAAAGGTGATTTTGGTTACGATGCTAAAGCTGAAGTATACACAGACATGATGAAAGCTGGTATTATTGATCCTAAAAAGGTTACTAGAGTTGCATTAGAAAATGCTGCTTCTGTTGCTGGCATGATCTTAACTACAGAATGTGCCTTAATTGACATTAAAGAAGATGCTCCTGCAGGCCCACCAATGGGTGGCGGTATGCCAGGAATGATGTAGTTACAAAACGCTACAGGTAAAACTAAAAAACGCTCCAATGAAAATTGGAGCGTTTTTTTTTGCAAGTAACTTACCCAAATCTTTCTAATTAAATAATCCTCCAGGGTGGAGCCACGATGGAAGCACAAAACCAGTAAAAATTACAAAAAGAAACTTTTACAGAATAATACATAAAAAAAACGCCCTAATAAATTAGAGCGCTTTTTTAAACATCTGTTTTTTTAATGAAGATTACCATCATCTGAATTATCTTCTCGATACAAACAACAAGGATGTACGCTATTGTATGCTTCTTCAGTAGCCTTTAACTCCTTAGTGTCATGACCAACAGCCACTATTGCCGTTTTTATCTTCATAGCATCTGTTTTACGCTCATCCATAATCACCGATAATTGATGCGTAGGTATATCCCAAGAGGCATATTTTACACCTTTTACACCTAATGCAGCCTTTTCTATTCGCTCTTTACACATTCCACATTTTCCGTTTACATCAAATTCCATTTTTTTGTTTTTGTCTTGAGCAAATGCCAAAACTGTAAACAAAGCCATAAACATGGATAAAACTACTGTCTTCATATTTCTATTATTTAATTATTATTTTATTTAAATTTTAAACCTAAATCCTGCGAAAAACATTCTTCCCATTATTGGAGCATATACAATACTAGTATCAAAATTTGAGCCAAACGGATTATCCGCACCTAAAACAGGATTATCCTGTGTAACATCTGATAAGTTTTCGCCACCTAAATATATCTCAAACTTATCACTAAAAACCTTTGTAATCTGAGCATTCATATGATTATATGGTTCAGAAAACTCTCCTGCTTGATACGCTATCGGGTTAGAACTCGTATCTGGCAATCTCTTTTTACCCAACGTGTGTAACGTATAATCAAACTTCCATTGCGAACCGTTTTCTTTAACTACAGTCTCATAGCCTAAATTCACAAAAAAACGATGTTGTGCCTGTAATGGTTTTTGCAAATTACCACTCTTATAATCTGTAGCAACATCATAATATTTATAAGCCGTACGAACATCTAACTGAGGTAAAATTTCATGACTCACCTCAACTTGAAAACTACTCGCATAACTATTTCCTTCTAAATTATAAAAAGAAACTTCTTGAGGATTTTCCCAATCTACTACTATTTGATTTTTAAAGTCTGTTTTATAAAAATCAACCGTTACATCTCCTTTTCTACCTAAAAAATTAAAGCCTTGCAAAAAACTTACGCCATAATTCCACGCATCTTCAGGTTCTAAACCATAAATATCTCCTCCAGAATTTAAAATCTTTATTTCACGAGATGATGCAAAAAGTTGCTGATTTTCTGCAAAAATATTTGCAGCACGCTTACCTCTACCAAAAGAACCTCTTAAACTTCCTTTTTCCCATGGCGTATACCGAATATGAAATCTTGGAGTAACAAATGTTCCTAATCTATTATGATTATCTACTCGTAAACCTGCTGTTAAATTCACTTTCTCTAAATTATCATAATTATACTCAAAAAAAGCACCTATAGAGGCATCTGTTCTTGAATAATCGTCAAAATTAACCAACTCATCATACCCATCATAAGCGAAAGTCAACCCTGTTTTAAATTTATTTTGAGTATCACCTAAAATAGAATTAAAGAGAAGGCTAGTGTATATACTTTCATGTGTTATATCGTATGTTCTAAGTCCGAAATAAGAATCTTGCGTATGATAACTATACGATGTTTGAAGCCCAAGGCTCTGAAAAGGTAATTTAGGAAAAACATAACCTAGCTTTAATGATGTATCAAAACGACGTGTATCAATTTCACTACCCCAAGAGTTTGTCGTTAACTTATCTATAGCAGGATTAAAATTCGTTTGACCAACCTGCTTTTCATCATTTAAAAAACGAACATTAAAAAAACTTACCCACCCATTCTCAGGATCTTGATATTGCCAACGGTTCATTACATTTAATTGATTTGATAATGGAGCGTCTAAAAATCCATCACCATTATCATCTTCTTTTTGAGTTCGTTTATTCCCATGTACATATAAACCCGTACTCCACTTATCTGTTAGCTTTCTATTAAAATGTGTATTCAACTCATAACGTCCATTTTGGTTCGCATAACCATTTACAAAAACGGCTTTATCTGTTAAAGGCTTTACCAATTCTGTATTTATTTGCCCTGAAATACTTTCATAACCATTAACTACACTACCTGCCCCTTTTGTAATTTGAATACTCTCTACCCAAGTACCCGGTGTAAAGGTTAAACCATAAGCTTGCGAAGCACCACGCACTGTCGGTATATTCTCTTGAGTGATTAATAAATATGGACTTGTAAGACCTAGCATTTGAATTTGCTTTGTACCCGTTAAAGCATCCGAGAAATTAACATCAATTGCAGGGTTTGTTTCAAAGCTTTCTGATAGGTTGCAACAAGCTGCCTTTAGCAACTCTGCACTATTAATAGTTACCACATTTTGCGAACTAAAATATGATTTTTGAACCGCATCACGTTTTTGCTCAACAATCACCTCATTTAATTCATTAGATGGTTTTAGACTATGATGCAGCATTTTAGGCTCATTAACCGTTAGTGTATCTGATTTAAAACCTACATAACTTAATATTAACTTATTATATTCTTTTTTATATGGAATTGAAAACTTACCATCTATATCGGTAATAACACCTATTTGCGAATTCATCCAATATACACTGGCGCCCGGGAGTCCAATATGTTTATTTTCATTATTTGCCTCCATTACCACACCTTCAACTTTATCTTGTGAAAAAGCTAACCATGGCAAAAGTGATGAAACTAGTATCAGTAAATATTTATTCATTTATGTTTTTAAAATTTTATTAATCTATTCTTTTTGTTCTTAAGCGCAATGCATTTGCTATTACCGATACAGAACTAAAACTCATAGCTAAAGCTGCAATCATCGGTGATAATAACATTCCAAAAAATGGATATAGAACTCCAGCTGCAATAGGGATACCTACCGTATTATATATTAATGCAAAAAATAAATTCTGTTTAATATTATTCATCACATTGCGACTTAGTTTATAAGCTTTTACAATACCCTGCAAATCTCCTTTTACTAGAGTTATCGAAGCACTTTCTATTGCCACATCTGTTCCGGTTCCCATCGCAATACCTACATCACTTTTTGCTAATGCAGGAGCGTCATTAATACCATCACCAGCTACTGCTATTTTTCTTCCTTTAACCTGTAAGCGTTCTACCTCTGCAAGCTTACCTTGCGGCAACATATCTGCCTTAAAATCTTTCAGCTCTAATTCTAAAGCAACAGCTTTTGCTGTATCATGATTATCACCAGTTAACATTATTACAGAAATACCTAAATCTTGTAATTCACGAATTGCTTTTTTACTTGTTTCTTTTATTTTATCTGCAATAACTACAAAACCAACAGCCTTATTCCCTACACTTAAATATGATACTGTTTTTGCTTTTTTCTGATACGCCGTTACTTTGTCTTTTAATGATTTAGAAATAACTGCATTTACTTCTTTCATCATTTTTTCATTTCCTAAAGCAACGCTATCACCTGCTATTTTCCCTATAACTCCTTTTCCCGTGACAGAATCAAAGTCATTTACTTTTAAAAGCTCTACTTGCTGATCTTTACCATATTTTACCGTAGCATCTGCCAATGGATGTTCACTAAATTGATTTAAAGAAACGATATACTGTAAAACTTTATCTGCGTCAAAACCTTGTTGTGATTCTATTTTTTCAACAGATGGTTTCCCTTCTGTTATTGTACCTGTTTTATCAATAATCAGCGTATCAATTTTATCCATACGCTCTAAAGCTTCCGCATTTTTAATCAACACACCCGATTTTGCACCTTTACCAACACCCACCATAACCGACATTGGCGTTGCCAAACCAAGTGCACATGGACAAGCAATAATTAAAACTGCAATAGCATTTACCAAAGCAAATACATATGCAGGGTCTGGACCAAAAACTGCCCAAACAACAAACGTAATAACTGAAATAAGTACAACAACAGGAACGAAATAACTTGATATTTTATCTGCTAACTTTTGAATTGGTGCTTGACTTCTACTTGCCTTATTTACCATTTCAATAATTTGAGACAGTAGCGTATCTGCTCCTACCTTTTCTGCCTTCATTACAAAAGAGCGCTTACCATTTATAGTACCCGAACGCACCAAATCACCTTCGTCTTTTTCTACAGGAACAGGCTCCCCTGTTATCATTGACTCATCAACAGTGCTCCCTCCTTCTGAAATAAGTCCATCTACAGGAATTTTATCACCAGGTTTCACTCTAAGTAAATCTCCTTTACTTATTTTATCTATCGCAATTACCTCTTCAACACCATCCACAACTCTAATTGCCTTGCTAGGTGCTAATTTCAATAATTCTTTTACAGCACTATTTGTTTTACTATGCGCACGAGCTTCTAATAGCTGACCAAATAAAACCAAGGTTAAAATAACTGTAGCTGCCTCAAAATAAACATGAACGGTACCTGAATCTGTTTTAAATTGAGCCGGAAAAAAATCAGGCACAACCATTGCAAATACACTAAATACCCATGCAAAACCAGCACCAATACCTATAAGCGTAAACATATTCAAGTTCCATGTTTTTATTGATCGGTAAGCACGTTCAAAAAACATCCAAGTAGCATAAAACACAACAGGTATTGACAAAGCAAATGTTATCCAATTCCAATACTTTAAACTCAAAACCTTAAGTAGTGGGTTATTTGGTATCATGTCTGACATTGCTATTATAAAAATAGGAAGCGTAAAAGCAACTGCTATTTTAAACTTATTTAAGAGTTTATTATAACTTTTTTGCTCTGCAGATATATCCACTTTTTTAGGCACCAAATCCATACCACAAATCGGGCAATCTCCAGGTTCATTTTCTACAACTTCAGGGTGCATTGGACAAGTATACTCTTGCGTGCTTGACGTAGAAGAATTTACCTCTTCAACCAAATCCATACCACATACTGGGCAATCACCTGATTCACTATAAACCTTATCCCCTTCACAATGCATTGGACAATAAAAAACTCCATTGCCGTTTTCATTTGTTTCTTTTTTTTCATTAAAGTGATGTTCTCCCACTTTGTGTATAGAATAATGACCGCCATCCTTTTCCATTGCCTTCTGCAATGTTTTTAATGACACTTTACCATTTGCCTCAACTAAAGCTTCTGCATTTTCTAAATCAACTACAACCTTCTCGACTCCTTTAACAGCAGACAAAGTTTGCTCTACATGAGTTTTACACCCATTGCATGACATTCCGTGAATATGATATGTATGTTTCATTTTCATAAGTTTAATACACTACAAATTTACAATTACAAATAGTAGCTCTTTTGACTATTTATGGGTAAGACTTATACAATTCGGTCTAAAGAAGTACGATTCCATTTTTGAGATGTCTTATATTCAGACATAGAAAAACCAGTAATAAGTTTAAATTGACGAGCTAAATGACTACTACTTTTATAAGCTAATGTATATGCTATTTCTGAAAAACTCAACCTATTCATTTGAATCAATTCTTTTGCTTTTTCAATTTTTAAATTGATAACATACTTTTCAATTGAGACATTTTCTGTTTTACTAAAAAGCTTACTCATTACTGAATAATCACGATTCATTCTTTGAGATAAAAAAACCGATATATTTTCTTCCTTACTACTATCAAGAATATCAACAAACGCTATAAGGTTTGTTTTTATCTTATCTATCAGTATTTTGTTCTTATCTAAAATAAGTTCAAAGCCTTTATTTTTTAAAACTTCTCGTATTTTATCATAATCAACAGCCTCTTTAGATGTTATAGTCACAACCCCTAATTCTAAATTAAGAATTGTAATACCGATTTCTTCTAACGATTGCGAAACAATCATTTTACATCGATCACAAACCATATTTTTTATATGAAGAATAGTAGACATTTTATAGTTTTTAGCAAATACTTAATAGTAAAGTAAACCGGTTCATGAATATAACCGCATTACACTAGATAAAGTGATAAGGATGAAACTAAAAAATCAAATTAAAAAAACATCGTCTAGCAATTGTATGTCTTTGACGATTTTAGGAGAGAGATAATATTTGTGTGGAAAATTCTGAACTTCTAAAGGCTCAAATAAATTAAGATATGTGTATGAATAAACTGTTAGAAAAAGTTGCTGATCTAAATTCAAATCGTTACCAGAAGGCCTAACATCACTCTGCCCCTC
The DNA here is from genome assembly GCF_019021925.1 of Cellulophaga sp. HaHaR_3_176. Classification (NCBI taxonomy): domain Bacteria; kingdom Pseudomonadati; phylum Bacteroidota; class Flavobacteriia; order Flavobacteriales; family Flavobacteriaceae; genus Cellulophaga; species Cellulophaga sp. HaHaR_3_176. The sequence continues at coordinate 2,668,481 of NZ_CP058990.1, forward strand.
AACAGCAATAACTTCATCTGCACAACAAGCTTTTTCAACTGTATCATTATCACCTTCTGGCAACAAATTTACTTCACAATCATCTGCTGAAACAAAAAAAGCAACGTCAATTAAATACCCCATACAATAATGCTTTTCTACTTTCCAAGAAGTAGTTATAACCAAAAGCAATAAAGCCATATTGGTCGCGATTATTTTATGTAATACTTTTTTCATTGCTTCAAAATTACTAAATATCCAGATGTTAATGATGCTAAACATTAATGAATCTTGAAATTGACATTAAAATAGGTGTCTCAAATACTTATTTTAACATACTTTAGCAAAAATAAAGACAACCGAAAACATCATTACTAAAATGAAAAGTCAAAAAATTACAGTATTATTTGTAATTACCATATTCTTTTCTAACTCAATACAAGCACAAGGAATATTTGAAAACGCAAAAAATAAAGTTACTAATGCAATCGGAAAAGTTAGTTATAAAAAACTTAGTAAAGATCCCATTTCAACTAATTTTAAAGACACCAATACAGATATAGATTTAGAGGATAATTTTGGAAATGAAGCCTCTTTTTTATCAATATGTGAACAACAAAGAAATACTGAGAACAATTATATTCTTCATTCTGGTTTTTATGAGCTTGAGAGTATGAGTTTTTGTTTAAAAGCCGGAACATATGGCCCTAGCGAAGGTGACGGATACTTATATGCTCCTGTATTAGGTAAAAAAGAAGAAATAGTTATTGCTATTCTTAAAAATTTCGAAGCACATCCTGAAATACCTCAACGTGATGTTCAATTACTATTATGGGCAATTATAGCTAAGACTAAATTTACAAAACTAGCTAACCCTTTGAAAATAACAGCTACTAAATTATTAACTGCAGAACAAATTTTAGACTTGAACAACGGTATTTTAGGTTTCATACCCGAAAATGCTGTACAAAAAGCAACAAATAACGCACCTCAAACAATAAAAACAGTTATTGAAATTGAAAATAAAATGCGAGGTATGTTTGAGTCTGGACTAAGTACTTATGAAGAGTTTGAAGAACTAGCTATTTTAGGGGGCTCAGCTCCTGAAACAAATAACTTAATAAAAAGAGGCAGATGGTCTTTACATCCTGACGGTTACTATATACGTTATTTTCCGAATGGATATTCAAAAACAAGAGTTCAAATATACGTGCCTGAAGATATTGATATGGTAATTTACAACGGTTCTGACGATATTGCAGTACCAGCTAATACAGGCGCACAAAGACTTGCACAATGTAACATTCCAGTAAAAATTTGTAGCAACTAAAAAAATATTTTCCTATATAACATTGGTATATTAAATATATTTGCGAAAAAATATGCAATGCTTGAAACATTAAAAAAACAAATTACAGCTATTACAGAAAATACTGCCGTAAGTACAGACTCCCGTTTACAAGACATCTGTGATCTTTTAAAAGAAAACATTGATTATTATGATTGGGTTGGTTTTTATTTTAAAAATGGTGATAAACCTGAATTAAAATTAGGTCCTTATGCTGGCGCAGAAACAGACCATACTATAATTCCATTCGGAAAAGGAATTTGCGGTCAAGTTGCCGTAAGTAATAAAAATTTTGTTGTGGCCGATGTTGCTGCTCAAGACAATTACATTGCATGTAGTATTACCGTAAAAGCTGAAATAGTAGTGCCGCTTTTTATAAATGGTGAAAATATTGGACAAATAGACATCGATTCTAATACTCCAAACCCTTTTACAGAGCAAGATGAGCGCTTTTTAGAGTTTGTAAATGCCGAAGTTGCTAAAATTCTTTAAAACTTTGGCTTTTTGTTGATAACATCAAGGTGTTATTAACTTCAAAAAAATTACTTTTGTGTGCTTAATAGTTAACATTAAGCACACAAAAATGAGCACCACTAAAAAAGCTACATCAGCACTAATTTCTGTATTCCATAAAGATGGTTTAGAACCAATTGTAAAAAAGTTTCAAGAACTAGGTATTACTATCTATTCTACTGGTGGAACTGAGAAATTTGTTAAAGATTTAGGCATAGATGTAGTACCAGTTGAAGATGTAACAAGTTATCCATCTATTTTAGGAGGTCGTGTTAAAACATTACACCCAAAAGTTTTTGGAGGTATTTTAAATCGCCAAGACAATGAAAGTGATCAAAAACAATTAGCTGAATTTGAAATTCCGCAAATAGATATTGTTATTGTTGATTTATACCCCTTCGAAAAAACAGTTGCTAGTGGAGCTCCTGAACAAGATATTATTGAAAAAATTGATATCGGTGGTATTTCTCTAATTAGAGCTGCTGCTAAAAACTTTAAAGATGTACTTTGTGTTTCTTCTATGGAAGATTATGCTGAAGTTTTAGAGTTAATATCTACTAATGACGGATCTACAACATTTGAAGACCGTAAGCGTTTTGCTGCAAAATCTTTCAATGTATCTTCTCACTACGATACTGCTATATTTAATTATTTCAATAAAGATAAGCAAGAAACTGTTTTAAAAATTAGTGAAACAAACGGTCAAGTTTTAAGATATGGTGAAAACCCTCATCAAAAAGGATTTTTCTTTGGAGATTTTGAAGCTATGTTCGATAAACTTCATGGTAAAGAATTATCATACAACAATTTATTAGATGTTGATGCTGCCGTTAATTTAATGGGAGAATTTAAAAATGACGAACCTACATTTGCTATTTTAAAACACAATAATGCTTGTGGTTTAGCTTCGAGAAGCACATTGCACCAAGCATATGTTGATGCTTTAGCAGGCGATCCTGTATCTGCATTCGGTGGTGTTTTAATCAGTAATAAAGAAATTGACAAAGCCACTGCTGAAGAAATACATCAATTATTCTGTGAGGTAGTTATAGCTCCTAGCTATGCTGCTGAAGCTTTAGAAATTTTAAAAGGAAAGAAAAATAGAATCATTTTAATTCAAAATGATGTTGCTTTACCAGACACATCAGTACGCACATGTTTAAACGGTGTTTTAGTACAAGAAAAAGATTCAAAAACAGATACTGAAGCTGATTTAACGAATGCAACAAAAACAGCTCCTACAACTCAAGAAATTGAAGATTTAATTTTCGCTTCTAAACTTTGTAAGCATACAAAATCTAACACAATTGTTATTGCTAAAAACAAACAATTATGTGCTAGTGGTACAGGACAAACCTCTCGTGTAGATGCTTTAAATCAAGCAATTCACAAAGCTCAATCTTTTAAATTTGATTTAAATGGATCAGTTATGGCCAGTGATGCTTTCTTCCCTTTTCCAGATTGTGTAGAAATTGCGCATAAAAGTGGCATATCGAGCGTTATACAACCAGGCGGGTCAATAAAAGATCAATTAAGCATCGATTATTGCAATGAAAACGGAATTTCTATGGTAATGACAGGAACACGTCATTTTAAACATTAATTTTGTTACTTTCGTCGATAAAACATACATTTAGTCCACAACCAAATAATTAATAATGGGATTTTTTGATTTCTTGACAGAGGAAATAGCTATAGATTTAGGCACAGCTAACACTCTTATCATACACAATGACAAAGTCGTTGTTGACAGTCCATCTATTGTTGCCAGAGATAGAATAAGCGGTAAAATAATTGCAGTTGGAAAAGAAGCCAACATGATGCAAGGAAAAACCCATGAAAATATAAAAACAATTCGTCCATTGAAAGATGGTGTTATTGCAGATTTTGATGCATCTGAAAAGATGATTAACATGTTCATTAAGAACATTCCTGCTTTAAAGAAAAAATGGTTTCCACCTGCATTACGAATGGTTATTTGTATCCCTTCTGGTATTACAGAAGTAGAAATGCGAGCTGTAAAAGAATCGGCAGAACGTGTAAACGGAAAAGAAGTTTACTTAATACATGAACCAATGGCCGCGGCAATTGGTATCGGTTTAGACATCATGCAACCAAAAGGAAACATGATTGTTGATATAGGAGGTGGTACTACTGAAATTGCTGTAATTGCATTAGGCGGTATTGTTTGTGATAAATCTGTAAAAATTGCAGGTGATGTTTTTACAAATGATATTATTTATTACATGCGTACACAACACAACCTTTATGTTGGCGAAAGTACTGCTGAAAATATAAAAATCACGATTGGTTCTGCTACTGAAGATTTACAAACTCCACCAGATGAAATGTCTGTTCAAGGGCGTGATTTATTAACAGGAAAACCAAAACAAGTACAAATATCTTTTAGAGAAATTGCGAAAGCATTAGACAAATCTATTTTAAGAGTTGAAGATGCCGTAATGGAAACATTATCTCAAACACCTCCTGAATTAGCTGCTGACATTTACAACACTGGTATTTATTTAGCTGGTGGTGGATCTATGCTACGCGGTCTAGATAGAAGGTTATCTCAAAAAACAGATTTACCTGTATATATAGCAGAAGATCCGTTAAGAGCAGTTGTTAGAGGTACTGGTATCGCACTTAAAAACTTAGAGCGATATAAAAGTATTTTAATCAAATAGCAAAGACATTAATTCTTTCGGTAATTTAAACTCAACTTGTTTTAACTTGCCGAAAGAATATAATAATCACTAGCAAATAGTTAAAGTGAATGCAGCAGATTATCAATTTTATAATCCGGAATAAAAATCTGTTACTTTATTTATTCCTTTTATTCATATCACTGAGTTTTACTATTCAGTCTCACTCCTATCACCAATCTAAATTTTTCAGTTCTGCAAGTTGGTTTTCTGGTGGTATTTATAATACTACAAATGGCATCTCATCTTATTTTAATTTAGAACAAGAAAATGAAAAATTAGTAAAAGAGAACATGCTTTTGAGAAATATTCTTATTAATAAAGAATATAATTTAAACGCACCTATAGACTCTTTAACGATAGATACTACAAATACAGATTTTACAATTGTATCCGCTAAAATTATCAAAAACAGTTATTCTCTTTTAGATAATTATATAACTTTGGATAAAGGATCTAGTGATGGTATTACACAAGATATGGGTGTAATTACACCTGACGGAATACTTGGAATTGTAGAAAACACAACTGAAAAGTTCTCTCGCATACAAAGTATATTAAACAGAAGGTCGAACTTAAACGCTAAAATTAAAAATACTAACAATTTCGGCTCACTTATATGGAACGCTAAAGATTTTTCCACAGTACAATTAATTGATATACCAAGGCGAGTACCTATAAAAGTAGGTGACACAATACTTACTGGTGCATCATCTAGTATTTTTCCAGAAAACATTCCTATCGGAGTAATTAAAAAATTTGATTTAGATATTTCTAAAAGCTCTTACAGCATAGACATTACTCTTTTCAACGACATGTCTAACATTAAAAACGTTTACATAATTAATAATTTAAATCGCAAAGCGATAGAAGAACTAGAATCAAAAAATCCTAATGGCCAGTAATTACTACTTCATAAATATAGTTCGGTTTATTTTACTTGTATTAGCACAGGTTCTAATATGTAATAGAATAGGATATTTAGGCTACATAAATCCTATGATTTATATTCTGTTTTTATATTGGTACCCTGTTAAACAAAATAGAGCAGTTTTTTTAATTATTGCTTTTTTATTAGGCTTCACTGTTGATGTTTTTTCTGACAGCCTAGCCATACACACAGCAGCTACAGTGACAATAGCTTATTTAAGGCCAACCATTATGCGTTTTTGTTTTGGTGTCAATTTTGATTTTCAAAGTTTTAAAATTTCTGGAGTTCCAGCCATTCAAAAACTTACGTATTTAACATTATTAATTGTCATTCATCACACAATATTCTTTACTCTAGAAGTTTTTAATTTTGATAATATTCTTCTAATTTTAAAGAAAATAATAATTGTAAGTATTGCATCAACATTAATATGTGTTTTACTCAGTTCTCTTTTTAGTGTTAAAAAAGAATAAAAAACACTTAAGTATCCTATTTTGGCTACTAATTTTATTTCCTTTGTTAAAACTTCTTTCATTCTAAATGAAAAAACTGCTTTTATCTTCGATAATCATAATTATAGGGCTTTCTTTTATAGGGAGACTCTCTTACTTACAAGTATTTAAATACTCACAAACACAAGTATTAGAAGATTCTGCCATAAAAGCCATTTATGATTACCCTGAAAGAGGCTATATTTATGATCGTAGCGGTGAATTACTAGTCGCTAACCAACCAGCTTACGATATAATGGTTATACCACGTGAAGTACGACAATTAGATACTTTAGAATTTTGCGGATTACTAGGTATCGAAAAAGAAGTTTTTTTAAAAAAACTTCTTAAAGCTAAAAAATACTCTACAAGATTACCATCGGTAGTTGTTCACCAACTATCAAAAGCTGATTATGCTCGCTTACAAGAAAAAATGAGAAAGTATAATGGCTTTTATATTCAAAAAAGATCTCTTAGATACTACGACACAAAAAGTGGTGCAAATGTATTTGGTTTTATTTCTGAAGTCAACGATTATGAGTTGAGTCAAAACCCATATTACAAGCAAGGAGAATTAAAAGGTCGTACAGGTATTGAAAAACAGTACGAAGAAGTTTTGCGAGGTAGAAAAGGAGTAAAATACATTCAAAAAGATAGATTCAATAGAGATATTGGACCATATAAAAGTGGAACACTAGACACCTTACCTGAGCAAGGTAAAGCCATTAAAATTACAATCGACAAAACATTACAAGAATACGGCGAACTTTTAATGAATGGAAAACGAGGTGGCGTTGTTGCTATAGAACCATCAAGTGGAGAAATTTTAGCAATGATTTCAGGCCCATCTTATGACCCCTCATTGCTCGTAGGAAGAGAGCGATCTAAGAATTATACAAAGTTATATAATGACTCTATAGCACAGCCTACTTACGACAGATCTGTATTAGCACAAACATCTCCTGGATCTCCTTTCAAAGCTATTAATGCTTTAATAGGTTTACAAGAAGAGGTTATCACACCTGAAACACAAATCAGATGCTTCAATGGGTTTTATGTAGGTAAAAAGAAAAGAGGTTGCCATTGTGGTGGTGGATTGAGAGATTTAAATGTTGGCATTTATAAATCTTGTAATGCCTATTTTGCAGGTACTTTTAGAAAAATATTTGATAAATTCCCAACAACACAAGAGGGGCTAGATGTATGGGAAAAACACGTCAAAAGCTTTGGACTAGGTACTTTTTTAGGTTCTGATATACCAACTGGTAGAAAAGGATCTATTCCTAATAGAAATACATATGACAGAATGTATGGTGAGAATAGATGGGCCGCTACCTATTTTATATCTAATGCGATTGGGCAAGGAGAAATATTAGTTACTCCTATTCAACTAGCTAATATGACTGCAGCAATTGCAAATAGAGGTTTTTACATCACCCCACACATCTTAAAAGAAGTTGACGGAAAAAAAGTTGATGACCCTAATTTTACAGAACCTAAACACACTTCTATAGATAAAAAACATTTTGACCCTGTTGTTGAAGGTATGAGAAATGTTTACACACAAGGTACTGGATACTATGTACAAATACCAGGTATTGATATTGCAGGTAAAACAGGAACTGTAGAAAACTTTACAAAAATCGATGGCGTAAGAACTCAGCTTACAGATCATTCTGTATTTATTGCATTTGCACCCGTTGATGACCCCAAAATAGCTATTGCGGTATATATTGAAAATGGTTATTATGGAGGGCGATATGCAGGGCATATAGCATCGTTATTAATAGAAAAATATTTGAAAGGAGAAATCACCCGAACAGATTTAGAACAGCGCATGTTAGAAAAAACATTAGATAAAGAATATGCTAAACCACTTAGTGGCGAACCTTTTATAATTAACGAGCGTGTCTGGTAAAGATTTATTAAAAAGGCTGGACTGGTTATCTATTCTAATATTTGTTTTATTAGTAGCTATTGGGTGGGTAAATATTTACTCTAGCACCTACTCAGAAGCGCATGGAGGTGTTTTTGATTTCTCTAGTATTTATGGGAAACAACTTATGTTTATTGCTATAGACGTTGCATTCTTAATTATAATACTGTCATTAGAAAGTAATTTTTTCGAACGTTTTTCGAGTATCATATACACCATTTCATTAGTATTATTACTTGGCTTATATATATTCGGAACCACGATTGCTGGAGCTACTTCTTGGTATAACTTGGGGTTCTTTAATTTGCAACCTTCCGAATTGGCAAAAGTTGCAACTGCACTAGCAGTTGCTAAATATTTAAGTGATATTCAAACCGATATAAAAAGAAGAAAAGATCAATTTTATGCCTTTTTGGTATTATTGATACCTGCTATTTTAGTAATACCACAACCAGATCCTGGTAGCGCCCTCGTCTTTTTCTCTTTAGTATTTGTTCTTTTCAGAGAAGGAATTCCAGTTTTCTATTTAGGAATAGGATTGTTTGCAATTATGATTTTCGTTTGCACATTAATGTTTGGTAGCATTTGGATTGCTATAATTTTAGGTTTAATCTTGGCTGTTTTTCTATTACTTAAAAAGCAATCTTTTAAAGTGCCTTTAATACCAATAATTGGTATCTATATTGTAACGATTTTGTTTTCACTATCTGTTAATTTTGTTTTTGAAAATGTTTTCGAACAAAGACATAGAGATCGATTTAGCTTATGGTTAAGTCTTGAAAAAGACCCATCTAAATTAGAAGAAATTAGAAAAACAATTGGCTACAATACCTATCAATCAGAAAAAGCAATTGAATCTGGCGGATTTTTTGGCAAAGGTTTTTTGGAAGGCACTAGAACTAAAGGAGATTTTGTGCCTGAACAGCATACTGATTATATATTCAGCACTGTTGGTGAAGAATGGGGCTTTATAGGTACCACAACTGTTATAATTCTCTTTTCAATATTACTACTTAGACTTGTATTTCTTGCCGAACGTCAAAAAAATGCTTTCAGTAGAATGTATGGCTACGGTGTCGTTTCTATTTTACTTGTACATTATTTTATCAATGTAGGCATGGTTATCGGCGTTTTACCTACCATAGGAATTCCGTTACCATTTTTCAGCTATGGAGGATCAGGTTTATTAGGGTTTACAGCTTTATTATTTATCTTTTTAAAGATGGACTCTAACAGGCTTAAAGAAGGCTTTTAAAATTTCCAACCCGAAGTTTCTATTTTACCTTCTAACTTATTCTCAATATCATCTGAAACGTTTTCAAAAAAATTAATTCCAGTCATATTTTCCAACTCATCTATAGTAACTAAAAACTTTTTTAGAGATTTATTACTACTTTCATTTTTAAAAAGAAAGGCTAACGCTTTTATATCTGCACCTTCTTTTCTAGCTACTATTTTATAAAAATAGTTTGGCACACTAACATCTTCATCACCAATACTTGATAAGTTATTTTCTAATACACCAGCAGTAACAACATAAACACTGTTATATTTCTTAGTCCAATACCTTACTTTTTTCTCTAACTCATTCCAAATACCCGCATTGAAATCATTATTCTGAGGGCTAATATTACTAGTGTAAAAAGTTTCATTATATGCATATTCTGAAAACCTACGATCTCCCGCAGGACATAAATGACCTCTATCATAACCAGAGCCTCTGTAATTTCGCCAATCAGCAGATTTTGTTTTCACCTTAGGGTCTTCAATAAAATAAGGTCTTTTTCTGTCATCATAAGTAAGCTGATCTTTATTTAATTCATAAGCTACCCACTCTGCCTGTTCATGCTTTTCATTATACGATAACGAATAATGATTGTGGTGAACTATAGAACCTGTTGTAGAACTTGGTAAAAAATCATTTGTAATATTAACTGTATTATCTTCCTGTTTAGGCGCCGTATATGTATCAGGAGTATAAAAATTTTCGAACAACCAAAAACCAATAATACAGGCAATGGTTAACAAACTATATATTGTTTTCTTATTCATAGCAAATCAAAAAGCACAAGTTAACTTAAATTTGTATATTCTATTACGACTAATAAGTCAAAATAAAAATTGCTATGAATATTGTCTTGAAAAATACTTTTACGAATGAGCTTCCTGAAGATCCTATCTCAGAAAACACAAGAAGGCAAGTAGAAAAAGCTTGCTATTCATATGTTGTTCCTAAAAAAACTAGTAACCCTCAACTCATTCATACATCGCCAGAAATGGCAAAAAATTTAGGTTTCACATCTGAAGATTTAAAATCAACTAAATTTTTAAATATTATTACAGGAAATGAAATTATAGAAAACTCTAAACCGTACGCTATGTGTTATGGCGGACATCAGTTCGGTAATTGGGCTGGTCAATTAGGTGATGGTAGAGCTATAAACCTTGGTGAAATACTTTATGATGACAAAAAATGGGCCTTGCAATTAAAAGGTGCTGGCGAAACTCCTTATTCTAGAACTGCTGATGGGCTTGCCGTATTAAGATCATCTATCAGGGAGTATTTATGCAGTGAAGCTATGTATCATTTAGGTATACCTACCACAAGAGCTCTATCAATAGCTTTATCAGGAGATAAAGTTTTAAGGGATGTATTATACAATGGAAATCCAGATTATGAAAAAGGAGCAATAGTATCAAGAGTAGCTCCTTCTTTTTTACGATTCGGCAGTTATGAAATTTTCAGCTCAAGGCAAGATTACAAAACACTAAAAAACTTAGTTGATTATACCATCAAAAACTTTTACCCTCAAATCAAATCAACATCAAAAGAAGCATATATCGCTTTTTTCAAAGAAGTTACTGAACGCACATTAGAGATGATTATTCATTGGCAACGTGTCGGTTTTGTTCACGGAGTAATGAATACAGATAATATGTCGATACTAGGTTTAACTATCGATTTTGGACCTTACGGTTGGCTTGAAGGTTTTGATGACGGGTGGACACCTAATACCACCGATAGGCAACATAAAAGATATAGATACGGCAACCAAGGGAATGTTGGCTTATGGAATTTATACCAACTTGCTAATGCACTGTACCCATTAATTGAAGATGCAGAACCGTTAGAAGAAATATTGGAGTCCTATAAAAATGATTACTCTATGAGATATTTAAACATGATGAAATCTAAAATCGGATTGTTTACTAATCAAGATTCCGACAATGAATTATTGAATACCCTTGAAGAAGTGTTACAACTTACTGAAACCGATATGACTATTTTTTTTAGAAAGATTAGTAGTATAAAAAAAACAGATGATACTGACGCTTGCTTAAATAGCATACAAGAAGCATTTTACCAGCCTAAAGAGCTAAAAGGCGAAATACGAACACTTTGGATTAATTGGTTTTCAGATTATTTAAAGCGTTTAAGTGGTGAAAACTACACTGACACAGAAAGACAAGAGAAAATGAATGCTGTGAACCCTAAATATGTTCTAAGAAACTATATGGCACAGTTAGCTATTGATAAAGCAGATGAAGGTGACTACTCGCTTATCGAAACATTTTTTGAATTATTAAAAAAACCGTATTCTGAACAACCTTTACACAATGATTGGTTTGCAAAAAGACCCGAATGGGCACGAAATAAAGTTGGCTGCTCAATGCTATCATGCAGTTCTTAAAAATAAAAAAGGTCCCATTTATTAAATGGGACCTTTTTTATGACTTACTTTAAAATATTAACCTTTAATACTTGCTAATTTTCCGTTTTTAATAGAATTTGTTTTCAAATCTTCTAAAACATTAACAGCCTCTTCTACATAAACATCTTTAGCTAAATCTTTATGCCAACGGTTACGTTTTTCTCTTAAAACTGAATCTTGCACAAATAAGCCTTCTTCATATTTTAATGATTCGAAAGTTAATTTAGAATCGTAATCTGAAAGTGTTTTAAAGTACTTAGATCTTTCTTTATTTATTTTTTCTTCTTGTTTGTAATCGTCATAATTTAAAGAAACTGCAGTTTCATCTTGCTGTTCTTTTAACCATTTTGCGTTCTCTTCAATAAGTTTAATTTGAGAATTACCCGACATACGCTTAGTACTATTTTTCACTGTACTTTCATAATCAATATGCCCATCCCAAACAGTATAATCAGCAGGTGATATTTTATCCCAAGCTAATGGGTTTTGTTGGTCACGCTCACCTAAATCAATATAACTATACTTGTCTGGCACAACTACATCAGACTTCACACCTTCTAACTGAGTTGATCCTCCATTAATTCTGTAAAATTTCTGAGTTGTTAATTTAATAGCACCTAAATCGCCATGCTCATTACTTCGAACAATACGCTCTAAAGGAATTACATTTTGCACAGTTCCTTTACCGAATGTTTGCTTACTACCGATAACTACAGCTCTTTTATAATCTTGCATTGCTGCTGCTAATATTTCAGAAGCCGAAGCAGATAATTCATTTACTAAAATAACTAAAGGTCCATCCCATTGAATACGATCATCAACATCGTCATGAACTTCTTTTTGGTTATCGTTAGATCTAACTTGAACAATAGGACCTTCTTTAATAAATAAACCTGCCATTTCAACAACAGTTTTTAAAGATCCCCCTCCATTATCTCTTAAATCTAAAATAAGACCTTGAACGCCCTCTTCTTTTAGTCTCTCTACCTCTTTAGCAACATCTGATGCGGCATTTCTCTCTCCTTCATAATCATCAAAACTCACATAAAATTGAGGTAAATTTATAATTCCAAATTTCTGATCATCTTTTATAATATTTGCTGATTTAGCAAAAGTTTCTTCTAACTCAACGACATCACGAGTTATTGAAATAACCTCTACACTACCATCAACCTTTCTCATTGTTAAATCAACAACGGTACCTTTTGCTCCTTTTATCAATTTAATAGCATCATCTAAACGCATACCAACAATACTAACTGGCGGCTCTGTATGCTGGCCTACTTTTAGTATTTCATCACCAACTTCAATTTGTTGATCTCTCCATACTGGTCCTCCTGAAATTATTTCAACAATCTTAATACCTTCTTTACGCTTTTGCAATCTTGCTCCAATTCCTTCAAACTTACCTGACATTCTTGTATCAAACTTCTCTTTTTCTTCAGGTGCAAAATAAAAAGTATGAGGATCAAATTCTTCTACAATTGTATTAATGTACTGCACAAACCAATCCTTACGATCTAAATCTGCTACAAAATCAAAAAATTCATCCAATGTTTTTTCTGTATCAGCACGAGCTTCTTTTTCGGCTTCTTTAGAACTCATTTTTTTTGAATCTTCATCGTCTTCTTTCATTATTTTAGAATCATAATTACCAAGAGTAGCATACTTTAATTGCTTTCTCCACCTTTCTTTTAATTCTTTTCTAGAACTAACAAAAGGTTGTTTATCATAATCGATATCGATAAGTTCTTTTGTCTTATAATCAAACGATTCTGACAAAACTTCTTTATAGATACTCTTAGCTTCGTTCATTCGAACCATTAAACGCTCATAAACAGCATTAAAAAAAGCAATGTCTGTATTTTTTATCTGATCATCAATTTGAAATTTAAATTGTTCAAAATCTTGAATATCACTTTCTAAAAAGTAACGTTTAGTAGGATCTAAACCATCAATAAAATCTTCAAAAACTTCAACTGAAAAATCATCATTAATATCTTTTGGTTGATAGTGTCCTTTTTCTAAAACATAGGTTATAAGGTCTAGTAAAAGCTTATCCTTATCATCGTTTTCAAAAGATTTATTTGTAAAACTACATGATGCTACTGCGAATAACATCATTAAAAGTGCGTAGGCTAATTTATTTTTCATGTACTACTTTTTTTTGTGTTGAGGACTTTCAAAATCCTTCTTATAAGAATTAGCTGTCATCCTAAAAATGAATCATCTAAGATAATGAAAAAACCGTGCCACATAGACGGGGGCTTAGCAAAACTTTTGTTAAAGGGTTTATTCAACAATTCTTTATGAAAAACGTATTTTTACAGTAATAATTATACTTTATGAAAAAACCTTTAATTTTAATAACAAATGATGACGGAATTACTGCACCTGGCTTGCGTGCATTAGTCAGTTATATGAAAGAAATTGGTGATGTAATTGTTGTTGCCCCAGACAGCCCCCAATCTGGCATGGGACACGCGATAACCATAGATAACACGCTGTATTCGAAAAAAGTCAAGATTGATTTAGATGATGATAATACAGAAGAATACAGTTGTAGTGGCACTCCTGCTGATTGCGTAAAATTAGGACTACAAGAAATTTTGAAAAAAAAGCCAGATATTTGTGTTAGTGGGATCAATCACGGATCAAATTCATCAATTAACGTAATTTATTCGGGTACAATGAGTGCTGCTATTGAAGCTGGCATAGAGGGTATTCCTGCAATTGGCTTCTCTTTGTGTGATTTTAGTTGGGAGGCAGATTTTAGTCAAGCTAAAAAGTTTATTCAAAATATTGTTACAGAAGCTTTAGAAAATGGTATTCCGCCAGGGGTAGTTTTAAATGTAAATATTCCTAAATTACATAAGAAAGAAATAAAAGGAGTGAAAATTTGCCGACAAGCACGAGCAAATTGGAAAGAAAAATTTGATAAAAGAGTTAGTCCTATGGGCAAAGAATATTATTGGCTTACCGGTAAATTTGAACTTTTAGACAAAGGTGAAGATACCGACGAATGGGCACTTTCAAAAGGATATATATCTGTTGTACCAACTCAATTTGATTTAACTGCGCACCACGCCATACAAACTTTAAATAACTGGAATTTAAAATGAATAAAAAAGAAATACTTATAGGATTTGTAATTGGACTAATAGCGAACATTACAGGTACTTTACTTTATATTATTATTTTTTCAAAACTCAGCATTTCAGAAACATACCAAGCAGCTGTTAGAGAAGAGCACGTAGGTAGCTTACTTGCTCTTGGCGCGATTTTAAATCTAATCGCATTTTTTGCTTTTTTAAAATTAAAAAGAGATTTAAGAGCCAGAGGAGTACTAATTGCTACCATTTTAACCGCTTTATTGATTATGTATTATAAAGTTTTTTAAAGAATGAAATATTATATAATTGCAGGAGAAGCATCAGGGGATTTGCACGGATCTAATCTGATAAAAGCATTAAAAAATAAAGATGTTAATGCTGATATTAGATGTTGGGGTGGTGATTTAATGCAAGATGCTGGTGGAACTTTGGCTAAACATTATAAAGAGCTTGCCTTTATGGGTTTTCTTGAGGTAGTTGCTAATATTGGAACTATTTTTAAAAATATTTCTTTCTGCAAAAAAGACATTCAACTTTTCAATCCTGATGTTATAGTATTTATAGATTATTCTGGCTTTAATCTTCGAATTGCAAAATGGGCAAAACAAGAAGGTTTTAAAACCAACTATTATATTGCCCCTCAAATATGGGCATCAAGAGAAAGTAGAATTGAAAAGATAAAAAGTACAATTGACAAAATGTATGTTACTCTGCCTTTTGAAAAAAAATTCTATGAAGAAAAACATAATTTTCAAGTAAATTTTGTGGGTCATCCATTAATTGATGCAATACACAACACACCTAAAATAAATGAAGTAGCTTTTAGAAAAGAATATAACTTAGATTTAGAAAAGCCTATTATTGCGCTTTTGCCCGGAAGCAGAAAACAAGAAGTATCTAAAATGCTGACTGTAATGCTATCAATCACTAGCGATTTTAAAAAATACCAATTTGTAATTGCAGGAGCACCAAGTTTAGATTTAGATTTTTACAATCCCTTTTTAAAAAATTCTCAAATAAATCTAATTTCAAATAAAACATACGCCTTATTACAAGCCTCGCATGCGGCACTTGTAACTAGCGGAACAGCTACCTTAGAAACTGCTTTATTTAAAGTGCCACAAGTTGTTTGCTATAAAGGTAATTGGATTTCTTACCAAATAGCTAAACGTATAATTACATTAAAATACATTTCACTTGTTAATTTAATAATGGATAAAGAGGTTGTAAAGGAATTGATACAAGATGACTTGACTACTGCAAATTTAAAAAAACAGCTTACTAAAATTCTAGAACCTAAACATAGAGTTGAATTATTGGACAACTATGATTTGCTTGAGAAAAAACTAGGTGGCAAAGGTGCCAGCGAAAATGTTGCTGAACTTATTTACACTAATTTAAATAAGTAGCTTTTATTTTTTAACATTTGACAAGGCACAAATACCTTCATCATTCAAAAATATTTATTTAAATTTGATTATAGAGTTTCCCAAATATTACTTGATGAATCGAAAATTTATTTACCTTCTTTCTTCTTTTTTAATTGTTAGCTGTGGAGCTTCAAAAAAAAAGATATCTTCTAGAAATAGCGATGAACGAAAAATTACCGTAGAGGCCCGTAATACAGATACAAGCAAACCTATAAATATTCTCGAAGTAAAGTCTGAGAAATCTCGTTCTGAAGACACTAAAGTAGATGGTATCATAAATTCTGCTCTGGCATTTTCAGGAACGCGATATAAATATGGAGGAACAACTAAAAAAGGAATGGATTGTTCTGGGCTTTTGTATGTGGCTTTTAACGACCATGATGTTTCTTTACCAAGAGTATCTTATGTGATGGCTGAAGAAGGCGAAAATATTAAAATAAAAAACGTTGATAAAGGAGACTTACTTTTTTTTAAAACCAGCAAAAAATCTAAAAAAATAAACCACGTTGGGCTCGTTGTTTCTGTTGATGATGGAGAGATAAAGTTTATACACTCCACTTCATCTAGAGGAGTTATTGTATCTTCACTAAAAGAAGGCTACTGGAATTATGCATTTATTAAAGCAACCAGAGTCTTATAACTAACCTTTTTATTTATGCAATTATTAAAATTTGTGCCAATTAAATTGACACTTTTTTTAATTGCAGGAATTTTATTTGGTCACTATTTTATATTACCTCTACCTATAACAATTAGCATTGTAGCTATTGGCTTCACCTTTCTTTTATTTTTGTTCAAGCTAAAACAGACTGCTAATTCTATTTATTTCGGAATAACAGCGCTTCTACTAATGTTTTTTATTGGGGTTACAGCTATAACCATAGCTAATCCAAAAAATCTCGACCTTCATTACATAAATAATAATAACAACCAACCGAGAGAAGTACATATTAAAATTATTGATATACTGAAACCAACATTATATTCAAAAAAATATATCGGAGAGGTTTTATCGATTGACAGAAAAGAAAGCAGAGGAAATATATTACTAAACATCATTAAAGACACTACAACAATTGATTTAAAAGTAGATGATGAATTTATCACTTTTAAAAAATTCAGCCCTTTAACCCCTTCTCTAAATCCTCATCAATTTAATTATAAAGAATACTTAGAAGGTCTTGCTATTTATAATCAAATAAATAGTAATGCAGGTGAGCTCATAAAATTATCAGACTCAAATTCCACTATTTACGGCATTGCATCAAATTTAAGATCTAAAATAATTGAAAGCCTTAAAAAACAAAACTTCGGTAAGGAAGAACTTACTGTTATCCAAGCTTTACTTTTAGGTCAAAGAAATGATTTAAGCGAAACAACATATACAGATTACAAAAATGCTGGAGCTGTTCATATTCTGGCATTATCTGGCCTACACATTGGTATTTTACTTTACATACTCCAGTTTTTGTTACAACCTATTGAAAGGATTAAAAGTGGTAAAAAAATAAAATTAGCTCTAATAGTACTCTTATTATGGGGCTTTGCATTACTAGCAGGATTATCCGCATCAATTGTTAGAGCTGTAACCATGTTTTCTTTTCTTGCTTATGCCAAATATTTAAACAGACCAACAAACACATTTAATATTTTAGCGCTGTCTCTATTTTTCATCTTACTTATAAATCCCACTTACCTATTTCAAGTTGGTTTTCAAATGAGTTACGCCGCAGTTTTTGCAATTGTGTGGATATATCCAATGCTACAAAATTTATGGTTTCCTAAAAATTTAATAGCACGAAAAATATGGCAACTTTTAAGTATTAGTGCTGCCGCCCAATTAGGCGTATTACCTATAAGTTTATTTTATTTTCATCAATTTCCAAGTTTATTTTTCATATCCAACCTTATTATTATTCCATTTCTAGGGCTTATACTTGGTTATGGAATTGTTGTAATCATATTGTCAATATGGAACATCCCAATTAATATCATTACAGATACCTATAACGATATTATACATTTAATGAATGCTATCGTTAAATGGATTGCAAAGCAAGAGAACTTTATTATTAAAGAAATTTCATTTGACGCAGTTCAATTATTTCTAGTATACATAGCTGTAGTATTATTAATTTCAACATTTCAAAAAGTAAAATTTAAAAAAACTGTCGCTTTACTTTTTTCAATATTGCTCTTGCAAACTTGGAGTATTTACAATTGTTTTAGAGCATCAAATAAAGAATCTCTTTACGTATTGCACAGGTCTAAAAACACAGCCTTAATATACCAAAAAGGAACTGATGTACATTTATTAAGCAACACCCCTACCTCTTTTATTAAAATCACCAAAACTTACGCCACTGAAGAAAGGGCTGAAATGATAATTATAGACTCTTTAAAGAATAGTTATACTTATGGTTCATCTAATTTGTATATCATTGACAGCACTACTGTTTATCCTTTTATAAAACAAATGAATATTATACTTACTCAATCACCTAAAATAAATTTAGAAATACTGATTGACTCTATTCAACCTAGATTGATTATTACTGATGGTAGTAATTATAAAAGCGATGTGCTACGCTGGAAAGAAACCTGTAAAAAAAGAAAACTCCCTTTTCACTATACTGGTGAAAAGGGAGCTTATTATTTTAATTTAAAAAAGTAACTAGTGTACTTTTCCCATTAATTTTTTTATTAACGGTGATGCTATTAGTACTATAGCTGCCGCTCCAAGAGCATATTTAGCAACCAACCCAAACCCATCAGTATAAATACCTAAAGTTTCTAAACCACCTACATTTTTATCTGTACTCTCAATAGCTAATTGCTTACCAATGAAACCTACGATTTGAAAAGCAAATGCTGATGCTAAAAACCAAATACCCATCATAAATGCTACAATACGCTTTGGAGATAAATCTGTTATTTTAGATAACCCTACAGGAGACATAAATAATTCACCTATAGAAATTAAGAAGTACATGATTAATAAATAAGAAAACGGAACCATCCCATTCTCATCTGCGCTTCCACTACTCATTGATAGTATTAAGAAACTTATACCTGCAAAAGCTAATCCTAAACCAAATTTATATGGAGTACGTGGGTCTAATTTTTTCTTTTTCAAATAAGTAAACATCATTGAAATAGGAATAGATAGAATTATAATATACATTGAGTTCAATGCATTAGTTTGCGAAGCATCTATAAAAGTTAGATTAACGTTACGCGCTGCAAACAATGTAATAATACTACCTGAAAGCTCGTGAAAGCCCCAGAAAATTGTAATGAAAAAAGTTATTAAAATAGCCACAATAAGCTTTTTACGTTCTTCTGCAGTAGCCTCTACTAATATTTTCAATAGAAATAAACCTATTGCTACCGCTATAACATAAAAGATTATGTTTACAATATTATCATCCTCAAGAAAACTACCTTTCTCACCTAAAGCCTTATAAGACGAAAGTAAATAAGCTATAAGAGGAACAGAAGCAACTGCTAAAACAGGAATCATTATTCCTTGTTTTACTCCTAATATTGGCTTATCCAAAATAGTTTCTGTCGGTGGTAAACCTCTGTCTCCGAAAACATTTTTCTTAATTCCACTCCAAAAAGCAATCAAACCTAGCATCATACCAATTCCGGCAAGTCCAAAACCATAATGCCAGCCATATTCTCTACCAAGCCATCCACAAAGTAACGGAGCTACAAAACCACCGATATTAATACCCATATAAAAGATAACAAAACCAGAATCTTTACGGATATCATCTTCTTTATAAAGAGAACCTACAAAGGTTGAAATATTTGGCTTAAAAAAACCATTACCTACAACTATTAGCGCTAGAGCTATAAAAAACGCATAATTATTTTCTACTGCTAAAACAAAATGCCCGAATGCCATTAGTATTCCACCTAAAAAGACGGAATTTCTCATTCCTAATATTTTATCAGAAATACGACCACCAATAACTGTAGATGCGTAAACTAAAGACCCATAAGATGCGTATACGGCTGCTGCTGCAAAATCTCTTGTCGAAAGAGCTTCAAAAACAACATCAACCATGTACAACGTAAGTAACGCTCGCATTCCATAAAAACTAAATCGTTCCCACAGCTCTGCAAAAAACAAATAAAACAGGCCTTTGGGGTGCCCGAACATTTCTTGCTCTTCAAAGGTTTTAATGGTATTTTTCATATATAATTTGTTAGTTTTCTTGAGTTTTGATTATAAATTAGCTTTGATAAAATTTGTCATTTTTGTATACAAATGAAGCCTCGTATTACCCCCATAAATACCATGGTTTTTATCTGGATATATAGACCAATCAAATTGCTTATTTGCCTGTACTAAAGCCTCTACCATACGCATACTGTTTTGCACATGCACATTGTCATCGCCAGTACCATGTACCAATAAATATTTACCTTTTAAAAGTTCTGGATAATTAAATGGCGAGTTATCGTCATAACCACTAGCATTTTCTTGAGGTGTTTGCATATAACGCTCAGTGTATATGCTGTCGTAAAAACGCCATGATGTAACTGGTGCTACTGCTATTGCCATTTCAAAAGTATCATTCCCTTTCAAAACACAATTAGTAGACATAAAACCACCATAACTCCAACCCCAAATACCAGTTCTATTATCATCTACATACGCTAGCTCACTTAACTGTTTTGCTGCAGCTATTTGATCTTCAACTTCGTATTTACCTAATTCTTTCTGAGTAACTTTTTTAAAATCTCTTCCTTTAAACCCTGTTCCTCGACCATCAACACAAGCAACAATATAACCTTCTGATGCCAATAATTGATACCAATAATCATTTGCCGACATCCATGTATTAGAAACTGACTGAGAACCAGGTCCACTATATTGAAACATAAATAATGGATATTTTTTAGTTGCATCAAAATTAGCTGGTTTAATCATCCACATGTTTAAATCATTTCCATTGACAGAAATAGTAGAAAATTCTTTAGCGCTAATTTCATATGACTCTAAGGCTTTTGATAAACCTTCATTATTAAGTATTTCTTTTACTTTTTCACCTGTCAAAGCAGTATGCAAAGTGTATTCTGGTGGTGTAACTGCATTTGAAAAAGTATTTATAAAATAAGTAAAGTCTGCACTAAAATCCGCATTGTTCTGACCATCTTTAGATGTTAATCTTTTTTTAGAACCTCCACTTGTATCAATACTATATACATCTCTATTTATAGATCCATTTTCTGTAGATTGGAAATACACTTTATCTTCATTTTGATCATAACCATAATAATTCGTTACTTCCCAATCACCTTTTGTAATTTGATTCATCAACTCACCATCCTCATTATATAAATAAATATGGTTATACCCGTCTTTTTCACTTGTCCAGATAAAGCTATCATCTTCTAGAAAAGTTAAATTATCAGTAATATCTACATAAGCGGCATCTTTTTCTTCTAAAAGAAGTGACACACTATTTTTCTTTGCATTTACAGCATATAGTTTTAAATTATCTTGATGTCTATTTAAAACCTGAACACTTAGCGTATTTTTACTATTCATCCACTCAATACGTGGTATGTAATAAGCACCTTCGATATTTACATTATTTATGGCTCCTGACTTCACATCTAACATATGTAATGATACGATAGCATTATCTTCACCAGCTTTTGGATATTTAAAAACGTTTTGTGTTTGGTATAAATCTTGACCATATATATCCATAGAAAATTCAGGAACATTGGTCTCATCAAATCTTAGAAAAGCAATTTTAGTACCATCTGAATTCCAATCAAAAGCTCTTACAAATGCAAACTCTTCTTCGTAAACCCAATCAGTAACACCATTAATAATTTTATTTTTCACTCCATCTTGAGTTACTTTAGTAGTTGTTTTGTTAGCTATGTCAAAAATGTACATGTTATTTTCAAATACATAGGCAACTTTACTATTGTCTGGAGAAAGCGTTGGCTCTTGAATTTTATTATCTGAAATTTTAATTGTTGCTTTCGTTTTTACATCATAAATATAAAAAACACCTAAAGTTGAATGCCTAAATACCGATTCAATCTCCGTTGCTAATAAAACTTTGCTTTCATCTATACTAAATTCATATGAAGAAAAGTATGGTACATCTTTTAAATTTGAAGAGTTTACGATAGTTCCTACTTTTTCAAGACTTACATAATCGTATATATCTACACTAGTGGTTTTTGTAGCTCTATCAAAATTTAAGACCGTATATTGAGTTCCATTTTTTAAGGATTTTAAAGCATCTAATCGTTCAGTTCTGAATGTTCCTCCCCAAATTTCTTCAAGTTTAATCTTACTTTTTTGTGCGTTAGTAATAGCTGTTAAACTGAATACCAAAAGGAAAAGAAAAGTTAGTTTTTTCATTTATTCTCAAAATTTCATTAAAAAGGTCAAGTTTAGTAATTATTTCACATAAAAATAAACTTTTAACAATAAATATAACATCATAAATAGCCTAGAAACTCAATGAAAAATGGCTTAAAATCGTAAACTGGTAATTACTATCTTTGAAATTCGAAACCAAATATGATATGATTACTCCTATTCAAGGATTTTCCAAGCTTACAAAAGACCAAAAAATAAAGTGGATTGCGGAAAAGTATACTACAAATACGCAAGAAACTATAACTACTTTGACTAAGTATTGGAACACTGATGCGACACTCCAAAAGCTACATGATGAATTTATTGAAAATACAATCTCTAACTATTACCTGCCATTAGGAATCGCTCCAAATTTCCTGATTAACAACAAGTTATACGCCATACCAATGGCAATTGAAGAAAGCTCTGTAGTTGCTGCAGCAAGTAAAGCTGCTAAATTTTGGCTAGGTAAGGGCGGCTTTAAAACTACTGTTCTGGGTACTGAAAAGGTTGGTCAAGTGCACTTTATGTACAAAGGAGATTCGAAAAAATTAAAAACTTTTTTCGATTATATAAAACCGATACTTTTAAAAGACTCTTTACACCTTACCCAAAATATGGTAAAAAGAGGTGGAGGCGTTTTAGATATAGAATTAAGAAATAAAACAAAAGATTTAGCAGACTACTACCAATTACATTGCACATTTGAAACAAAAGATGCAATGGGAGCCAATTTCATAAACTCTTGTTTAGAACAATTTGCACAAACATTAAAAAGAGAGGCTGAAAATTATTCAGACTTCACAACTAATGATGAAAAGGTTGAAGTTGTTATGAGTATTTTAAGCAACTATGTTCCAAATTGTATAGTTAAAGCAGAAGTTAGTTGCCCTGTTGAGGATTTAAATGATGATAAAACTATTGCACCAACAGAGTTTGCTAAAAAAATGATTAGAGCTGTTAATATTGCAAAAGTAGAACCATATAGAGCTGTAACACATAATAAAGGTATTATGAACGGTATTGACGCAGTTGTTTTAGCCACAGGTAATGACTTTAGAGCCATTGAAGCGGGAATACATGCATATGCAGCAAAAAACGGCTCATACACCAGCCTAACACATGCTAGTATTGACAAAGGAATATTTAAATTTTGGATTGAAATACCTCTAGCTTTAGGTACCATTGGTGGCTTAACTGGACTGCACCCTTTAGTTAAACTAGCTTTAGAAATTTTACAAAAACCTACCGCTAAAGATTTAATGCAAATTGTTGCTGTTGCAGGTCTTGCCCAAAATTTTGCTGCTGTACGTTCTTTAGTAACTACTGGTATTCAACAAGGCCATATGAAAATGCACTTGATGAATATTTTAAATCAACTGGGAGCTACTGACGATGAAAAAAACATTCTTGTAAATCATTTTAAAAAGAATACAGTAACACATAGTGGCGTAATTTCTGAATTTGAAAAACTTCGCAAAAACTAATGACTAAAAAATTTTACAGCAATGGAAAGTTATTAATTACCGGAGAGTACGCTGTACTTGATGGAGCTATCAGCTTAGCCATTCCAACAAAAAAAGGGCAAACATTATTAATTACTGAAAAAGATAATAATGAAATTTATTGGCAGAGTTTAGATATCACCAACAAAGAATGGTTTACTGCTGTATTTGATTTAAACTCATTAACTATTAAAACTACTAGCGATCAAGAAATTGCTAGTATATTGCAAAAAATGCTAATTGAAGCA
Organism: Cellulophaga sp. HaHaR_3_176; assembly: GCF_019021925.1. NCBI lineage: Bacteria > Pseudomonadati > Bacteroidota > Flavobacteriia > Flavobacteriales > Flavobacteriaceae > Cellulophaga > Cellulophaga sp. HaHaR_3_176. The sequence goes on from NZ_CP058990.1 coordinate 2,692,796, forward strand.
AAAAAATTAAATTTTGATTTTTTAAACACTTCATTTGGTTATGAAATAAAGACAGAACTAGGTTTCGCTAGAGATTGGGGCTTAGGCTCTTCATCTACACTAATAAACAACATTGCACAATGGGCAAAAGTAGATCCTTATACCCTTTTATGGAACTCTTTTAAAGGCAGTGGCTATGATATTGCTTGTGCTAGCAACAACACACCTATAACATATCAATTAATTGATAAAAGACCTATCACAAGACAAATAAACTTCAATCCCACTTTTAAAGATGCAATTTATTTTATTCATTTAAATAAAAAACAAAATAGTAGAGATGGTATTACTACATACAGAAAGGCTGAATTTGATTTAGATGCGTTTATAATAGCTATTAACAAATTAACCGAAGAATTTATTACCTGCACATATTTAGAAACCTTTCAAGATTTAATAAAAAACCATGAAGCCATAGTTTCTAAAGTTTTAAAAACACCAACAATACAAGAGCAATTATTTTATAATTACAAAGGAGCCATTAAAAGTTTAGGTGCTTGGGGAGGCGATTTTATTATGGCTGCTGGAGATAAAAACACTCCTAATTATTTTAAAGATAAAGGATACACTACTGTTCTTTCTTTTGATGATATGACGCTCTAGAAAATGTAGCATTTATTTAAAATTAAAAAAACCTCCTTTAAAAGGAGGCTTTTTTAATACTATATATTTAATCAATATTAATAAAACATTGATCTGTTATCTTCTATTTCAGAACCTTCCTTTAAAGACTCATAAACAGCTGCATTTACTCTATTTACTTTCGAAGCTTTTAAAGTATTAGAAAAAGTACTATAGTTTTCTAATTTTGTAGCTTCGGTCTTTTTTGTTACAGAAACCATAAAAATACCTGTCTCACCTTCTATAAGACCAGAGGTTTTTCCTTCGCCAAGCACATAAGCTGTACCTACTACTGCAGGCTCTCTACCAGCTCCTGGAAGGGTTGGAGATTTAACTGTTAATGCTGAAGCAGTTGATGAAGACACATTGTTATCTTTTGCAAAAGCATCAAAAGATTTGCCTTTATTATCACTTAGAATTTTAACTGCTTTTTTTTCTTTACGTAAAATAGGAAGAACAGTTGCTGAAGCATCTTCAGAAGACATTAATCCTTTTTTATATTTAGCAGTCAATTGAACAATTGCATACCCATCATTAAGATCAAAACGCTTAATATCTCCTATTTCCGAGTCTGAATTAAATGCCCATTGCACAATACTACGTTGAGATGACAAACCAGGAAGGCTTTCATCCATAGCATTTATTTTATTAACTGGTCTAACAACATAATTTTTAGATTTTGCTAATTCTGTAAATGAACCTTCACCTTCGATAGACTCCATTTCAAACTTAGTTGCATTTTGAAATAACATATCTATTGTTTCTCCTGAAGCTTCAATTTCTCTTTCTAAATTAGCTACTTGATATATATCTTGCTTTTCATCAACCTTAACAACGTGGAATCCAAATTCTGTTTCAACCACTCCAATTGTTCCTACTTTATTATTAAAAGCAAAATCATTAAAAGCCTGAACCATTCTACCTTCTTGGAAAAAACCTAAATCTCCACCTCTTGGCGCAGAAGGCCCTTCTGAATTCGTTTTTGCTAATTCAGCAAAATCAGCATCAGATTTTTTAGCTTCAGATAAAATTTCTTTAGCTTTTTTCTCTGCTTCTTCTTTTGTTCTAATTACATCATCACCTGCAGATTGAGAACCTACATATGTAATTAAGATATGACTAGCTTTTACATTACCACCCTCTTTACGACCTGTTAATTTTGTAACTTTATAAGAATCACCATCACGGTAAGGACCATAAATCCCACCTATTGGAAGAGCAATTATACTATCAGCAAATTTTGATGGTAAATTACTTTTTGGATTATATATAGTATCAAACTTTGAATCAGAATTAATATCTAAAAAAGCTGCGATATTTGTTGTATTTCTAAAACCGGCTTCTGTTACAGTTTCCTTTGTTGTTTCATTAAAAACTTGTTTATCCGATAAAAGCTTTTCAATATTTGCTTTTACTAAATTCTCATCTTCTAAAGAAGCTTTCTCTTGAAAATATACAAATTGAATATCTCTACTATCTTCTTGCTTGAAATTATCTTTATGCTTGTTAACATAAGACTCTATTTCGCTTTTTGAAATAGCGATTGTACTATCTGCTATTGAAGAATAAGGTACACGAACATATTTTATATCTAACTTATCATTAGTTAATTTATAATCTAATTCTCCTTCTTTCAAAGTTGTACCTACACCTGATCTAATTAAGTTATAATAAATTTGCTCTTTAGCCGCATTTATAATTGCTGCTTCAGTTTGCAACCAATCTTGGTAACCTGCTGCGTTGTTTTCTTTTAAATCAGAAACAAATTCGATAAATTTATTTTCATCAAAAACACCATTTTCATTCAAGAATTGAGGTAACTGAGAATATGTAGGGTTTGTTTTTAAAAATTCTACAATTTGATCATGCTCTACAGATATGCCTAGCTCATCAAATTGTTTTTCTAAAATTGCATTTCTAACTTCTTGTTCGTAAACACTATTTACTACTTGCATAGAAGAAGCATTAGCGCCATAGTTTCTAGAAGCTGCATCTACTTTTTGTCTAAACTCATCAATAGAAATACTTTCACCATCTACCTCAGCTATAGCTGAACCTACCTTATCGCCTGAAAATGTATTTGCACTAAATATACCAGATATTACAAATGCAAATAAAGCTAAACCAATGATTAAGATTAAAATGGTTGTCTTCTTTCTTATTTTATCTAAAATTGCCATTATTATATTCTATTTTGTATCAGTCGACGAAAATACCATTTTTCTTTCAAATACTAAAGACAAAAAAAAAGATAATAAAATCATCATTAAAAATTACTCTTTATCAAGTATTTCAAGGGATACCAAATCTATTTTAGTATTAGAAACCTCAAGAATTGTAAATTGGAAGTTTTGAATTCTTATTTCTGTATTCTGTTCTGGTATTTCGCCTGTTTCGTTTACTATTAAACCCCCTAATGTTCCGTATTCATCACTTTCAGGAAGTTCCAGCTTATAGTTTTCATTTACATAATCAACATCTAAACGTGCCGAGAATTTAAATATAGCTTCTCCGATTTGTTCTTCAATTAAATCTGTTTTATCGTGCTCATCTTCTATTTCTCCAAAAAGCTCTTCTACAATATCTTCTACCGTCATAACTCCCGAAGTGCCGCCATACTCGTCTAAAACAACAGCCATACTCTTTCTTCTCTTTATTAGATTATTAAGAATATCATTTATAAGCATTGTTTCTGGCACAAATTCTACAGGCATCAAAACACTTTTAATTGTTTTTGGCTTCTTAAACAACTCATAGGAGTGTACATAGCCAATAACATTATCAATAGTATCTTTATAGACTAGTATTTTCGAATACCCTGTTTCGGTAAATCTTTTAAGTAAGTTCTTAGGAGTCTCATGTAATTCAACAGCTTCAATTTCTGTTCTAGGAACCATTACATCTCTTGCTTTAACAGCTGCAAATTCTAAAGCATTTTGAAAAATTTGAATTTCAGAATCTACCTCATCCTCTTCTTCAACAGTTTCCATTTGCTCATTAATATAATCGCCAAGTTCTATTTTACTAAAAGCAAATTGAACCTCATCACCATCCGTCTTAAAAAATACTTTAAGAATTATGTCTGATATTTTGATTACAAAGTCTGATATTAATGAGAAAAACACATAAAAGAAATACGCCGGTAGCGCCAATACTTTTAACAAAGTATTTGAATAAATTTGAAAAAGTACTTTAGGCAAGAATTCTGCTGTTAACAATATTACCAATGTAGATATAATTGTTTGGGTAATTAAGCTAAAGTCTGTCAATAAAAGATTTAGAAATTGACTTGAAGTGTTTTCAAATGTTAAAAACCACTTCATCAATACTTCACCCATATACAACCCATAAACAACAAGGGCTATATTATTACCAATAAGCATTGTAGCAATAAATTTAGATGGTTTTTTAGTAAGCCTACTTAAAATTTTAGCTAAAAAACCTTCTTGCTTTTTTTCTATTTCAATGTGAATTTTATTTGCTGATATAAACGCAATTTCCATTCCTGAAAAAAAAGCAGAAAGTAATAAACAGACAACAATGATAATTATGTCTCCCACTACTCTTGTTTATTATTTTGCTTATAATTCTCGAATTTTTTTCTGTAATTTCTTCTAAATAAAAACATACCTATTGACACTATAGTGAAAAATATAAATATATATGCAAATTGACGATCTACATTCCAATCTGCATATACACGGTATAATGCTATAAATGCAACTATCAAATATAAGTACTCTGTGTATTTTAATATTTTAACCATCAATATCTTCTTTTATTACTTTATAACCATCACCTGTTTTATGGGCATTTAAAATGGTGAAATCTCTATTAAAATCCATTCCTTCTCCATGAATAAGAGTTCCATCTTTTTGATCTGAAAATTTGAATTTTTCTTGTGTAAAAATCCATTGGTTTACTTGGTCATAATACAATTGTGGAGTTTCTAACAACTTACCATCTTGCATTTTTATAACCACATTACCTTGCAAATCTATAATATTTGTACCAGAATATATAATTCCATAATCTGCTGTAATTGTACTTTTAGCACCTTCTTTATCAAAAAAATCGACTTGTAAGCCATTAGGAAAAGTTCGATAAGGAAAAGATAAATTTTCAAAATCTTCACAAACCTCACCTGTTAATACAGCTACTTTTTTAGTTTCAGCAACTTCTTCTGATGACATTGCTTCTAAAGTTTCTGTATAAATAAGTTTATAGTTTTCGGCAACGCCTTGCGGAAATTTATTTTTCTTTGCTTCTTCACCTATTCTTTCATAACTGTCTTTACAAGCAAAAAAAAGCATTGCCGTAGAACAAACTACAGCAATGCTTTTTAAATTATATAAACTTTTTTTAATCATCTTATAAGTTAGGCACTTTTATGCTACCACCTACCCAACAACTAAAGGTAACAGTTTTACCTGACATTCCTGAACTAAAGATCATTTCTTTAGAAGGAGCTTTACCCATATAACTATTTACAGCTTGGCTAGATTTACTACTTAATGATGGATCTACTCTACCTGCTTGGCGAGCTACATCAGCAGCTTTCCAATAAATAGCTCTTTTTTCGAATGCAGTTGAACCACAATCATTAGCACTTCTAGCATATAAATTTGCTATTAGTAAATAAGCTTTACCGTTAGATGAATTTGCATCGATTGCTTTTTGAGCATATGATCTAGCAGATGATCTACTACCACTTCTTGAGTTAATTGTTGCAACTTTATAAAGTAATTCAGATTTTTTAAATGAATCAGACTCTAAATCAATTGCTTTATTAAAGTTAGATAATGCAGCACTTTTGTTTCCAGCTTTATTTTCTAAAAGACCTAAATACACATAAAGATCTGCTGTTGGCTCTAATGCTAATTGAGCATCAATTAACTGCTTAAACATAGGATCATCAGTACACTCTTTGTTGTACATTCTATTCACCGCTCTTTTTATCCAAGAGATATCCGTTTTCTTTTCTTCAAAACTCTTTTGATATAAAGGAATTAAGTTAGAACATTCAGCTAAAGCTCCTAATTTAGAATCGATACTACCTTCAATTTTACCATAGATTTCTGAATTTTGACTATAAGCCTTCAAATATCTTTTTTCTTTAGAAGTAATTGTACCCGCATCTTCTTTAGGTAACAACTGAGTAATCTTATCTGTAAGTTTTTTGTTTTCAATACCTATTTTTTCAATAACGCTATCGTAAGCATCAAAAACTTCTTGTAAGTCTTTAGAACCTGCATTATGTAAATCTACATATAATGAAAAGTAAAGATAAAGAGCTTTAGGATTACTAAAGTTTGCATAATCTTCTTTAAAAGCTTTATCTAAAACATCAAAAACTTCTTGATCAGAACCCATTTTCTCATCATTCATTAATAATGCCTTATCAATAAGAACAGTAGCTACAGGAAATTTATCTGCAAAGTGTACTCTACTTGCATCATACATTGCCATTAATTCAGTAATAAAAGCTGTTTTTTCTGCTCCTTCTGCTTTCTCTACTTTATATTTTAATATTTTTTCTCCGTAAATAAAGTTTGCTTTATTTAATGCTGGGCAGTTTTCATATACCATTTTCCATGGCGTATAAGCTGCATCGTAATTTTTCACTTTTACGTGCTCAGAATATATAGATAAATTTGTGTTACATTCCGGATTACCCTGTGCAACCATTGTGCTTAAAAAACCGAAAACTGCAATTGCTCCGATATAAAATTTCTTTTTCATGATCTAGTATTTAATGGTTAATTAATTTTTGTTTTTCTGAACCATTTATCATTTAATGATAGTCCAACATTAATTTTAAAATAATTTTCTTCAATAAGTCCAGCTTCGATAGTCCCTCTCTTTCCTATTTCAAACCCTATGTTAAGATTGGAAATACTTCTGCCCATTGGTAACCCTGTTCCAAAAGTTATGCCAAAGTCATTTATCTCTTCGTTATTAACTGTCATTCCTGAGTTAGACATTCTAACACCAGCCCTATATGTTACACGACTAAGGTAACTAGTAAATGAAGAATAGTCTGGGATATAATACCCTCCTATTGAAACTGATGTTGCATCAGAATATGTTACATTACTCGCATCGAAAAAATCATTTTCATAATCTCCTAAATCTTGAAAACTATACTCTGCTCCTGCAAACCATTTCAAATCTTCGCCAATACCTAGTCCGAACGTTATAATTGTAGGAACTCTTATTTCAGTTGACTTTAACCCTTGCGAGGCTAAATCAGATTCGTAAACTTCTACATCAATACCATTAACTCTAGAAAAAGAACCTATTGTTTGAGTATTTTCTGAATTTAAATTTAATTGCGTATCAAACCCAACAGTACTATACACTCTATACTTTTCATTAAGCTTGGGTGAAAAATTCATTCTGTAGTTAAAATCAAAACCATTAACAGTTGATTCTCTCCTATCTAAAGTACCGTATTGAGCTGTCGATAAAGATTGAACCCTAGTAGTATTTATCGTACCAAAATTATAATTCAAAGTCACACCAACGCTTAAATCATCAGTAATAGCATACCCTGTAGATAGATAAGCTCTATTTAATCCCCCATCACCTGTGTATTCGTTAGTTAACGTAGTGTCATCAGTATTAGTTATTGTAGAACTTAAGTCATAACCGACAGAAGAATATGGCATTATACCAAAACCAACAGCTGCCCTACTACTAACAGGAAAACCTATTGATAAATAATCTAGATTTGTAACAGAGGCATTGTCATTAGCATCTGCACTTTTAAGACTTGATCTTTTTTGAGAAATACCAGCAGAATAAGTTGTTAACCTTAATTTGCTATAAGCTGCAGGGTTTTTTAAATTGATATGAATGCTATCCGCATGCATACTAACGCCTCCCATCATTTGATTATCGATTGTACTAGTGGTTCTTAAATCACCTAATCCAAAGTAAGAATATGGAGATGATGTACCATTTTGAGCACTTAACCCCCAAGAGGCGAAACACACTATTGCAACTACTATTTTTCTGATCATTTACTATTTATTGTAATCCAACAAGTAATTTAATCCTTCGAGAAGAAATTTTGGAGTGGCAAATATGGTATTTTTTGTTCGTTTTGACAAGAATAGAGCATCACCTCCTGTTAAAAAAATTGTTAAATCTTTAAAACGCTGCTCATATTGAGCTATAATAGCGTTTATTTCTCCGGAAATACCATTAACAACGCCGCTATGAATACTACTATTTGTAGAATTTCCTATAAAATCAATTATATCTTCAGCTTGTAACAATGGTAATTTTGACGTCTGTTGATGCAATGCTTTATATCTCATATTTAAACCTAAAGATATAGCGCCACCTAAATACTCCCCATAATCGTTCACCAAATCATAAGTTATACACGTACCTGCATCAATCACCAAAGTATTACCGTTGGGATTATGATAAAATGCAGCTGTTGCTAAAGCAATACGATCTACACCAAGTGTTTCTGGCGTTGCATATGAGTTTTTAAAAGGTGTTTTTGATTTTGAAGTTAAGAGATGAACCTTACAAAAAAGACCAACTACTGCAATTTCTTTTTTATCAAGAGCACCAACAGAAGAAATTATAGCGTGTGTAATTTCAGGAAACTCTTTAAATATAGATTTAACCTTCAAAACAAAATTTGAAAGCTCAAATTGCTCATGGTGCAATTCTTTTTTTAAATCATATACCGATGTCTTAATCAGGGTATTACCCGCGTCAATTATTAAATTCATACCACAAAGTTGCAAAAATGTAAAAAAACATTACACTTTTTTTTCGTTTTTTATTTGGATATATTAAAATTGAAAGTATATTTGCAGCCGCTTAACGGCTCTGGTGCCTTAGCTCAGTTGGTAGAGCAATGGACTGAAAATCCATGTGTCCCTGGTTCGATTCCTGGAGGCACCACATTAAAAACCCGAACAGAAATGTTCGGGTTTTTTTGTTTTATATATCTACATAGAGCTTTTAACTATACCCTATCAACCTTATCTGCAATTTTAGATCATATAATTAATTAAAATTTCTGATTCACTAAAACATGGATATACTTACTAAAGTCTATTTCAAAACTAGTAATTGCTATATTTGTTAATATTCACAATAGCAGAAATTTAAATTTTAAGAAATACTATTCTTAGTATATACACTGAAACAAAAAATACTACCTAATTTTCATTACAGACTAACAATTAATTAAAAAAAATCTTTTGAAATCAAAAAAAATAATTTTAGCATTAACATTGGTATTAATTTTAATTATTGCTGGTTTCATCTATTGGAAATTTGATTTTCCTGAAAAAAAACAGAAAGCAAAAACTGGTAAAGAGCTTTCTAAAGTTTATTGCGCAAGTTGCCACTTATACCCAGAACCAAAAGTTTTACCCAAAGCTATTTGGCAAAACTCACTCTTACCTGAAATGAAAAACAGAATGGGATTGGGTGATATTAAAACTATTGCATCTAAATTAGGTTATGATGAGTACATCAACCTTACTCAGAAAGGTATTTACATGCTTAACCCTATGGTAACAAATGAAGAATGGTTACTAATAGAAAAGCATTATCTAGATAATTCACCTGAAAATGCTCCTATTCAAATAAAAAAAACTCAAAATAGCCTACAAAAATCTTCTATAGAAATTATAAAAAACACATCACAAAAACAAGGGTTAACAACATATTTCGGCATTCAAAATAATTATCAATTACAATCTAATATTTTAGGTCAATTAAAATTTAAAAATCTTCAAAACAAAAAAGAACACACAATACAATTACCGAGCCCTGTAGTAGAGGTAAAAAACAACTTAGTGCTTTGCATAGGAGGTAATATGAACCCTACAGAAAAAAAATTAGGAAGTTTACATTTATTTGATGAAACATACAAAAGCCAAAAATTATTGATTGATGAATTACACAGACCTGTCGATTTTGAATATGTGGATTTAGATAATGATAAAATAAAAGATTATTTAATAGCTGAATTCGGTAATCACACAGGGCAAATCACATTTATAAATGGCAAAACAAAAGAAAGAAAAGTCATAACTACAAACCCTGGTGCCAGAAATTTTGTATTGAGAGATGTAAATAACGATGGTATGATGGACTTTTATGCTCTAACTGCTCAAGGAAGGGAACGTATCAGCTTATATACAAACTTAGGGGAAGGTAATTTTAAAGAAATGACTATACTTGAATTTCCTCCATACTACGGATCTAGTTATTTTGAACTAGCAGACCTTAATAACGATGGCAAAGAAGAAATTACCATGGTTAACGGCGATAATGCAGATTACAGTATTGTAAAGAAAAATTTTCACGGCATACGCATTTTCGAAAATCAAAACAATTCATGGACAGAAGTCTACTTTTATCCTGTTTATGGAGCAACAAATTTGTTGAAATTAGATCTAAACAATGATAATTTAATTGATTTAGTTTCCTCTTCATTTTTTGTAGAACCTGAGTTTAGGAAATCAGAACAAATGATTTACTTAATTAATAAAGGTGAATTTAAATTTGATATTTCACACCCAGAACTCCCTGAAATAAACCCAATGACGATGAGGGTTGGTGATGCCAATAATGATAATATTTCTGAAATATATTTAGGTAATTTTGAATTTCAACCTAATTCAAATCCTAATTTTAATTATATCGAATCTATAATTGTAACTCCTGATTTTTAAATTTAGGATATTACAACATCTTTCTTTTTCTAAAAATACTAGGCGTTATGTTTTCTCTAGCTTTAAAGGTTTTTGAAAAAGATTGTAGATTTTCAAAACCGCATTGAAAAGCTATTTCCGAAAAACTTAAATCACTCTCTTTTATTAAGTTTTTAGCCTTATTTAACCTAAGCTCTAAGTGGTACTGCTTTAAAGTCATATTAGTATTTTCTTTGAACAACTTTCTTAATAAAGAATAACTAACATTAAACTTCTTAGCAACATCGTTAAAGTTCAGCTTAAGTCTTATATGTTTTTGTATATATTTTTCAACATCAGAAATCATCTTCCCTTTTCTAGAGATTTGTTTTTTATTTATTAAAAAATTTGAATGTAACACTCTTAATATATCAATAAATATAAATTGTAAAGTAACATCACTAGTAGAAGATTGTTTGCTCTTTAAAATATTAACTAAAGATTCAAATTGCGTATCAATTTCATAATTAAATCCAATTTGATACACTTGTTGATTAATATTAAACAATTCGCTTTCTACTAAATATTCAATATAATTACCCCTAAAGCTTACAGAGTACTCTTCCCAAGTAAAATTCTTATCTGGCACACACCTATACCACGTATTAGGGTAAATAACTAACAAAGTTTCTTTAAGTATTCCTTGCTTTGCAATTTTATCAGATTCGAAAAATCCAGTTCCATCTTTAATATAGATAATTTTATGGTACTTAGATTTTACACCAGTAATCCAATTTTTATTCAATTTTTTCTTTTCTGGATAATACTTGAAATATTCTAAGTTTTGAATTGTAACAGCATTCTCGTTAACAGTTCCATTTGAAGTGATGTTCCATTGAAAATTTTCCATAATAAAAAAAAATATGAATTGAATATTATTTTAACAATTGACAGCTAAAATCTAAAATATTAGCCTCTAACTTTTAAAATTTACTAATCTAATTGTTAAAAAAATTTACTATAACGTTATAGTAAATTCCAGATGTCAAATATGACAAATTATATATCAAAAATGACAAATTAATAAAGTTTTAACATAATACTTTTATTCGAAATATGTATTTACAGGTCTTTTAATTATTAATATTCGTAATCAACTACCTATTAAAATGATAAAAGCTAAAGTTTGTAAATAATTTCTCTCAACTTTAAAACTCAAAATTAATTTAACTAAACTTAAAATTTATGAATCTAAAATCACTTAAAAGTGCATTATTACTTGGAGCTTTGCTTTGCTTCGGGTTTATTAGTGCACAACAGATTACTGGTACGGTGTCAGATGAAACTGGCCCATTACCTGGAGCAACAATTGTTGTTAAAGGAACAACAGTTGGAACACAAACAGACTTTGATGGAAACTTTACCATTGAAGCTGAAGCAGATGCTACACTAGTTTTTAGTTATGTAGGTTATAAAAAAACAGAAATGGCTGTAAACGGAAAATCTACTATAGATGTAGTTTTACAGGAAGATGCTGCAGCACTTGAAGAAGTTGTTGTAACTGGGTATTCTACACAAACCAGAGGTGACCTTACTGGCTCTGTAGGTAGTGTTGATATCTCTGAAGCTACTAAAGCTCCTATTGTAAATGCTGCCGAAGCATTACAAGGAAGAGTTTCTGGGGTTACTATTACAAACAATGGTTCTCCTGGTTCGTCTCCTACAGTAAGGATAAGAGGATATGGTACTGGTAACAGTAATGACCCTTTATATATTATTGATGGAGTTCAAACTGATGATGCTAGTATCTTAAACTCAATAAACCCTGCTGATATATCGCAAATGAATGTACTTAAAGATGGTGCAGCTGCAATATATGGAGCTAGAGCATCTAATGGTGTTGTTATTATTACTACCAGAAGTGGAGGTTACAATATGGACAAAGCACGTGTTTCAGTTGACACATATACTGGTTTTTCTGCTGCTTCAAACCTTCCTGAATTGTTAGATACAGAACAACATGGAGAAATGATTTGGCAAAGTATCAGAAATGATGGTGGTATACCATCACACCCTCAATACGGAAATGGCACGAACCCTGTAACACCAACAACTTTACAAAATACTCCGGATGGTATTTCAGCAACAGTAAAACCTAATGGCGGAACAGATTGGTTAGACGAACTTTACAGAACAGCAATTACTCAAAATGCTTCCATAACTCTTGAAAATGGTAACGAAAAATCTAAATTTCTTTTTTCTGCTAGCTATTTAAATCGTGAAGGTATTCAAATTGCTACTGGCTATAAAAGAGGTTCTACTAGATTAAATTCAGAATTTAAAATTGGAGATAGAATTAAAATAGGTGAACATACAAATATATCTTTTGATAATAAATCTGGTGGCCAGTCTTGGTATAATTTTGCTACAAGAATGTCTCCACTAGTACCTGTTTATGACGATGCTGGTAATTTCGCTGGGAACTATAGTAACTCTACTGGTCTTTCAAACCCAAATAACCCAGTTGCCCAAGCTAATAGACAAGGTGATGATTTCAGCAAAAATTTTAGAGTTTTTGGTGATATTTATGCAACTCTTGATATTATGGATGGACTACAGTTCAAAACTTCTATTGGTGGTTCTATTAAAGCTTTTAATGACAGACGTTTTGAAGCCTTGGTTCCTGAATCATCTGAACCTATTGCTACAAATACACTTACGGAAGCAGATCAAGACACTTACGAGTGGGTTTGGAATAACACATTAAGTTATAACAAGTCTTTTGGCGAGCACAGAATTAATGCATTAGTAGGTATTGAAGCACTAAGTGTTAATTCAAAAGGTAAAGAAATTTCAAGAACTGGTTTTTTCTTTGAAACTCCTGAATATTATTTATTAGAAAATGGTGGCGGTGCTGCTAACGTTGCATATGCTTTTGATAACTCATCATCTTTGTTTTCAGTTTTTAGTACTGCAAATTATAGTTATGGTGGTAAATATTTATTAACAGCTACTGTTCGTCAAGATAGATCTTCTAGATTTTTAGGAGACAACCAAAGTGATATATTCCCTTCTTTTAGTGCTGGTTGGGTTGTTAGTAATGAAAATTTTTGGCCTGATGATGCTATTGTGAGTAGATTAAAATTTAAAGGTTCATGGGGACAGTTAGGTAACCAATCTCTTCCTGTAGACAATCCTACTTTTAATATCTCGGTATTAAGCGAACAATATGCTGATTACGGATTTAATGGTAGTGGAGGAGTAACACAAGGAGCTCTTTTAGAATCTGTAGGTAATGAAAATTTAAAATGGGAAACTAGTGAAACTACAAACTTTGGTATCGAACTTGGTTTCTTTGATAATAAATTAAATCTTGAAGCTGAATATTTTATCATAAGCACTAAAGATTTGATTAGTCAAGATAATAGTGCATTCAGTACTACTTCAATTGCAGCAAATGCTCCTTATGTAAACCTTGGTTCTATAGAGAATAAAGGTATCGATGCGACACTTAGTTTTGCTGACGAATTAAATTCAGGTTTTAAATACGGTATTGACCTTAACTTCTCTAGTTATAAAAATGAGGTTACAGATTTAATCAGTGCTTTTCAAGTAGGGTTTGATGGTTTCAGAACTACTGGTGCCGTTACAAGAACTCAAGTAGGACAACCTATTTCATCTTTTTATGGTAGAGTTGTTGACGGTATATTTGCTTCAGAAGCTGAAGTGGCTGCAAGTGCTGATCAAGGCTTTACAGCAGATGCTGACGGTGTTGGTAGACTTAGATATAGTGACCTTAATGACGATGGTGTAATCAATGATGAAGACAGAACGTTTATAGGTTCTCCTCACCCTGATTTTACATATGGATTAAACTTAAGTGCATCATACAAAGGGCTTGATATCTCAGCTTTTTTACAAGGATCTCAAGGAAATGACATTTATAATAACGATAAAGTGTATACTGATTTACCTACTTTTTTCAATGCAAACAGAAGTGTAAGAGTTCTTGATTCATGGACACCAGATAATCTTGATGCTGCTTTACCTGCATTGAGTCAAAGTATTACTAATAACGAAGGTGCTGCAAATTCATCTTTTGTAGAAGATGGTTCTTACCTGCGTATGAAGAACTTACAAATCGGATATACTTTTAATGATCAATTTTCAAGTATATTAGGTATGGATAGTGTTCGTTTCTACCTTCAAGGTACTAATCTATTTACCATCACTGGTTATGATGGTGTAGACCCAGAGTTACAGCCAAGATTTAATGATAATGGTTCTATTGATAACCTTACTATAGGTGTATCTGACAACAACTACCCAATAGCTTCAATTTACTCATTAGGGATTAACTTAAAATTTTAAAAAAATGAAAAAAAATATATTTTACTCAATATCACTTACATGCATGCTTCTAGTTGCCTGTAATGATGATTTTACCAATATTTCTCCTACAGGAGCACTCTCTGACGATGCTCTACAAAATGTTACAGGAGTAGATTTAAAGTTAACTGCCGCGTATTCTGCTATAGATGGGGAACGTATTGGCCGATTAGGTGAAGGAACTGCTGCTGGTGGAGATAACTGGTGGACAGATGTAGTTTCAGATGATGCACATAGAGGAAGTACAGATAGTGATAATACTGAACTTTTTCAAGTTGAAACTTTAGATTGGCAAACTGGTAGTGGTTGGTTTTTAGGAAGATGGAGCGCACTTTTTGGCGGTGTTAATAGTGCTAATGCTGTATTATCATTAATAGCAACTATACCTGACGAAGATTTAAGTCAACAACAAGGTGAAGCCTTATTTCTAAGAGGATATTATAATTTTGAACTTCAAAAATTTTACGGAAATGTTCCGTTTATTTCTGTTGAAAATTTTGATAACCTAGAATTTAATCAACCAAACCCAGGACCAATTTGGTCTCAAATTGAAGCAGATTTTCAAGCAGCAATTGATAATTTAGGATCAGATGTTGTTAATGGTAGAGCTAATTCATGGGTTGCTAAAGCTTTTCTAGGAAAAGCATACTTGTACCAAGAAAAATGGGATGAAGCTTTTACATTATTAAATGAAGTTGCGACTACCAGTCCATATTCATTAAACAATGAGTATGTAAATAACTTTAATTTTGCAGGAGAAAATAGCCCAGAATCAATGTTTGCTATTCAGTATGTTTCTGATGACGGTCGTTCTTTTAATGGTAACGGTACAGGTACATTGAATTTCCCTGGTGGTGGACCATTAGAAACATGTTGTGGTTTTTACCAACCAAGTCAAGATTTGGTTAATGCGTACCAAACTGATGGTAACGGACAGCCTTTATTGGATACTTATGCTAATACAGATGTTGCTAATGATTATGGTATTGCGAGTACCGCTGCTTTTACACCACATACTGGACCTTTAGATCCTAGATTAGATTATACAGTATCTAGAAGAGGTATCGATTATAATGGTTTTGGTTTAAACCCTGGTAAAGAATGGATAAGAGCTGATTTTGCAGATATTTCTGGACCTTATTTACCTAAAAAAAATGTTTACCAAGCTGATGAAGTTGATGCCAACCGTGGTACTGGTGGTTGGGGTTCAGACTGGTCTGGAATTAATTATAACGTTATGCGTTACGCAGATGTTTTATTAATGGCTGCTGAAGCTGCTGTTGAAAAAACATCACCAGATTTAGGAACCGCATTAGACTACGTAAACAGAGTTCGTAACCGTGCTAAAAACATGACTTATGTTCAAAATGAAGCTGGTAATGCTGATGCTGCCAATTATCAAATTGAACCTTACGGTTCTTTCGCTGGTCAAGATTTTGCTAGACAAGCAGTACGTTTTGAGCGTCGTTTAGAATTTGGAATGGAAGGTCATCGTTTATTTGATTTAAGAAGATGGGGTGTTGCAACCCAAGTTATCAACACATATATCCAAAATGAAGGTGCTGATTTTGATCAATCTAGTTACTCAACTAAATTTAGAGCATATCAAGATAAGAATGATTTATTTCCTATTCCTGTTAATGCTATAGATCAAAGTGGTAATATTTTAAATCAAAATACCGGGTTTTAATCAAACTCTAGTATATATAATTAAAATTAAACAGGGCGTATTTTACGCCCTGTTATTATTTAGAATAATAAAGCTTGATTCATAAAATTGATAATTACTTTTTTTTATCTATTTTCATTCCTAAATAAACACCTATTAACTCCTCACTGATTACCTCTAATTAAATTATAAAAACACTATGCGCTATTTTTGTTTATTGTTGATTTTTCTATTCATTTCTTCTTGCTCTGAAAAGAAAAGTTCGTTATTTTCAAAAATCTCAGCAGAACACTCTGGGATATATTTTAATAATAAAATAGTTGAAACAGATAGTTTTAATATTATAAGTAATGAGTATATTTTTAACGGTGGAGGTGTTGCTATTGGTGACTTTAATAACGACAGCTTACCTGATATTTTCTTCACAGGTAACCAACAACCCAATAAATTATACCTTAACAAAGGAGAGTTAAAATTTACCGATATCTCTAGCGAGTCTGGCACCGAAGCTAAAGAAAACTGGAATACAGGCGTTGCAGTTGTAGATATTAATAATGATGGATTATTAGACATCTATGTTTGCTCTGCAATGTTATCAGACGAAAAAAAAAGAAACAAGCTTTTTGTAAACCAAGGATTAAATAAAAATAACATCCCGACGTTCAAAGAAAAAGCTAATGATTACGGCATATCAGGAAAAGAAAACAGCATGAATGCTACTTTTTTCGACTATGATAAAGATGGATTATTAGACTTGTATGTTTTGAATAATGTTGACATACATATTCTACCTTCTAATTATAGAAAAAAAATTATTGATGGATCTTCTTTAAGCAATGATAAACTATACCACAATAACGGAGACGGCACATTTACTGATGTAACTCTTAAGGCCGGAATCTCTATAGAAGGGTATGGATTAGGTTTAGCAATTGCAGATTTAAATTACGATGGATGGCCAGATATTTATGTGAGCAATGATTATCTATCAAATGACATCTTATATTTAAACAATCAAGACGGAACTTTCTCAAACCAAATCAAAGATGTTATCAAGCATCAAAGTAAATTTTCAATGGGATCAGATATCTCCGACTTCAATAATGATGGGTATTTAGATATTATTACTCTTGATATGTTAGGAGAAACAAATCAAAGACTAAAAACAACCATTGATAAAAATAAATATACGAACTACATCCTTAACGAAAAATTTGATTACGAACATCAATATAGTCGCAACATGTTGCAAAAAGGAAATGGACCTAACGTACCCTATAGTGAAATTGGTCTTATGGCTGGTGTTTCTAAAACAGATTGGAGTTGGTCTCCCCTATTTGTTGATATGGACAATGATGGTTTTAAAGATTTATTAATAACTAATGGCTTCCCTAGAGATATTACAGATTTAGATTTTCGTGACTTTAAATTCAATGTAAGTCGTTATCTGAGTAATGGTCAAATATTAGATTCTATTCCTGAAATAAAAACTCCTAACTATGCTTATAAATATGATGGAGAAAGTAGGTTTATAGATGTTGGAGAAGAATGGGGCCTTAATATTTCTTCTTTTTCGAACGGAGCAGCCTATGCCGATTTAGATAATGATGGAGATTTAGATTACATAGTTAATAATATTAATGATGAAGCTTTTCTTTTCGAAAACAATAGCAATAAAAAAAACAATTATATTAAAGTTGATTTAATTGGGCCTCAGACAAACAAACTAGGTATTGGAAGTAAAGTTGTTGTTCGCTTCGAAAACGAATTGTTTCAATATCAAGAACATTATTTGAGTAAAGGGTATATGTCTTCTGTAGATAGTAAATTACATTTTGGTTTAGGTGCTGAAAAAATAATTAAAAGTATAGAAGTTCTTTGGTCTGATGGTAAATTTGAAAAACAATCAAATATCAATGCGAACCAAAAAATACAATTCAACTATAGTAATGCATACTTGCCCTCTAAAGAAGAATTAAATTTTCCTTTTATTCCAAAAATATCAAAACCCCTGTTGGCTGATATTACAAAAAAGTCTGGCATAAATTACAAACATGAAGAAACAGATATAATTGATTTTAATGCGCAACGCGTATTACCTCACAAACTAACACAAAACGGCCCTTGCCTTGCTTCTGGCGATTTAAATGGTGATGGATTTGAAGATTTTATTATAGGAAGTTCCTCTAGTTTTTCTCCTCAACTATTTTTTCAACAAAAGGAAGGTGATTTCGTTCAGAAAAATTTGTTTGATGATGAACAAAATAAAAATTTTGAAGAAGAAAGTATTGCTTTTTTTGACTTAGATAATGATGGTGACCTTGATATTTATTTAGTATCTGGTAGCAATGAATTTATGGTAGATGATAGCTTTTATGAAGATAGACTACTCATTAATGATGGAAAAGGAAACTTCACTCTAGCAACTGATAGAATGCCAAAAATCAGTTCTAGTGGATCTATTGTATCTGTCAATGATTTTGATAATGATGGCTTTGTTGATGTATTCGTAGGTGGCAGAACTCCTTTTGCACAATACCCAATTGCAGACAAAAGTTTTTTACTTAAAAACAATGGAGGAAAATTAGAAGATGTTACTGAAAGCTATGCTCCGGAGCTAAGAAATATTGGAATGATTACAAGTGCCACCTGGGAGGATATTGATTTAAATGGTATAAAAGATTTAATTTTAGTTGGAGAATTTATGCCTATAACTATTTTTAAAAATGATAATAAATCACTTAAAAAAGCAACCAATACAGGTATAAACGACCTTTTTGGATGGTGGGAAAGTATATCAGGTGCTGATTTTGATAAAGACGGAGATATTGATTTTATTGTCGGCAACATGGGAGCTAATAACTTATACCAACCCTCTACAGAAAGACCTGTTACATTAATCTCAAAAGATTTTGATGAAAATGGAGCAATAGACCCCATCATGTTTGCATATCTGAAGAGTAGTTATGACGATACTAGTTTTAAATCTTTTCCAGTTAATTTCTGGGGAGACCTTTATAGCCAGAGTACGTTATTTAGATCAAAATTTAACTCTTATAAAGAGTATGCCCTTGCTACAGAAAAAACTTTATTATCTAAAAAAGAATTAGAAGGAGCGACTACACTAACTGGTAATTATGACCGAAGTGTTTATATTGAAAATCTAGGGAACGGTAAATTTAAATACACACAATTACCATGGGAAGCACAAGTTGCACCAATAAATAGTATTTTAAATCTAGATTATAATAATGATGGTAATTTAGATATTTTATTAGTTGGCAATGATTTTGGCAATGAAGTTTTTATAGGTCGTTATGATGCCTTAAACGGGTGCTTATTAGAAGGTGATGGAAAAGGAAATTTCAAAACTATAGAAACTAGCGAAAGTGGGTTTTTAGTTTCAGGTGATGCAAAGCATATGATTAAAGTTGAACATGCTAAAGACAAAAATCCTTATATTTTAATTTCTCAAAATAGAGATAGTTTAAAGGTTTTTCAAAAAAATTAGAGTTTGAATATTTGCTTTTTTAATTCATACCAATATATAGAGTAGAAGTAAAGATGTTTATCAATTTTTCTAAATTGTATATTTGCTAGAACAACTATACATTCCATTTCTTATGAAATATATTTTAACAGCCGTTTTTACTGTTTTATCTATTAACACTATATTTTGCCAAAGAACTATAGATAAAACTTTAGCAAAGCTCAACAACAAATCAATTCCGTACATAACACCCGATGAGCTTCAAACATTAGATAATTATATTTTATTAGATTCTAGAAAAGTAAATGAATTTAATATTAGCCATATTAAAAATGCTACTTGGGTAGGCTATAAAGAATTTGACCTAAATTTAATACCCAATACACTAAAAGACACTCCTATTGTTGTTTATTGCTCTATCGGTGTAAGATCCGAAGATATTGGCGAGAAGCTGGTAGCGAGCGGGTATACAAATGTTAAAAATTTATATGGTGGAATTTTTCTTTGGTTAGAAAAAGGGTATCCTATTTATGATATAAATGAAAAAGAAACAAAAAAAGTACATGCCTTTAGCAAGTATTGGGGCAAATTACTGACCAAGGGAGAGAAAATTTATAATTAAAAAAAAAGCTTTGAAATCAAAAAATTTACTTTTAATTTTTACCAGAAATCCTGAGTTCGGAAAATGCAAATCGCGACTAGCAAATAAAGTAGGCAAACAAACTGCATTAGATATTTACAAATTTTTACTAGACCATACCGTTTCTATTACCGAAAAATTAGAAAGTACAAAAGCAGTTTATTATTCTGAAGAAATTTGGGATAATGACATTTGGAATAATGATATTTATCAAAAAAAACTTCAAAAAGGAGAAGATTTAGGTGTACGCATGAAAAATGCTATTGAAGACGGATTTAATACTGGTTACAATAAAATTATTGTTATTGGTAGTGACATGTTCGATTTAAACCAAAAAGACTTAGAGCTTGCTTTTGAAAAATTAAATTCATCTGATTTTGTAATCGGACCTGCAGAAGATGGCGGGTATTATTTATTAGGAATGAAAACTCTAGAACCCTCTCTTTTTACAAATAAAAATTGGGGTACAGAAACAGTTTTAAAAGACACTCTTGATAATTTAAAAAATAAAAAAACAGAAGTTTTGGATACAAGAAATGATGTTGATTACTATGAAGACATTAAAGATATTTCTGCATTTAAGCCCTTCTTAAAAAATATAAAACAATGACTATAAAACAATTAGACGAATCTACTAAATACCTAACAGAAAAAGGTTTTGATGCTCCTGAAATAGGAATTGTATTAGGCACAGGATTAGGTAAATTAGTTGAACAAATAAACAATCCAATTGAAGCTCACTATAACCATATTCCTAATTTTCCTTTAGCAACTGTTGAATTTCATACAGGAAAATTAATTTACGGAACCTTTGAAGGCAAAAAAGTTGTTGTAATGCAGGGACGCTTTCACATTTATGAAGGTTATGATTTAATGGATGTAACGTACCCAATTAGAGTCATGCATCAACTAGGCATCAAAAAACTATTTATTTCTAACGCCTCTGGAGCTATAAATTTAAATTTTAAAAAAGGAGATATGATGTTAATCGAAGATCACCTTAATCTCCAAGGCGGATCACCTTTAGCGTTTAAAAATGTTTCTGATTTTGGAAATAGATTTACAGATATGAATGCTCCTTATGATGCGAGCATGAGAGCAAAGCTTTTGGAAATCGCTAAAAAGCAAAATATAACACTTAAAGAAGGTGTTTACGCATCTGTAGTTGGCCCGCAGTTAGAAACCAGAGCAGAGTACAGAATGCTGAAAATTATCGGTGCTGATGCTGTTGGAATGAGTACTGTTCCTGAAGTTATTGTTGCGAACCATTTAAATTTGCCTGTAGTCGCAATATCTGTTTTAACAGATGAATGCGACCCTGATAATCTACAACCATTTAATATTGAAGAAATAATTAAAATAGCTGAAGAAACAGAACCCAAAATGGTTACTTTATTTAGAGAATTAATAAAAACCCTATAAGTTTATTTGATTTTAGAAAAATTATGCTAGTGATGTTATTTATCGAAAAACGGTATTCTTTTTGTAAGGTTGTTTATAGATTAACAACTTAAAGCTTATAAATATAAAATAATGAAAATACTATATATATTATTTCTAGCATTAACATCTTTAGGGATCACCTCTGAAAACAACTCAACAACGTTAAGCCATGACAAGCCAGATCATACTGCTTGGAATACGCTATTACAAAAGCATGTTGACAAAAAAGGTAACGTAAATTATAGTGCATTTAAAAAAGAAGAAAGTAAGTTAGAAAATTATTTAAATAATTTAGCTAAAAATGCACCTGCTAAAAACTGGTCTAAATCTGAAACATTAGCATATTATATTAATCTCTACAATGCAGGTACTGTAAAATTAATTTTAAACAATTACCCAACAAAAAGTATTAAAGACATAAGAAAACCTTGGGATATAGAATGGATTAAAGTTGCTGAAAACACATATTCATTAGGACAAATCGAGCATAAAATTCTTAGAAAAATGGGAGAGCCAAGAATTCATTTTGCGATAAACTGTGCTTCATATTCTTGCCCTAAACTTTTGAACAAAGCCTATACTGCTTCTAACTTGAATGATGAGCTAGAAAAAGCAACTGTTGATTTTATAAATGATACTACGCGCAATAAAATTTCTGAGAATGAACTTGAGCTATCCAATATTTTTAAATGGTATAAAAGTGATTTCACTGAAAACAAAACTCTTATAGAGTACATTCAACCCTACACTAAAGTTAAAATTGACACTAAAGCAGATGTTAACTATTTAGTATATGACTGGAGCTTAAATGAAATCAAATAATTTAAAAATAAGCATCATAATACCTGTATTGAATGAAGAAGCTTCAATTGCTCGTATTTTAGATTACTTAATATCAAATAGTAGTTCTAAATCTATTTTAGAAATAATTGTCATTGATGGTGGTAGTACAGATGCAACTGCAAAAATAGCTTCAAAAATGGGGGCTATAGTTCTCTATTCAGAAAGAGGTAGAGCTAAACAGCTCAATGTAGGTGCCAAACATGCAAAAGGTGATATACTTTATTTTTTACATGTAGACACTTTCCCCCCTACTAACTATGATTTACAAATTATTGAAGCGGTAAAAAAAGGAAATAATGTCGGTTGTTTTGAAATGAAATTTGACTCTAACAGCCGTTTTTTAAACTTCTTTGCTTGGTTCACTAAAGTAAATCACACTTTATGCAGAGGTGGCGACCAATCTTTATTTATTACCAATACACTATTTAACGAAACTGCTGGTTTTGATGAAAACTATAAAGTATATGAGGACAATGAATTTATTTGTAGAATTTATAAAGTAGCTGATTTTAAAATTCTTCCTTTTAAAATTAAAACGTCTGCCAGAAGGTATGATGAACGCGGTAAATATATACTACAATATCACTTTGGAATTATTCATCTAAAAAATTACCTAGGTGCTGGGCCTGAGCAATTGTATGAATATTACAGAAAAAAGATAGCTAGCTAAACCTACTTTTCAAAATCTAACAATACACCTTCGCTTACCCATTTCGCAAGTGCCTGCCTATTATCTGGGTCTAAAATTCTTCTCTGATCTTTTTCATTTGTTATATTCCCAATTTCAATAAAAGTCATTGCAGGATGTGTTTTTTTAACTAAATATAACGAGCTTCTATCCTCAAAAGTACCAGAATAGGTTCTATTAGGTTGGTACTTTTTATACTTAGCTTCAAATGTTTTATGAATACTTTCTGCTAATTTTTTACCGTTTTTACTTTTTTCATGATGATAAAAAAACACATCTATGTTTTGTCCCACACTTCTACTATCTACATGAGTCACAATTAAACGCTGATATTTTCCTTTATTCTCTTTATATAATTGATTAACAACATCAACACGTTGCTTTAATCTTTCTACCTGATTCAGTGGTATTACTTTGTTTGGGTACACTACCTCATCCCAATCTAACTCTAAAATACGCTCATCTCTAATACCATCATCTGGGTCTCTAACAATTATATAAACCATCGCCCCATGCGATATTAGCTCTCTAGCCAAACGCAAAGTTACATCATAGGCATATTCATCTTCTGAAATAGATTTACCTACATAGGTTGTCATCGCCCCAGGGTCCGGACCACCATGACCTGAAATCAAATAATATACAGCTCCTTCTAAACGTGTACTTTTCGAATCTACTTCAGCATATTTTTTTCCAAAAATATCATAAGACAATCCTTTTATTGTTTTTGTCTCAACATCTAACTTTACATTTAAATCTTCTGCTTTTATCGGAATAACATATGTTCTCCCCTCGTAAAGGTGCACACTATCTCTGAGATTATCTGCATTTACGGAAACAAATTCATCGTAAACATCATAAGGATTTGCACCTTGTTTACGTAATAACGATAAAATTCCATCACCTTTTTCAGCTACTGCATACAGTATAGTATCTTGACTATTAACGTTGCTGAACGCAAAAAAGGTAATTACTAAAAAAACAGCTAATCTCATGTTTTAATTAAAATCTAATTTTAAAAATATTTTCTATAAAGTATTTTATGAATATGGTTTAATCTTAATTTTCCATATTTACAGTAGAGTAATCAATTTGCATACCAGTAGTCACCTTGCCTACAAATTTATTCTTCTCTATTGTTGCATTTTTAGCATCTAGCTTTCTATTTTTTATATAATCAACCTTTACAAAAATCATTGCTGGTAAAGCATTGTTAGCTATGTACAAATTTGTTTTATCGATGAAAACTTTATTTTGGACTTTAAAAATATTTTCTAAATTTTTAGCAAATTGTTTACTTTCTATACTCTTATCATGGTGTTCAACAGAAATGATTGCCTTATTAAATTTAGCACCATCTATACTAACAACCAATAATCGCTGATATTCATCGCTATATTTTAAATAGCGTTTATTTATGGCTGCTACATAATCACCAAGGTTTAAATTATTTGAATCATCAGAATCAAACATAAAAACTCGTGCCCCTTTTTCTAAAAGCTCTTGAGCTATACCATAAACAACTTGATTTTTAACACTCGATGTATTTTTTAAAACAGATAAATTTTCTGAGTCAAATACATCAAATAACAAATAGTAAACTGCTTTTTTAAGTGTACTATCTTTTTTTGTTAAAGACTGCAACCTTGTATTAAAAATAGGAGTATCGACATTTTCAGAAAGATTGATAACCTTGCCCATACTATTAAAAGATGTTTCACTTTGAGGAAGTGTATATGTAACTCCAAATTTAAGCTCACTACCCTTGCTTATTTTACCTTTATTTAAATCTATAAATTTTTGATAATTTGTATTTACATCCAGTCCTTCTCCTTGTAAAACAGAAACAATACCATCTCCTTTTTTAGCTTTAAAAGTTTGAATAATCTCTTGAGAGAAAGCACTTATTGACACAAAAAATAAAAAAGGAATAACAAAAAATTTATTGAAAATCATACCATGTGTCGTTTCACAAATATTATTAAAAATACTGTCCAATTCCAAATACAATTCCGTTAGTTTCATTAGGTGTTATACCATATCCATAATCTAGCCTAAAAATAGCATTGAAAATTTTTTTATGAATGAAACGTAAACCTAAGCCTGGATAAACTCTAATATTATTTGATCTTGTAAAATCATCAAAACCTCCTCCTGGATCCCTCCAAGAACCTGCATCTATAAAAGCGTTACTCTGTAGCACAAACCAATTTCTATCAATTAAAGTATATCTATATTCAGTGTTTAAAACTATCGCCCCTGTACCCCTATCAATACTATTACCTACACCTCTAATATTTAAATTATTATCTAAAGTAAATGGCGCAAATGGTGTTTTTGGGTTGCTAGATAAGCCTAAACGCAATCTATTTGCCCAATTCCCTTTCTTTCCTATTCTTTTAAAATAGCTAAAATCATTAAATCCGATAAAGAATGGCTGTAAATTTTCATCTTTACTACCTACATACTGAAAATTTAAAGCACTTTTAAACCCTGATAAATATTGATGTTGATAATGTACATTATCGTAATTATATAAAAATTTATACAAATGTTTATTTACCTTCAATTGTTGTGGAACATTATCTTTTGTTACTCCAGATATATATTGGTAATCTTCATTAAAAAAGCTATAACCGAAAGCTAATCTATTATTAAAATTTATCTCGTAAAGGCCCAAAATTTCAATACCGTGGTTATTATATTTATAGTTTGCCGTTTCTTGATCAATAAAAACAGGTTCTTCAGTAGTTAAATCATTATAATTTATTGCTAACCCTAATTTATTCGAAAATAAATAAGGTGCTTCAAAGTTTACCCCATAGGAACTAAAGTTATCATATTGATAAAAGCCACCTAAAGTAATATCTTGTCCCAGTAAATTAAATTCTTGTAAGCCTATTCTAAAAGCAAACTCATCATTAGATGAACTAAAGAGATTCGCAAAAGGTATTAAAGTAAAATTTTCTTCAACTTTAAAAACTAACTTATAGGTATTTTTTTTTAAAGGAACTAAAGTATATGTTGTGTTTGATATTGATGGAAGTCGCTTTAATCGCGTAATATCTTTTTCAATTATAACTGAATCTAATTTAACATTAACTTTAGATACAATTATTTTTTTAATAAATGATTTTCTAATTTTTTTTAAGCCGACTATTTCTATTTCAACAACGGTATTATTTTGCGCATACAATTTACCAATTGATAGCATCAGTAACATAATAAAAATGGGCACTATTACCTTTTTTAAAATCAAAATGGTTTTCTTAATTATATATTTTATATAACTCCTTAAGTGTTTGTTCTGCTGGTTTATTTTGAGGTGTAAATCTATTATCGTTATTACCGCCAGATTGCTTATGGTCTATAAACCATTTCCAAACATAGCCTCCTGCAAACCAATCTTCAGACCAAAACTCTTGAATAATCGCTTTAGTAGCATTCACTTGCGCTTCTAAATTCACATTTTCTTCATTACGGTCTACCAACCAAGGTTTTTTAGCAGTATAATCCATACTGCGATACCCATATTCAGTAAATAAAATTGGCCTTTTTTTAGCTATCGCTATTTTCTCTATTCCTACCTTCCATTGTTGCCAACTTTTTCTTAGCGACTCTACAGATGGTGATTGTTCTTCTGAAAGTGGAAAATAAGCATCAATCCCTATATAATCTAAATCCTCCCAGAAAGTTGTTTTAGTGTACTCATCCCAATTAGAAGCGTAGGTTAATTTACCTTTATAAATTTCTTTAATCTCTTTAATTAATTGCTTCCAATACGTTGGCCTATTTTCTACAAATTTTTCTAATTCAGTACCTACACAAAAAATTTCAACATTAGTTTCTGCTGCAAGTTCTGCGTAAGTAATTATAAATTTTTTATAAGTGCTTTCTAAAACCTGCCACTCTTCTTCTGTTTTCATTTCAAGAGCTCCAGTAAACTCACCTCCTCTAATCCATATTTGAGGCTTTAACATTATTTCAATGCCATTTTTGTTAAGCATATCAATATATTGACTTACTCCTTTTTTGGTTTCTCCATACCATTGTCTTTCGGTATTAAACTTAACTTCAGGAGAATTAATATCATTTATAAAACCAAAAGGCATTACTGCAGCATGGTTTGAATTTAAATTTACAACACTATTTACGTGATCTTGCACAACTTCAATTCGAGAAGACACAAAACTAACTCCGTTTATTTTTTTTTTATTTTGACTGGTACAAGAAAGTTGTAGTAGGCACAAAAAGAAAAACCCTATTTTTTTCATCGTTTGTAATTAACGAATCAAAAATAGGGTATATAATTTTATTAATCTTTAAAAGATACCGCGTAAACCTAAATTAAAAGTTTCTCCTAAACCTGTGTTATTTCCCCTAATAAAGTTGGTATATAACAACTCTAAATTTAAAGCTTTCGTTAATTGATATTTTGCACCACCACCAACTGCAGTATAATCTTGTGCAAAATCGTTACCCAAATCAATTCGTTGTGAGTGCTGTGCTAATCCTAAAACTGTAAATTTAGATGAAGGAAAATAGCTTAAAAACACACCCGGCGTCAAGCCCAAACTATTATTGGCAAAACTTTCATTTTTATCACC
The DNA here is from genome assembly GCF_019021925.1 of Cellulophaga sp. HaHaR_3_176. Taxonomy (NCBI): domain Bacteria; kingdom Pseudomonadati; phylum Bacteroidota; class Flavobacteriia; order Flavobacteriales; family Flavobacteriaceae; genus Cellulophaga; species Cellulophaga sp. HaHaR_3_176. The sequence continues at coordinate 2,720,899 of NZ_CP058990.1, forward strand.
AAAATGAAGCTCAGAATTTAACTCAGAAAACAATTGCCATTTATCACCCGGAAAAGTGTAATCATAAAAAAATCGATTTTGCCATGTATACCCTTTTTGATCTAAAAAAACTCCGTTTTCAGATTCATTATCAACTAAAGGAATGAAAAAAGAACTTTGAATACTAAAATTACTAACCGATGTAAAAGGCACAAATTTTACTGAAGGAGCAATTGATGTTAGACCCGAACGAGCTGAAGAATTTTCTCCATCAAATTTAAATACATCTAATGCATCCCTACCATTGATAACATTAGATTTAAACTCTAAAATCACACCTAAATTCCACCTTTTATTACTTCCCACTCCCGTGTAAGCTTCTAACGTAGAGGTGAAAAATGTTTGTCTAGGTATATCTCCTTCTACAAAAGTACTTTTAGTTTCAGTGTATAAATTGTTGAACCACTTTAAATCTATTTGACCTTTACCTATTAACTTAGAAGGAGTGTATTGTTGAATATTACTTTTTTCTTCATCATCTTGAGAAAAGCCAAGAGTAATCGTTAACATTAATAATACTATTGCTATAAAGTTTTTGTTTTTCATAATTTGGTTTATTATTTAGCTTCATTTAAAGTCCAATCGTACGGGTAATAATTAATCTTAGAACCCTCTGGCAACTTTTGTGTTTTGTATTTGTTTATAAAATCTGCGGTTGTCTTTCCATTTTTTTCAAAATCAACCTTATACCATTCAAATATTTGCGAAACTTTTACTTTACCCTTTTCTACTACAATAAAATTGGGGTTATCTAATGCTTTTTTTGTTTGCTGTGCCAATTGACTTTTTAATTTAGATGGTAAATAAGCTTCATTAATTATAGGAGGACACCCCAACCCAGCACAGACTAAAACAAAATGAAAACGAGCTTCGTTAGGAAAAACAGCCCTTAACATTTTATTTTCAATATCATTTAATGTAATATTTTTTCCTCCAACATTATATTTTACTTTATCAAAAAAACCAGGCACATCTAAAGGTGATTTTATAGGATAATTAGAAACAACACCACTAATAACTGCAATATTATATGCATTTATCCAAAATGACTGATACTCTAAGGCATTTGCTTTTGATACTGAAATACCTGAAGCTAAATCCATTAACTCCTTTAAACTAGTATCATTTTTTTTAATTCTTGAATAAGAAACCTTCCCATTACTAACATACTCTTTTAAAAATTTATCTGACTTACTAAGGAAGTCATCTGAACTTTGTGAGTAAATAAAATTAAAACTTATTAAAATTAACATTATATTAATAGTCTTTTTCATACGATATTTATTTGTTTGACGTTTAGAAATTAGTCGGTACATTTTCAAAATGCTAACATAATCGACATTTATTAATCTTGAATATTCAAATAGACATAAAGAATATCACAATTCTATAACAGAAATGTTTTTAAAAAAACTTAAATTAAATGCATTATCCATGTTAAGTTTCAAGAATTAATTACGACTCAACCAAAACAACCAATCAAAGCATATGGAAAACATTGTCATTATTGGAAATGGAATAGCGGGTGTAACAGCCGCTAGACATATTCGAAAATTATCCGATAAAAAGATTACGATTATATCTGCCGAAAGCGAATATTTTTTCTCGAGAACAGCTTTAATGTATGTATACATGGGGCACATGAAATTTGAACACACACAGCCTTACGAAAGTTGGTTTTGGAAAAAAAATAGAATTGATTTACTTAACGCTTTTGTAGAAAAAGTAGATCACGAAAATAAAAGCCTACAGTTAAAAGGTGGTACCACTATATCTTATGATAAATTGATTCTAGCAACAGGGTCTAAACCTAATAAGTTTGGTTGGCCAGGGCAAGATTTAAAAGGTGTACAAGGGTTATATTCTAAACAAGATCTTGAAAAACTTGAAGAAAATGCACCAGATAATAAAACATGTAATAGAGCTGTAATTGTTGGTGGTGGACTTATTGGTATTGAAATGGCTGAAATGTTAAGAAGCCGAAAAATACCTGTTACATTTTTAGTAAGAGAAGATAGTTTTTGGAACGGCGTACTTCCAAAAGGAGAATCGCAGTTAATAAATGAACATATTTTAGAACATCATATAGATTTACGTTTGAATACTAATTTAGAAGAAATTATTTCTGATGAAAATGGTCGTGCTAAAGCTATAAGAACAGATAAAGGCGATATTATTGATTGTAACGTCGTAGGATTAACTGCTGGCGTTGCACCAAATATAGATTTTCTTAAAGATTCTGGCATTGAATTAGGTAGAGGTGTAAAAGTAAATAGACTTTTAGAAACTAATATAAAAGATATATATGCTATTGGTGATTGTGCTGAACAACACGAAGGCATTGGAAGTAGAAGACCTATTGAAGCTGTATGGTATACAGGCCGAATGATGGGGGAAACTCTTGCTCAAACCATTTGCAACAAACCTACAGAGTATAAACCAGGACATTGGTTTAATTCTGCCAAATTTTTAGATGTTGAATACCAGACTTATGGTTGGGTTTTTAGTGAAAGAAGTAAAAAAGATGATGAAGCCCATTTTCATTGGAGAGATTCATCTGAAAAAATATGTATTACAATTGCATACCATAAAGAGAGCAAACAATTTTTAGGCATTAACACTTTTGGTATACGGATGAGACATGAAATATTTGATCGTTGGTTAACAGAATCCAAAGATGTATACTATGTAATGGAATATCTAAAAGATGCCAATTTTGACCCTGAATTCTTCAAAAAATATGAAGACAAAATAGTATCAAAATTTAATACAGAATTTGAAACAAACATCAACACTAAAAAGAAAAGCTGGAAAAGAATTTTTAGCAAAGCCTAATAGCTATAAGATAAATTTATGAAAACAATTCAAAATATTGGCCTTGTGATTTTTTTACTAGGCTTAGCAACATTTACCGCTTTACCTCTACTTGGTACTTTTAAAGTAGACCAAACTTCATTCGATCAAATCATTTCAGATAAAAAAATCAAAAGCGAAGTTTTTATCCAAAACATTGAAAAAAATGTTGTCGGGAAAGAATTTAACGGCATGCAGCAATTGTCGCCCAAAGTTAGTAATGCATTAAAAATTGCTAATGAAACCCATGTAAAAAACAAAGAGTACGATAAAAAAATATACACTAGCTCTAGTGATATGGCGGCCCTTATTGGCAAAAAATCAGGCACTGGCTATATCGCTAATCATAAAGGTATAATGTGGTTTTTATCTTTTGGATTAGGAATTATAGGTGCTTTACTATTTATATTGCCTAATGTAATTTTATTAGGTAAAAAAGGAATTAAAAATGACGGTGTTTATCATGATAGTGCAACTAGCAGAGGCTGGATCGCATGGATGGTTTTCATCTTCTTAGTTTCTTTTTATTTAGTTCTTTATTTTGCTTCAGAATACGCAGTAAACTGGACCTTCGTAGTAGATCCTATAAGTGAAAGTTTAAGCGGAAACCCAGCTGGCCATTGGTTTGTATATGGGTTTATGTATTGCGTAGTTATGTCGGTTATGGCCGTACGGATGTATATAAAATATCGCCATAACGTTTACCAAATGGTACGTACAACATCTGTACTGTTTTTTCAAATTGTATTTGCATTTCTTATACCTGAAATAATGGTGCGTTTACAAATGCCTTATTATGATTTTAAAAATGCTTTTCCTTTAGATTATGATTTCTTTTTTCAATGGAACTTAAAAGACCTATTAAATAGTGGAGGAATTGGGCTTTTTATATTAGTTTGGGGTATTGTATTAACATTGGTTGTTGTACCTGTAATGGTTTACTTTTTTGGTAAAAGATGGTACTGCTCATGGGTATGTGGATGTGGTGGATTAGCTGAAACTTTAGGTGACCCCTACAGACAACATTCTAGTAAATCACTTTTTTCATGGAAAGTAGAACGTTGGTTAATACATGGTGTATTAGTTTTTGCCGTGGGTATGACAATATTAACACTTTATAGCTTTTTTGCTGAAACTAGTACCGTTTTAGGTATAAAAACTTCAAGCATTCAAAATTTATACAGTTTATTAATTGGTTCTATTTTTGCTGGAGTTATAGGTACTGGGTTTTATCCAATATTTGGTAATAGAGTTTGGTGTAGATTTGGCTGTCCGCTTGCAGCTTATTTAGGTTTTGTTCAACGTTTTAAATCTCGTTTTAGAATTACAACTAATGGTGGTCAGTGTATCTCTTGTGGTAACTGTTCAACATATTGCGAACAAGGTATAGATGTTAGAGCCTATGCTCAAAAAGGAGAAAACATTGTTCGATCTAGTTGTGTAGGTTGTGGTGTATGTTCTGCTGTTTGCCCTAGAGGAGTTTTAAAATTAGAAAATGGACCAGAAGAAGGTCGTATAAATCCTACTGAAGTTTTACTTGGTAATGACGTAGATTTAATGGATTTAGTAAACAAGAAATAATCAATAATGTATTTAAAAGCTTTTTTTTATGTTTGTGTCTTTGCTTTATTTTGCACTAATGCAACTGCAAAAACATATTCCAAGAAATATTACGAAACTGGAAAACTAAAATCTGAAGGTTGGGTTGATAATGGAAAAAAAAGTGGTTATTGGAAATTCTACTATATGAATGGTAGAATTTCAGAAGAGGGACATTATGATGAAAATAAAAAAATAAAATATTGGCACTACTATAATGAATACGGTAAATTAAAACAACAAGGAAGTTATATAGACGGTCAAAAATCTAAATGGTGGTTGTTTTTTGATACTAATGGTCAAATTAATCACAAGTGTCAATTAAGTGAAGGAGTTAAAAATGGTTACTGTTTAAAGTACATTAATGAAAAACTTTCTTCTGCTGAAAAATATGAAAATGGAAAAAAAATTAATGAATGGTTTAGCTTCTCAAGTTTTAAAAGCGACAACAAACTTTCTGATTTAAAATAATGACCCATATTAAAGTTATTATTCCCGCATTTAACGAGGCTGATTCCATAGCTCATGTTATTCAAGAAATTCCAGACATTGTTTCTGAAATAATTGTAGTCAACAACAACTCTACAGACGATACGGCTAGCAATGCCAAAAAAGCAGGTGCTACAGTACTTACAGAGAAAAAAAAAGGTTACGGATACGCTTGTTTACTTGGTATGGAGCATATCCGTAAACAATCTAAAAAACCAGATATAGTTGTTTTTATAGATGGTGATTATTCTGATTACCCAAAAGAGCTCACAAAAATTATTGCACCAATACTCAATGACAACATAGATATGGTTATTGGAGCCAGGGATGAGAATTTAAGAGAAGAAGGCTCGATGACTCCTCAACAAATTTTTGGAAATTGGCTTGCTACTTTTTTAATGAAATTATTCTTCAGTGCAAAGTTTACCGATTTAGGTCCATTTAGGGCTATGAAATACGATAAACTACTCGAACTGAACATGCAAGACAAAACTTATGGATGGACCGTTGAGATGCAATTGAAAGTTTTGAAAAAGAAATTTACATATACCGAAGTACCAGTACGTTATAAAAAAAGAATTGGCATATCAAAAGTGTCAGGTACAGTAAAAGGTAGTATATTTGCAGGCGTAAAAATCTTAAGTTGGATTTTTAAATATAGTTTAAAATAAAATGACTCTAACAGTTTCCTACATCATTATTGTAATTTACAGTATTTCATTATTGTTAATCTTCTTTTATAGCCTTGCTCAATTAAATCTATTGATCAACTATTTAGGTAATAAAAGACAAAATCAAACTGCAGCTAAATTCAATCTTTTAGATGCAAAAGAAATACCTTATATTACTATTCAACTTCCTGTTTATAATGAGGAATATGTAATGGATCGCTTATTAGAAAACATTGCAAAATTAGAATACCCTTCTAACAAATTAGAAATTCAAGTTTTAGATGACTCTACTGACGATACTGTTATAGAAACAGCTAAACATGTAAAAAAACTTCAAGAAACTGGTTTAGATATTGTACATATTACACGTACAAATAGATCTGGTTTTAAAGCTGGAGCATTAAAAGAAGGATTAGAAATTGCTAAAGGTGATTTTATAGCCATTTTTGATGCTGATTTTTTACCATCTGCCGATTGGCTTAAAAAAACAGTTATTTATTTTAAAGATGAAGAAATTGGTGTTGTTCAAACCCGTTGGGGACATATAAACCGAGACTATTCTACATTAACACGTATACAAGCTTTTGCTTTAGACGCTCACTTTACATTAGAACAAGTAGGGCGAAATGCTAAAGGTCACTTTATTAATTTTAATGGTACTGCTGGTATATGGCGTAAAGAATGTATTCTTGATGCTGGTAACTGGGAAGGTGATACTTTAACTGAAGATTTAGATTTAAGTTATAGAGCACAACTTAAAAACTGGAAGTTTAAATATTTAGAAGATGTTGAAACTCCTGCAGAGCTTCCTGTAGTAATTAGTGCTGCTCGTTCTCAACAATTTAGATGGAATAAAGGTGGTGCTGAAAACTTTAGAAAATCTGTAACTAGTGTTGTTTCTGCTAAACATATCCCATTTAAAACCAAATTCCATGGGGTTATGCACTTACTAAATAGCTCAATGTTTTTATGTGTATTTATTGTTGCTGTATTAAGTATTCCAATGTTATACATTAAAAATAGTTATGGC